>JAZUDF010000192.1:0-3851 GCA_045639485.1 Faecousia sp. | reverse complement strand
TCGTACGGTGACATCTGGACGGTCACCTTATCACCGGGCAAGATCTTGATATAGTTCATTCTGAGCTTGCCGGAAATGTGTGCCAGAATGGTGTGTCCGCCGCCGATATCGACGGAGAACGTTGCATTCGGCAGTGCATCTGTTACGATGCCCTCAAGTTCGATTACATCGTCTTTTGCCAAGATTTAATTCCCTCCTTGGTTCTGACTCTCGATACTCTGACGGATAGCCGCCAGGTCCCTTCGTAATTCGCTGTTGAGTACTTTGTCGCCGTTTGCGATCTTTTCGGCGACTCGGGAATTCGTCCGAGTGACTCTGCGAACATGTTTCAGCTTTTTGCGTTTGGGACGTTCCAGCTTTCTTTCTTTGCCGTTGGCGATCAGGACGTACGCACCTTCTGTTCCGATCACATAGAACAGTTTTCCCTGATCTCGACCTGCGGTCGAAAGGATAATGTCCGATTTCTGGATTTCCATACTAAAGCCCCTCGGTGACGGTGAGGATTTCCGGCTCGCCGTCTGTAATGAGCACAGTATTTTCATAGTGGGCTGCGAGCTTTCCGTCGGACGTGACTGTCGTCCAACCGTCCTTCAGAACACGGCACTCGTAGGTTCCCTGGTTGACCATGGGTTCCACTGCGATCGTCATGTTTTTGAAAAGTCGCGGTCCTCTGCCGGGAGCACCGTAATTCGGCACCTCCGGTTCTTCGTGCATCTGCGTGCCTACGCCGTGACCTACGAACGCACGCACCACGGAAAAACCGTTTGCCTCCACATACGTTTGTACCGCATGGGAGATGTCAGAGACGCGATTGCCCTGACGTGCGAATTTTATGCCCTCGAAAAAGCTCTGTTTCGTGACATCAATGAGTTTCTGTGCTTCCGGAGAAATCTCTCCGCAAGCGAAGGTTGCGGCACAATCTCCATGAAATCCTCCCCAGAAGGCACCGACGTCCACGGAAACGATGTCACCTTCACACAGTTTCCGGTTGCCCGGGATGCCGTGGATGATGGTCTCGTTCACCGAGATGCAGGTGCTGGCAGGATAGCCATACAGGTGGAGGAAGGATGGTTTTGCACCCTGCGAAAGGATAAAGTCGTGAACGGCTTTATCGATTTCTCCGGTCGTAATGCCCGGTCTTACCATTTCCCCTGCAAATGCACGGGCTGCCGCGGTAATTTTACAGGCCTTACGCATCGCGACCAGTTCGCGTTCGTTTTTCACCGGGATCATGCTTGCACACCTAAAGCCGCCATGATGTCGCGGTTGGCATCTTCGATGGGCTGATTTCCCTCGACAAGCTTCAGCTTTCCGAGTTTCTCATAAAAGCCCTTCAAGGCCTCGGTCTGCTCGTGGTAGACCTTCAGTCTGTTCTGCACGGTTTCCGGCATATCGTCCTTACGGATGATGAGCTCGGAGCCGCAGGCATCACAGACGCCCTCAACCTTTGGCGGGTTTGCCGTGACGTGGTAGCTCGCACCGCAGCCGCTGCATACGCGGCGTCCGCTCATGCGGCCGACGATCACGGAATCATCGATTTCGATGGAGACGACACTGTCCATGCAGATGCCCCGTGCCTCAAGTGCTTCGGCCTGAGGGATCGTACGGGGAACACCGTCCAGGATATAACCGTTTGCACAGTCTTCCCGGGCCACCCGTTCCTCGACGATGCCGATAATGACATCGTCGGGAACGAGCTTGCCTTCGTCCATCAAAGCCTTGGCTTTGAGGCCGGTGGGTGTGCCGTTTCTGATTGCTTCACGCAGGATATTGCCGGTAGAGATGGTCGGGATATGCAGTTTGTTTGCAATGATCTCGGCCTGCGTGCCCTTGCCGGCTCCGGGAGCACCCAAAAGAATCAGCTTCATGCACCGATCCTCCGATTACTCCAGGAAACCCTTGTAGTGACGCATCATCATCTGTGCTTCCATTGCCTGGACAGTTTCCAGAGCAACGCCGACTACGATGATGATAGAGGTGCCGCCGACAGACAGGGACGGCATACGGGCGAGCGTGCCTGCAGTGATCTCGGCTTCATGTGCAAGATTGTAGTTCTGCGTGAAGATGCCGGCGATCATGGGAAGCAGGGCAACGATGCCCAGGAAGATCGCACCGAACAGCGTGATCTTGTTGATCGTTCTGTGGATGAAATCGGAGGTCGGCTTGCCGGGACGATAGCCGGGGATGAAGCCGCCGTTCTTCCGCAGGTTGTTGGAGATCTCAACAGGATTGTACTGAATGGTAGCGTAGAAGTAGCTGAATGCAATGATCAGCAGTGCGTAGATAACGCAGTAGAGCACGCCTCTGGAGCTCAGGAAGCCGGGCATCGACTTGCCGAGGAACGTAACGATCGTCTCGGGCAGGCTGATGACGGACTGTGCGAAGATGACAGGCAGGACGCCGGACATATTCACCTTGATGGGCAGATGGGTGTTCTGACCGCCGTAGACCTTGCGGCCCACGACACGCTTTGCGTAGGATACCGGGATGCGGCGTTCTGCCTGCGTGATGAACACGATGAAGACAACGAGTGCCAGCATGCCGATAACGACCACGATGGGGAACCAGATCCACTGCCAGCCCACACCTTCCTGGAACTTTGCAGCGGTGAACTGCACCAGTTCGGTGACCATTTCGGGCAGACGGGAAATGATGTTTGCAAACAGGATCATGGAGATACCGTTGCCGATACCGAATTCGGTGATCTGTTCGCCGAGCCACATGACCAGAGCAGAGCCTGCACCGAAGGTCAGGATGACGGTGATGGCTGCGAGCCAACCGGTATCCTTGAGGAGCAGACCGCCATAGTATGCGGTGTTGTAGTTCTTGAGCATCATCCAATAGGCAAAGCCCATCAGAAGGCCAAGAGCAACCGTGGAATAACGGGTGATGGACGCAATCTTCTTGCGGCCTTCTTCACCGCCCTCCTTCTGCAGGCGTTCCAGAGCAGGAATTGCAATGCAGAGCAGTTCGATGATGATGGATGCGTTGATGTACGGCTGGATGCTCAGTGCGAGGATCGTGCCGTTTGCCAGTGCGGAACCGGACATGACGTTGTACAGGCCGAGGATGGTCTGGCTCAGTCTTTCATTGAATGCCTGGTTCAAAAGCTCCGTGTTGATGTACGGAACGGGAATTGCATTACCGATTCTGTACAGAAGGATGATCAGCAGGGTGAACAGGATCTTTCTGCGAAGATCCTTGATCTTCCATGCATTGCGGATGGTAGTAAGCACTTACACCACCTCTGCCTTTCCACCTGCTTCTTCGATCTTTGCCTTGGCAGATTCGGAGAACGCCGCTGCCTTGACAGTCAGTTTCTTGGTCAGGTTGCCGTTGGCAATGACCTTGAGACCATTGGGGCAATCAGCGATAATGCCTTTTTCGATGAGGGCAGCTGCGTCAACGACAGCACCGTCTTCGAAAGCGTTCAGAGCTGCAACGTTAATTGCAGTGAAGGGTTTTGCGAAAATGTTGTTGAATCCGCGCTTGGGGATACGACGTGCCAGAGGCATCTGGCCGCCTTCAAAGCCGATACGGGTCTTGCCGCCGGAGCGAGCCTTCTGGCCCTTGTGTCCGCGACCTGCGGTCTTGCCGTTGCCGGTGCCGCAACCACGGCCCTTGCGCTTACCAACCTGGGTAGAACCCTTTACGGGAGCAAGTTCATGAAGTTCCATTCCTGCTACCTCCTTTTTCTACTTCGGTGACTTCCAGCATGAAGCCGATCTTTGCGATCTTGCCTCTGGTCTGGACGTTGTCGGGCTGCACGGTTTCCTGGCCGGGTCTACGCAGGCCCAGGGATCCAGCAGTCGCGATCTGTTTCTTCAGTCGGCCGTTCAGGCTCTGGACAA
>JAZUDF010000191.1:0-5912 GCA_045639485.1 Faecousia sp. | reverse complement strand
GCCAACATAGGTCTGTGCTGCTGCACCGTAGGTCAGGATGTCAGAAAGCAGGGTGATGAGTGATGCATCGTCTGCCTTTGCAAGCTGGTTGACGCAATAATCTCTGACGCTGTACTCTGCCTTCGTTACGGAAACGGTCTCGCCGTTCAGAGTCGCATACAGCGTCGCGCTGATGTTGTCGCCCATACACTGCGGATTGACATCTGCGAACTCGAAGCAATACTGTCCTTCGCCATTGACGGTATAGTCCGTGACCGTACGGTCATTTCCGAGGAAGGTGAAGACCATATAGGGATCCGTATAGCCTTCGGGGATCTCGGCGGCATAGATGATATTGATGTTTTCGTTGATCTTCAAAGCAGCGGATTTGATCTCGATCGGTGCGACCGGCTCAAGTGCGCCGCAGATGCAGACGCCGTCCGTGTAGGTGTGTGCTTCGGTGAGGCTGTAATCGCAGCGGGAGCAGGTCACGGTGTGATCGTCGCCGTTGTCGGTGTAGATGTAATCGTGACCGAGCGCGGCAACTTCGGCAGGTTCTTCGAGGACTGCTTCACAGACAGAGCAGTAGGAGCCGCCGGTGGAGCCGGGCACAAGGCAGGAAGGAGCCGCTTCGGGATAGCTTGCAGGCGTGTGCTCGAGTGCGTCGACCGGGTTGATGGTGTCGGTCGCACCGCAGACGGAGCAAGTAACCGGCGTATAGCCGGGTGCTGCACAGGTGGGTGCAACGGTCTCGCCCTCGACCCAAGCGTGTGCCCACGCGATTGTCACTTCGTCTGCCGGGATCTCGGTCGTCAGCGCTTCATCGGAATATGCCTTGCCGTAGTGTGTGCCGGAGGCGGCTGCCGCACATTCTTCGCAGTACCAGTAGCTGACATTGCCGTCGGTCTGGGTCGAGCAGTCAGCCTCAGCCGCTTCTTTCCATGCGGCGGTGTGCGTCGGCGTGACCACGGGGATCAGGCTGAGGTCGCTGCGCTGACCGGCAATGTAGTATGCAAAGTAGTTGTATCTGGAATCTTTGTTCAGCGACAGGTATCTGGTCGCGTTGTCCTTGTCAACATAGCTGAATGTGTAGGTATCACCGTTCTTAACAACTGTCAGCGGGACAGAGTAAACATCGGCGGTGAAGTTTGCGGTGTTGCCGGAATAGTGGTAGGAATAGCCCCAGCTACCAAGTTCAGGTGCACACAGCAGATAAATGCCGCTGTCCTGCCGTTCAAGCCGCCAGACATACTTGGAATTAGCAGCGTCGGCGTCGATCTGTGCAGGAAGCTCCGTCAGGCCGGAATCGACTGCGGTGTATCGCTTGTCGCTGCTGGAGGTCAGAACATCGGTCATCCAGAAGTAGTTGCCGGAGGTACGGCGGGCTGCAATGTAATAGTCACCGGAGTAGTCGGTGAAGCTCGGATCCTTCTGACCGCAGACGGTGCAGATGTGATCCTCGTCGTAAGTGTGCAGGCCGGTCGCGGGAATGACGATGCCTGCCGTGATGGTTTCACCGCAGATATCGCAGATGAGGTCGCCCGTATAGCCGTCGTCCACGCAGGTCGCTTCCGCTGCACCGTACAGGGTGGTGGAGGCGTGTGCACAGGTGATATTGTCGGAGAAGATCTCCATCTGGAACGCCGTGCCGGTGGCGGCGGTGTAGGTGGTGAAGTTGTCGTAAGAGGTATAGTACTCCAGTGCCTGTGCGCTGCCGTTATAGGCTGCGTTGACATTCTTTACGACGACGCCGGAGGTTGTGTCGATCGTCCACAGGGCGTAGTCGGTCGTGCCCGCTGCGGGAGCTGCGGCAAAGGTCAGAGAGTTGCCGGTTGCACCGGAGGTCAGATAGAGTGTACTGCCGCCGGAGGAAACGGTCAGATGGAACTGCCCGTTTTCGTCAAGGTCGGTGACGGTCATCACTGCCGTGCCGTCGGGGATCAGCATCGTGGTCGCCGTATAGTAGCCTGCGGGAACTGCAACACCGACCAGTCTGGTGCCGGTGGCGGCAGAGCCGAGCAGCTTGCCTGCGGCGGGGTTGTAGATGACGATGTGATCGCCCTCTGCGACCTTGGTGGTCTTACCGAACTGCGGGATCGTCCAGATGTAGCCGCATTCGGAGCAGGCAAATTCATTGCCGCCTTCGGAAGTCAGCACGCCGAAATCGGCACAGTTTTCCGTCTGCACATCGAAGCAGCGGGAGCAGGT
Source organism: Faecousia sp. (assembly GCA_045639485.1). Taxonomy (GTDB): domain Bacteria; phylum Bacillota; class Clostridia; order Oscillospirales; family Oscillospiraceae; genus JAFRPC01. The sequence continues at coordinate 3,725 of JAZUDF010000191.1, read as the reverse complement.
GCGGGCGTGGGTGCCGTCTTCGCCGCTGACGGGCTCGCCGTAGTCGTGGCCGAGTGCGTCGATCACCCACGTTCCTTCGTCAATGACATCGGTCGCGTCCGCGTCGGAGAAATACATGCCGCAGGTGCAGGCATAGTAGGCGGTGTTGCCGTCTTCAAGGCAGGTCGCGTCGGTGGCGGGGTATTCGGTCAGCTCGGTGTGCTCACACGCAACGATGCCGCCGGGTGCGGTGGTGTAATAGGTCGTTGCGGGACTGCCGGAGATCTTGTAAATTTCAAGGTAGGTCTGACCGCTGGTGCCGTATTTCGTGCCGCCCATTCTCCAAAGCTGGTTTGCGGCAGACAGGTCATAGCGGTAGGAGAGGTTTCTGCCGTCGGACTGCAGCTTGAAAACGCCGCTGCCGTAATCGGCAAGCGTCCAGACCTGTGCGGAGGAGCCGACATAGAGGTTGTTGCTGGAACTGAACAGATAACCGTTGGTCGCATCGCCGAGGGTGAAGCCGGTACCGGACAGCGTCGCGGTGAAGTAGTTTCTCGGGTCTGCAAGGATCGTGTCAAGATCACTGGTGAAGGTGTATTTTGCGACATAGGAGCTGTTTGCGGTCGCCTGATACATCGCATAATCCATATCGTATGCCTTGATGACGAGCCTGTCGCCGTTTTCGATGCTGTCGCCCTGCTTCATCTGGCTCAGCATCAGGCCTCCGCCGCCCTCGCTCTTATAGAAGCAGGCGCGGAGCGTCACTGCGGTGCTTCCCGCAATGGCATAAGCGTCGGTGTAGATCGTGGGCTTGACGGTGCTGGGCGGGTCGATCTCGGAGACGACCCAGCCGATGAACTCATACCCTGCGGGAACGCTGCCGACATAGTCGGGCAGTGAAACGGAGCTGTAGGTCATCGCATCCAGCGTGCGGTAGAGATTGCCACCTGCAAGGAGCGTGACGGTGCAGGGCTCGGAGGTGTGCTCTTCGAGCGTCCAGACGGAGTTGACCGTCTGCACATCGTCGACCGTGCCGGCATAGGTGCCGTTGATGCGCTGTCCGGGGTAGGCATCCTGTGCGGAAACAACGATCGGGAAGGCAGCATAATAGCTTCTTGCCTCGCCGATGGTGTCGCAGTACATATAAGGATCCCAGTTACCGTTGCGTGTCTTTGTGTAGGCCATCGCCTGCGCGACGGTGTCGCCTGCGATCATTCTCGTCCAGAAGTCGTATTCGTAATCATAATCGCCGTAGAAGGTGACGGACTGCGAATAGCCGTAGACAACGCTCACGCCCTTGTTGCGCAGCGGTGCGGCAAAGCTGTCCGTTGCCATACCGAGGCACATCGCCATCCAGAGCATGCTGTTCGGTGCATCCTGCGTCATATGGTTTGCGATCGCCGTGCCGTCAATGACATAGTTGCCGTAGATGTCAGAATAGGCGTGGCAGAAGGTGGCGTTTGCGGAGTTGGGGTTGGTAGCTGCGACATATTCCATATCGGCAGCGGTGATGCCGGAGCCGGAGGACAGGCAGATGTAGGAGGTGTTGGCCTGCGTGACACAGTCGGCTTCCCCCTTACCGTCGGAGCCGCCGTCAAAGTAGCCCCAGTCGGTGTTGCCGTGGGAGTCGAACATGACGACGCGGCACTTGGAAACCGCATCGGCAATGGCGTCGACCGTCGCACTCTCATTGATCAGGCGATATGCCGTGCCGCCGAGTGCGTTGGCGATACGGGAAGCCTCGCTGCCGTACTGATTGGTGAAGGAAGAATCCTCACTGTACAGCGGGCCGACCACACACACGTCGTCACTGCCCGCTGCGGAAGCGTCATAATCGACACAGCCGTATGCCGTGGCGTGTCTGGTCGTGGAGGTCGCGTTGTTTGCGCGCATAACCGCCATTTCATATTCGTGCTGCGGGAAATAGCCGCAGGTGATGCCTGTGGTCGTTTTCCACCAGAAACCGGAGCCGTTTTCGACCAGAGAATCTTCAACATAGGTATCGGATGCAAGGACGAGGGCCTTGATGTCATCCGACGCTTCATAGAAGTCTTCCGGTGAAGCGGCCGAGTCTTTCTTGTTTTTTGCGGAGAAGTAACGGTTGATGTCGCCGAAAATATCAGCCTGTAGCTCGGCTTCGTGTTCCGGCGTAACGATCTCAGCCGTTTCCTGTGCAGATTCTGCCGCAAATGCGAAGGTCGGAAGCAATCCGATGACCATCACAAGTGCAAGCAGGATCGCGAGCGTACGCTTGAAATGTTTGCTCATGGTTCAACTCTCCTTTTTTGTTTTCCCGTGCCAAACAGTATTTGCAGCACTTCGGATAGAATAATTATACGCCTATTATTAATAATTGTAAAGAGCTTCGCCGGTCTTTCAGGCAGCGAAAAACCTTCTTCACGCAAAAGCACGAACATCCTGCCCTCGGGGGTGCGGCGGTCATCGTACACGGTGGATTCGAAAGCAAAAACAGCGAACATCATAAGATGTTCGCTGTTTTTGCCAGTGTTTCACCAAAAGTAAAGTATTGGGGGTCTGTTACACCAAAAGTAAAGTTTCGGGGGTGTGTTACACAAAAAGTAAAGTTTTTGCAGGGGCGATTTCCGGTTTGGGCTTCCGGTTCTATTGCTCTGTTTTCAGTTTGATTCTTGTGATCAGCACGTGGAATGTTTGGCCCTCTGGTTCCGAATATTTATCCCAATGAATTGTGTATGAATCACTCAGCACAACGGAGGGTTTCCCGTCACCGGTTTTGGAGCCGTCTTTCCACGCCATTGTGCCTTCAATGTGGCGATCTTCGCACAAAGAAACTCCCGTTTCAAATCCACAGGACAGGAACGATTATGGGGTTGCCCTTGCAATCGGAGCAATCAAATTCCCTCCGTTAACCGAAATGATAAAGATCAATGTTGCAAAATAGTTGAAAATCAAAAAATATATTGTAAAATTAAGTTGAAATTTGAAATTAGGGGGAATATGTGTGTTTTTAAAGGGCGAAAATGTTATCTTCAAGCAGAATGGACAGACTTATACCATTGGTGAGCATACGAACTATGAGAATCCACTAAGCACGAATAACTTTCTTTTGCAAATGAAATACAAATTGTGAAAATTTAGTTGTTTAATAGAAAAACGGCAGAAAGGCGGCAAAAGGATGGAAGATTTTGAAATCCGCGACAGCGTACTTGTAAAATATCATGGCACGGAAAGCAGTATCGTCATTCCCGAAGGTGTGACTATTATCGGCAACGAAGCATTCAAGGGCTGTACTACATTAAAAAACATTGTTCTTCCGAATAGTGTGACAGACATCGACGAGAGTGCGTTCGATGGCTGTAGCGAACTGACGAGCATCGTGATCCCGGATGGCGTGATATCCATCGGCGAATCTGCGTTTGCGGGCTGCACCGCACTGACAAGCATCAATATTCCGGATGGCGTGATATCCATCGTCGATGCGGTGTTTGCGGACTGTGCAGCATTGAAAAACATTGTTCTTCCGGATGACCTGAAATACATCGAAGATCATGCATTTATGGGTTGTTCTGCACTGACAAATATCAAGATTCCCGATGGCGTGATGTGCATCGGCCCAGCTGCATTCATGGACTGTGCTTCATTGACAGACATCGTAATTCCAGACGGCGTGACGTACATTGGTGATGCCGCATTCATGGACTGTGCTGCACTGACGAGTATCAATATTCCGGATGGTGTGGAAAGGATTTATGAATATACGTTTACCG
>JAZUDF010000190.1:0-17271 GCA_045639485.1 Faecousia sp. | reverse complement strand
GTACACGCGGCGGATGCCCTGTGCCTTTGCACGGCGAAGTAGGGCAAACAGATGGCTGATATTGGAATGCACGTTGCCGTCGGACAGCAGGCCGAGGAAGTGCATCGCATGGGCATCGTTTTCACAGTTTGCGGAAAGATCCGTCCATGCCTTGGACTCAAACAGCTTGCCGTTTTCGATGGACTCGCCGACGAGCTTTGCACCCTGAGAGTAGACCTGACCGCAGCCGAGTGCGTTGTGGCCGACCTCGGAGTTGCCCATATCGTCATCGCTGGGCAGACCGACGGCGGAGCCGTGTGCCTTCAGCCACGTGTAGGGGCAGGTTTCAAACAGCTTGTCAAGCGTGGGAGTTTTTGCGACTGCGACTGCGTCACCGCTGCCGCCGTCGCCCTTGCCGACGCCGTCCATAATGACTAATACGATGGGTTTCTTCATATTACGATCCTCCAAAGAGTATTTTTTTCAAGCCCGACTATTCTACAACATTTTTTCGGCTCTTACAACAGTTTTTTAATTCAAAACAGTTTCTCCACTGTCAAACAACGCACGGATGCGTCGCAGAAGAGCCTGATATTCCGTCAGTGTTTCAGGATGCTCTGTCTTTAAGAACTCTGCCGCAGCCTGCTGAGCGTGCTTCAGCGTTTCCAGATCCATAGAAAGATTTGCAACCTTGAATGCCGGCAGACCGCTCTGCCGCTGCCCGAAGAAATCGCCGGGGCCACGCAGAGCAAGGTCTTCTTCTGCGATCTTAAAACCGTCATTTGTGCCGCAAAGTGCTTTGAGCCTTGCGTTCGTGTCTGCATTGCGGCTGGAAGAGAACAGCACGCAGTAGGATTTCGCCTTGCCGCGTCCCACACGTCCACGTAGCTGATGCAGCTGGCTCAAGCCGAAACGGTCAGCGTTTTCAATCACCATTAACGTCGCATTCGGCACGTCCACACCGACTTCGATCACGGTCGTTGCAACTAAAAGATCATATTCCCCGCGTGCAAACGCACCCATCACGGCATCTTTTTCCGCACCCTTCATCCTGCCGTGGACGAGTGCCACACGCAGATCGGGGAAGACGGATTTCTGCAGTGCTTCTGCCCACATTTCTGCAGATTTGAGTGATTCGATCTCCTCGTTTTCTTCGATCGCGGGACAGACGATATAGCACTGATGTCCTTCGGAGACCTGCTTGCGGATAAAGGCGTTGATCCTTGCCCGCATATTCTCGCCGACAAGGAAGGTGTCGATCTGCTGTCTGCCGGGTGGCAACTCATCCATCACGGAAAGATCGAGATCGCCGTAAAGGATCAGAGCCAGCGTACGCGGGATGGGTGTCGCAGACATGACAAGCAGATGCGGATTCTGACCTTTTTCCGCCAGTGCCGCACGCTGTGCGACACCGAAACGGTGCTGCTCGTCTGCGATCACAAAACCAAGGTTTGCAAATTCGGTCGCCTCGGAAATGAGTGCATGCGTACCGATGATCAGGTCGACCTGATGATCTGCAAGTGCGGTTCTTGCGTTCCGTTTCTGTGCAGGCGTCATGGAGCCGGTGAGCAGCGTTGTGCGGATGCCGAGCTTCGTCATGAGAGGCTCCAAGGAACGGGCGTGCTGCTCTGCCAGAATTTCTGTCGGCACCATGAGTGCCGTCTGCACGCCGTTTTTGACCGCACAGTAAGCCGCAGCCGCAGCGACCATGGTCTTGCCGCTGCCTACGTCGCCCTGCAGGAGCCTGTTCATCACTTTGCCGGACGCAAAATCTTCCAGTACTTCGTCAATGGCACGCTGCTGTGCACCGGTCAGACGGAAGGGAAGAGCATCGTAAAATGCAGAAAGATCCAGATCGGTAAACGCAGGACGCTGCACGGTGCTTCTGGCACTACGCATCAGCGACAAACCTGCGGAGAAAATAAAGAATTCTTCAAAGATCAGTCGGCTGCGTGCCTGCTCCAGTGCATCAAACGACTCGGGCATGTGAATGGTGCGGTAGGCCGTCGTCACGTCGCAAAGATGATATTTTTCGCGAATAGCTTCCGGCAGCAGCTCGGGCAGATCCTCTGCACAGGCATCGAGTGCCTGCATGACGGAGCGGGACATCAGATTGTTCGTCATGCCCGCGGTCAGCGGATAGACCGGCATGATACGCCGTGTCAGCACACCAGGCTTTTCCACCGCTTCAAACACGGGGTTGGTCATATTGTAGCCGATAAAGTCGCCGGAGACGGCACCGTAGAAATAGTATTCCTCGCCGTACCGGAGATTCTCGGCAGCATATTTTTGATTAAAGAACGTCAGATTGAGTTTCGCTGTCTCATCCGCGACCGTCAGCTTTGTCAGATCAAGGCCCTTGCGGATGTGTGCCGTACGCGGCTGCGAAGCAACGATCGCACGGAAACATGCAGGCGTATCGGCCTCCAGATCACAGATGGGAACAAGCCTGCTGCGATCTTCATAGGTACGGGGAAAATAAGAAAGAAGGTCATACAGCGTCTCAATGCCGAGCGATGCAAATACCTTTGCACGTGCTTCGCCGACGCCTTTGAGATAGCGTACGGAAGCAAACAGATCTGCCATGCAAGGACCTCCTTTCAAAATACTGCACTTATTATATCGTAAAGCGGCTTTGAAAAACAAGCACAAAAATGAAAAAACCCCTTCCGGATGATCCGGAAGGAGGTAATTTCAGATGTTAGGCCATTTTGTTCATCTTAACAGCCATGCTGCTCTTCTTGCGGGCAGCGGTGTTCTTGTGCAGAATACCCTTTTTCACAGCCTGATCGACCGTCTTAACGGCTGCCTTATAAGCGCTATCGGCCTGCTCACGGTTGCCTTCAGCCAGAGCTGCATCGAACTTCTTGATCGTGGACTTCAGTTCGGACTTTTCAGCCTTGTTCTTGGCGTTTGCAGCCTTTGCCAGTTCCACTCTCTTCTTTGCGGACTTAATGTTGGGCACGAGTTACACCTCCTCCAATAGCGTTGATAGAGAAACATTATTCGTCTCATGCAGGAATGTATTATAGCGGTTTCAATCAATAAAATCAACTCTTTTTTTCAAAAAAAACAAAAAAGTGGATAATTCCGGAGTAAAATGCTCAGAATAGAAATATGAAGCAGAAAAAAGCAAAGCAGGATACCGAAAAAAAACAGGATATTTTGAAAAAACGCCCGTACACGGATCTGGCACTGGAAGAACGGGAATATGTGCAGCAGGAGGCAGGACAGTGTACCGCACTTCCCGGCGTGCAGGCAAAAACGACTGTCCGCCGCGGCATCAGAACGACCACGGTAAGGGTTTTGGATGCGGAAGGAGAGCGTCAGCTTCGCAAGCCGATCGGCACCTATGTGACGCTCGAGTTAGAGGAACTCAACCGCCATCAGATCAAAGCATTCGCACGCATCACGCAGACGCTGGCGGGAGAAATTGCCGACATGATGAAACTGTCACCCGAAGCGTCGGTACTGGTCGTCGGACTCGGCAACCCGGACGTAACACCTGATTCCGTCGGGCCACGCTGCCTGAAACGTCTGTTCGTCACCCGCCACCTGACCGGACAGCTTCCGGAGTGCTTCGGCAAACTGCGTACGGTCAGTGCCCTGCAGCCGGGTGTTATGGGAAGCACCGGCATGGAGAGTGCGGAGATCGTCCGTGCAGTCATCTCGGAAACACATCCGGACTGCGTTGTCGCCATCGATGCACTTGCGGCCAGAGACGTTGCAAGGATCTGCAGCACCGTACAGCTGACGGACACCGGTCTGACACCGGGCTCCGGTATCGGTAATCGCAGGGCAGCACTGACAAAGCAGGAACTCGGCATTCCCGTGTATGCCATCGGAACACCAACTGTCACAGAAGCTTCGGTGGTGGTGTCAGAAACACAAAAACAGACGGCGGGGGACTGCATCGTGATTCCACGGACGATCGGTGCAAAAGCGGATCAGATCGCCGCACTGATCGCCGGAAGTTTGAATTTAGCACTCCATTCCGGACTGACTTTTGACCAAATCGCACAATTTGTCGAAACCTGTGAAAGAGCATAAGAAACCGACTTATGTAAACTTGTAGAAGAAAGTCGAAAAAAAGTTCGCTTTTCTATGCGATTGTGGAAAAGGCTGTGGAAAATGTGAAAAACTCCAGAGATAATCGGGGATAATCGCCCTTCAGTGTCGTATATTCCACCCCGTAAACCGACTTATTCACAGGGAAAAACAGAAAATGTATCTGTTTTGTAAGGAAATTATGTTTCCAAAATAATGTGTTGTTATGTAAACTGAAAATGTGGCTGTTTTTGTAAAATAGTTGGAAATTGCACAGTTTTCACAAAATCGTCGGCAAAACAGACGGAAAATTTGGCAGCATAAAAAAGTGACCCATACAGGGTATAAAAATGCACGGAATATCAAACGATTTTGATACTCCGTGCATTTTTGCGATCGCATCTGTAAGCCGGGTTCTGTTTTGACAGCCATCTATCTTGGCGTACCGTTGCCGATACGCTCCAGCCACCTCCCGGAAGCGGTCGGGCCAACCTATATGCTTCCACCACGGTGTTGCTCCGGATAGAGTTTACAGCACCGGACAGTCTCCAGCCGGCGAGTGAGCTCTTACCTCACTTTTCCATCTTTACTCCGCAAATGCGAAGAAGTCTCTTTCTGTTGCACTTTTCCTCAAGTCGCCTTGGGCGGGCGTTACCCGTTATCCTTGCCCTGTGGAGCCCGGACTTTCCTCACAAAACGCCTTTCGGCGGAATTGCGCGGCTGTCCAACGCGGTCGCAGCGGTATTTTATCGCAGTTTTCCCGAAAAGTCAAACACATTTCGTTGCAAATACGGCGTTCTTGGTATATAATAATACAAGGAAAAATTTGAAAAAGAGGCGGCACTATGACAAGACTGGACCGTTACTTTGAACAACTTACCGGCAAACGTGTGCTGGTGCTCGGCGTCGGCGTGAGCAATCGCCCACTGGTACGGCTGCTTCTGCGATACGGCATCGACGTCACCTGCTGTGACAAAACCGAACGTGCACAGCTGGATGAAGAAGTCCTCGAACTGGAACAACGCGGAGCAAAGCTGCATCTCGGTGCAGATTACTTAGACGGCATATCGGGTGACGTGGCATTCCGCACACCCGGTCTGCATCCCGATTTACCGCAGCTCAAGGCATTGCGGGAGGCGGGTACGGTACTGACTTCCGAAATGGAAGCGTTTTTCGAGGTCTGTCCCTGCAAGATCACGGCGATCACCGGCTCCGACGGAAAGACAACGACCTCCACGCTGATCTCGGAGCTGTATAAAAAGCAGGGCTTCCGTGTGTGGCTCGGCGGCAATATCGGCACACCGCTTCTGGACAAGGCGGATGCCATGTCTCCGGAAGATAAAGTCGTGCTGGAACTGAGCTCTTTCCAGCTGATGTATTTCCCGTTCAGTGCACATATATCCGTCATCACCAATCTTGCACCCAACCATCTGGATATGCACAAGGATATGGAGGAGTACGTCACCGCCAAGGAGAACGTTTATCTCCATCAGACCGCAGAGGATACGCTCATCCTCAACATGGACAATGAGATCACAAACGGCTTTGCCTCCAAAGCACCCGGTAAGCTGCTGCAGTTTTCGCGGAAGTCCGAGCCGGAAAGCGGCATCTTCCTCAAAGACGGCGTGATTTACCGCAAGGGAGAGCAGACAAAGCCTCTGATGAAAGCTGACGAGATCCTGCTTCCCGGTGTCCATAATATCGAAAACTACATGGCAGCGATCGCTGCCGTAGGCGACGAAGTATCGGATGAGAACATCCGTGAGGTCGCACGTACCTTCGGCGGTGTCGAACACCGCATCGAGCTTGTCCGCATCAAAGACGGCGTTTCGTTCTACAACGACTCCATCGCCTCGAGTCCGAGCCGGACGATCGCAGGCCTTCGCAGCTTCAGGCAGCAGGTCATTCTGATCGCAGGCGGCTACGACAAGCACATTCCGTATGATGTTCTCGGCCCGGAGATCACCGAGCACGTCAAGATCCTCATCTGTACCGGTGCCACGGGCCCCAAGATCCGTGCGGTCACAGAGGCGGCACCGGACTATCTTCCCGGCAGACCTGCCATTTTATCGATCGAAGATTTTTACGAAGCGGTACGCAAAGCGGCAGAACTGGCAAAGCCGGGTGACGTGGTGCTGCTGTCTCCTGCAAGTGCGGCGTTTGACAAGTTCAAAAACTTCATGGTACGCGGCAGAGAGTTCAAAAAAACCGTAATGGAGTTATAAATCATGGATATGATCAATACACTGTTTGCACTTTCCGCGGCGGTCGGCCCGACCGGACGGGAGAGTGAAGCGACCAAGACAGCAAAGGAACTGCTTGATCCCTACGTCGATTCCGTCACGAGTGATGTGTTGGGCAACCTCATCGGCATCCGCACGGCGGCCGGACGCGGTGCGAAGTGCATTCTTCTCGATGCACATCTCGACGAAGTCTGTATGTACGTGACAGATCATCACAAGGGCTTTTTGAAGTTTGAAGCCGTCGGCATCGATCCTCGCATCCTGCCGGGACTTGAGGTAAAGATCTGCACCGAGCCGCCTGTCTACGGCGTCGTCAACTGCCTGCCGCCGCACATCCTGACGGCAGAAGAGCGGGAAAAGGCATTCGAGATGGACAAGCTCCGTATCGACTGCGGCATGACGCAGGAAGAGGCGGTCAAAGCCATTCCCGTCGGCACACCTGTTGTCTACGCAACAAAGCCGTTCTGCATGGGTGAAAAAACGGTCTGCGGCAAATCGCTTGACGACCGTGCCTGCTTTGCAGTGCTCATCCGCACGATGGAACTGCTGAAAGATCACCCGCTTCCCGTAGACGTCTGCATTCTCGGCTCCGTACAGGAGGAATACACGGGTGCGGGTGCCGCTGCAGGTGCCTACAACATGATGCCCGACTGGGCGATCGCAGTGGACGTCACCTTCGGCACTACGCCGGACAGCGACAAAAAAGGCACCTTTGCCCTCGGCAAAGGCCCCACGATCGGCATCGGCCCGCGTCTCAACCGCAAAATGTATCAGAGCCTTTCAGAGCTTGCAAAGGAAAAAGAGATCCCCGTCAACAAAGAGATCCTGCCGCGTGACACCGGCACCAATGCCGACGATATGCAGATCAGCAGGGAAGGTGTCGCAACAGGCTGCCTGTCCTTGCCGCTTCGTTATATGCACACCCCGATCGAGACCGTGCATCTGGACGATCTGGAAAATGCCGCACAGCTGCTTGCGGCCTATATTCTGTCGCTGAAGGAGGATGTGTGATGCTCGACACTGTCAAAACACTCTGTTCGCTGTTCGGACCCTCCGGCTGCGAGGATGAAGTCAGAAACTACATCCGCAAAGAAGCGGAGCCCTATGCAGATGAGATCATCGAAGATACAGCCGGCAACCTGCTGGTGTTCAAGCATGGCAGAAAGAAGCTCCGCAGAACGGTCATGCTTGCCGCACATATGGACGAGGTCGGTGTGATCGTCAACCATGTTTCCGAAGAAGGCTTCCTTGGCTTTGATTTTGTCGGAGGCGTAGATCGCCGTGTTGTTATCGGCAAAAAGGTCTATCTGGGCGATGATCGCATCCCCGGCATCATCGGCATGAAACCGATCCACCTGACCACAAAGGAAGAACGCGAAAAAGTTCCGAAGATCAACAAACTGTATATCGACATCGGAGCGGAAAGCAAAGAGCAGGCAGAGACGATCGCACCTGCCGGCACCTACGGCTGCTTCGGCGGCGAGTGTACCGAGCTTGCAGACGGATTTGTCCGTATGAAGGCGATCGATGACCGCATCGGCTGTGCGATCCTGCTTGAAACGCTCAAACAAGACCTGCCGATCGACACCTGGTTTGCCTTCACCGTGCAGGAGGAAGTCGGCTGCCGCGGTGCCTTCGGGGCGGCATTCCGTATCGTACCGCATATCGCACTGGTCGTGGAAGGCACTACGGCGGCAGACAGCCCGCAGAGCGAAGGTGCCGCAAGAGTCTGCATGCCCGGACAGGGGCCCGTCATTCCGTTTATGGACGGCGGTGCGATCTATGACCGTCAGATGTTCTGCCTTCTGCGGGATCTTGCAGAAGCAAAAGGCATTAAGTGGCAAACCAAAACACGCATTGCCGGCGGCACGGACGCTCAGGCGATCCAGAAGTCCAACGGCGGCTGCAAGGTCGGTGCGATCTCCGCTGCCGTGCGTTATATCCACAGCCCTTCCAGTGTCGGCAATATCCACGATTTTGAAGCGATGAAAACACTGGTAGATGCGTTCCTTGAAAAAATGGAGGTTTCCGATGAAGAATTTGCTTGAGAAACTGATTACGCCGGTGTCTCCCTCCGGCTGTGAAAAAAATATTGCAGATGTGATCGCCAAGCTCGCGGCACCTTACGGGGAAGTCAGCACAGACAGCATGGGCAACCTGGCGGTCTATAAAAAAGGCAACGGCAGACGCATCATGCTTGCCGCACACATGGATACGGTTGGCTTTATTGTCACCTATATCGACGAGCAGGGCTTTGCCCGCTTCGGCACGCTCGGCGGGATCAAACCCGTCAATGCGGTCGGTCAGCGTGTGATTTTTGAAAACGGTGTCATTGGCGTCGTCTGCTGTGACCGCGGCACCGAGCCGAAGGATCTGACAAACGACTGCCTCTATATCGATACCGCAGGCGAAACTGTCCGCGTCGGCGATGTGGCGGTTTATTACGGCACTCCGTATTTTACCGGCAGCAAGGTCATTTCGCCGTATTTGGACAACCGTCTCGGCTGTGCCGTCTGCCTGAAAGCACTGGAGCTTTTGCAGGACACGGACAACGAGATCTTCTGCACCTTCACCGTGCAGGAGGAGGTCGGCTGCCGCGGTGCAAAACCGCTTGCCTACACCGTTTGCCCCGACATGGCGATCGCCGTTGACATCTGCGGCGTGCCCGACACGCCGGGCAGCGAAGCACCCAACAGCGTGACGATTACGGGCGGCCCTGTTGTAAAGTACATGGATCACCGCACGATCAGCCACAAGTCTGTCTGCGAGCTGCTTGAAACCACCGCAGAAGAACTGAATATCCCCGTACAACGCTATGTCACCAAGTCCGGCGGCACCGACGCAGGCAGTATTTTTGCCTCCCGTGGCGGTGTGCCCACCGGCAACCTTGCCATCCCTATCCGCTACACGCACTGCCCGAATGAAATTGCAGACATGGACGTGGCACTGCAGTGTGCAAAACTGCTTGCTGCCGCCATCGTAAAATAAGGAGAGTATTATGGGACTGACGAAACTACTTCGGAAGATTTCCGGCAGAAACGCAAAGTGTGCGGCGATCATCGTCGCAGCGGGTGCTGCATCCAGAATGAAGGGAACGGACAAGATCATGGCAGATCTGTGCGGCGAAGCCGTGCTTCTGCACGCCCTGCGTCCGTTTGAAGCATGCGAGGAGATCACGCAGATCATCGTCGTCACCAGAGAAGACCTTTTGGAATCAATCAGCAAGCTCTGTGTTCAAAATCGGCTGACCAAGGTCGCAAAGGTCGTGCTCGGCGGTGAAACGCGGGCAGACTCCGTACAGTGCGGCCTGGACTGGGTAGATAAAAAATGCGACTATGTTGCGATCCATGACGGTGCAAGACCGCTCGTGACGGAAAAGATCATCCACGATGCCATCCGCAAAGCAGTGAAGTTCGGTGCAGCAGCACCGGCAGTTCCGGTCAAGGATACGGTTAAGGTCGCTCACGGCGGCTTTGTGGAAGAAACGCCCGACCGAAGCAGCCTCTATGCCGTACAGACGCCGCAGGTGTTCGACCTCGATATTTACCGTGCGGCTCTGGAAAAGGCGATCAGCGAGAAGCGGCCGGTCACAGACGACTGTTCTGCTGCGGAGGCCTTCGGCGTGAAGGTCTGCCTGACAGAAGGCAGCGACGAAAACATCAAGATCACCACACCGACGGATCTGCTGATTGCAGAAGCACTGCTTCGCGGGAGGGAACAGAAATGAGGATCGGACACGGTTACGACGTCCACCGTCTGGTAGAAGGAAGACCGCTTATTATAGGTGGCATGAAGGTCGCCTATGAAAAAGGTCTGGACGGGCATTCGGATGCTGACGTTCTGGTGCACGCAGTGATGGATGCCCTGCTCGGAGCGGCATCTTTGGGCGACATCGGCAAGCATTTTCCGGATACAGATCCGCAGTACAAAGGCATCTCCAGCCTGACGCTGCTCAAAGCGGTAAAAGAAAAGATCAATGCCGCAGGATACGGCGTCGGCAATATTGACGTGACTGTTATCGCACAGGCACCGAAGCTTGCATCTTACCTGATGCAGATGGAAGCCAACCTCGCCGTGATCTTACAGATCCCGGTGGATCGCATCAACATCAAGGCAACCACGGAAGAGCATCTCGGCTTTACCGGAAGAAAGGAAGGAATTGCCTGCCACGCTGTTTGCCTTCTGGAAGAACTATGAAATAAAAAAGCGTTCCGAAGAATTCTCTTCGGAACGCTTTTGTTTTATTCTGATTGCTTCAGCTTTTCCATTTCTTCCTGAAGGTCGGTTTCCTGCACCTGATTGTTTTCAACCTTATACACGACGTCGCACTGCTCGATCGTGGACAGACGGTGTGCGATGATGATACAGGTCTTTTCCTTGCTCAGACGGTTGACAGATGCCATAACAGCACGTTCCGTCTCCGTGTCAAGAGCAGCGGTTGCTTCGTCAAAGAACAGAATATCGGGATTGTAGTACAGTGCACGTGCAATACCGATACGCTGCCGCTGACCGCCGGAAATACGCACGCCGCGTTCACCGATGACCGTGTCAAGGCCTTCTTTCAACCCACGGACAAAGTCTGCCAGTTGTGCATCTTCAAGAGCTTTCCAGACGCGTTCTTCATCGATCTCGTCTTCGTAAACGCCGAGTGCGACGTTGTCGCGGATGCTTTCGTCCGTCAGATAGATGTTCTGCGGGATATAGCCGATGTGCTTCTGCCACTCGGCATAATCCTTGCTGATGTCAAGATTACCGTAAAATACGGTACCCTCCTGCGGCTCTAAAAGACCGAGGATGATATCGACCAGTGTCGTCTTGCCTGCACCGGTGACACCCATAATACCTATGGAATTGCCGTGCCGGATGTCAATGCTGACGTTTTTGAGGACCGGCTCGTCCACTTCGGGATAGGTGAAAGTGATATTTTTCAGATGAATATCACTGTCTTTGCCGCAAAGCTCGGCGGCATTTTCAAGACGGCTGAGATTACTGCAGCATTCTTCTTCTTTGCGGTTAAAATTGTCATCAATGACCTCGCAGACAGCATCCAGAGAAGGAAGCATAAAGGACATGCCATTGATGGTAGAGTTGATCGAGTTCGCACTGGGCAGAAGTTTAATTGCAGCAATGGCAAAAGCGGACAGGCTGCCAACAATTTCCGACAGTTCTTGACGTGTCGCGATTTTTACAGCAACAAGACCGAGCACGCCACAAACGCAGAGAATCTCAATCAGATGACGGGGGATGCCGGAGTAAATGATATATTTTTTCTGGTTGTCGATGAAGGCGTCACCGTTTTCCGCATAGGAGTCGACAAAGAACTGCTCACGTCCCATGACCTTGACTTCCTTGATGCCGCCGACGGACTGATGGATCGCCTTGATCATCCGGACGGATAACCGACGGCTTTCCTTACCTGCCTCACGCATTTTATTGCGTACGATCAGGAAATACAGAACGGAATAGATGACAAGACCTATGACGATCGCAAGTGTCAGCTTCCAGTCAACGCTGATCAGATAAGCGACGAGCAGAATGGTGATCAGCACGTTTGAGATCAAACCCATAATGCTGGACACCAGACCGTAAGCTGTGCTGACGTCACTGTTGATGCTGCGGACGACTTCAGCCGTATTGTGCTGCAGATGGAAGGTGTACGGCTTACGCATATAGCAGTTGAGGAACTTTGCAGAGGTGTTGATACGGTTTCTTGCCAGGAAGATACCCTGCACGACAGACATGTAGATCGCGTAAATGTTTTTCAGAATATAGACTGCGATGATGAGCAGGACAACGACCAGCATCGCATCATTGACATCCGCGATATTGAAGATCTTTCGCAGAAGATTGAACCACCATTGTCCCTCAAGTTTTCCGGGCGTGACCAGCATATTGACCAACGGCAGGATCAGAGAAACGCTGAAAAAATCGAGTGCCGTGCCGATTAATGACAAAAGAAACAGACCGACAAAGTACCAGCGTTCCTTTACCGGAAATATGATTTTCAGTTTATAAAGCAGGGATTTATTCTCCATAAACCGTGCCTCCAACAAAATTTTGATTTATTATAGCATAACAAATCGAAAATGTCAAAATCGGTACATCAAAAATAAACAGAGCGGATAGTTCGACAGGTGAGCTCTAATTGGAAAAGACAGGGAAATACTGTGAAAGCGGGTGCAAAGAAGGCAGCCGTGCAAAACGTTTGTCTTGCACGGCCATTTTTCAGCAGCTTCAGATCAAATTTTTTTCGGTTTCGGCATCAAACAGATGGATCAAAGCGGGGGAGGTCGTGAAATTCACCTGCTGATGGTTCGAGATCATGCTGTCATCCAGCTCCGTGGTCGGCACAACGGCTACAATGTCTGTGCCGTCAGCGTTCAGATGCAGATGCATTTCACTGCCCATCATCTCGGCAACGTCCACAACAGCGGGGATGCCGTCTTCACAGATCGACAGATACGTCGGACGCACACCGGCGATCACCGTGCGGGGCTGTTCCTGATTGCGGCGAAGGATCGCCTGCTTGTCTTCGGGCAGCACAAATTCTTTGCCGAAAATACGGACGCTGTATGTTTCGCCGTTTTTCAGCAGCTCGGCGTCGCGGAAGAAGTTCATCTGCGGTGTGCCGATAAAGCCTGCGACAAAGAGGTTTGCCGGATGGCTGAATACTTCCTGCGGTGTGCCGATCTGCTGGATAAAGCCGTCACGCATGATCACGATGCGGTCGCCAAGCGTCATTGCCTCGGTCTGATCGTGTGTGACGTAGACAAAGGTCGTGTTGATTTTTTCACGCAGCTTGATGATTTCTGCACGCATCTGATTGCGAAGCTTTGCATCCAGATTGGACAGCGGCTCGTCCATCAGAAACACCTTGGGGTTTCGCACGATGGCACGGCCGATGGCCACACGCTGACGCTGGCCGCCGGACAGTGCCTTCGGCTTGCGGTTGAGATACTCTGTAATATCAAGGATCTCCGCAGCCTCGCGTACCTTCCGGTCGATCTCAGCCTTGGGCGTATGTGCGTTTTTCAGGGAGAACGCCATGTTGTCATAAACCGTCATGTGGGGGTACAGAGCGTAACTCTGGAAGACCATGGCAATATCGCGGTCTTTCGGTGCCACGTCATTGACAAGCGTTCCGTCAATGTAAAGCTCGCCGGAGGTGATATCTTCCAGACCTGCGATCATCCGCAGTGTCGTGGACTTGCCGCAGCCGGAAGGACCGACAAGAACGATGAATTCCTTGTCTGCAATCTCGAGATCGAACTGCTGTACGGCGACGACGCCCTGATCAGTGATCTGCAGATTTGCATTCGGTGCGGGAATGTTATGCTTTTTTCTCCGTTTCTGCTCTTTGCGGTCTTCGCCGGTAAACGGATAGATTTTCTGAATGCCTTTTAAAACGACAGATGCCATAATAATAAAACCTCCGGTCAGTTTCTGCAGGTTTCCTGCATTCTGCTTTTATTCTACAGAACGACACCGAAAAAGAAATTGAAAATTATCCTCAATATATGGACATATGTTTCCCAATGTGCTATGATTACATAGAAATAAATTGCTTTTACGGAGAAAAGTGATGACAGAAGCGTTTGAAATGCATTTTTCTGAATACCGTACGTCGAGCCTGCCTGACGTGACTGCAGCGAGCCGAAAGGAATATACTTCCGATACGGTACTGCACTTTGCCTCCGGTAGGGAATGGCGTCTTTTCATGGTGCAGACGGGCGGCGTACGTCTGCCCGATGAGACGCTGCGGAAGGGTGATTGCCTCCTTTTGCGTCCCGGCCGGACCGTGCTTGCGGCATTCACGGCACGCACTGTGTTGTGTGAGCTGGATTTTCGCGGGACGGACGTCACGGAGCAGCTGAACGCAGACCGTCATGCGGGACATTCTGTGTTTTCCTGCGACGTGTCACGGATCACAGCTGTCATGCAGGAGATCTCTGTGTCGCCCGAAGGAGCAAACGCCGCGACTTTCCGCACCGGACTGCTGTTGCAGCTGCTGTCATTTCTCCCGTCTTCCGAACAGCTGCAGGAAACGGAAGCCTACGGCAAGCAGGCTATGGACTATATCCGGAAGCACTATATGCAGCCGATCAATGTTGATGACGTAGCAAAGGCGATCGGGATCAGTCGCAGCTGGCTGTATCGCTGTTTTATGGACTATGCAGAGCAGTCGCCGACGATGTTTCTGCGGGACGTCCGTATGATGCGTGCCAAATCCCTGCTTCGGCGTACGGATATGACGGTCAAAGAGATTGCCCACGCAGTCGGATTTGAAGATCCGTTATATTTTTCCCGCGTGTTTTCCGAATACGAGGGCTGTTCACCGCGTGCCTACCGCAAATAAACAAAACACGGCAGCTGCCTTCAGGCAACCGCCGTGTTTGCTTATTTCTCCTGATTGAGCTTGTCCAGCTTTCTGTTCCGGAAATACAAAACGATATCCGTGCTGACCATCAGAAGGTTGATAATGTAAAAAATGGCAGGATATTTGAATTCTCCGGTCTTCGAGAAGACAATGACCTTCCAGATGATACCCGCCACGTAACCAAGCCAGATCATGCACAGGAAAAACAGACTTTTTCCCTTTGCGGTTCTGCTTCTGTAGGATTTGAGGATGGATGCAGGCCAGGAAATACCGAAGCTGATGACCATGACGGCTTCTAAAATTTCTTCCGTAAAAATCACTCCGATCAAATGTTTTTGTTTTGCTGATCACGTTACGTTGCAGTCTATCACAAGCACGAAAGAAATGCAACCGACAAAATAAGCACTTGCAATCACCGCTGAATTGAGTAAGATAAAAACAGAACAAAAAAAGAAAGGTTGGATTTGCAAATGCTGAAAGGAATTTCTCCCATTCTTCCGCCCGAACTTCTGAAGATCATGATGGAAATGGGACACGGCGACACCCTCGTGATCGGCGACGGCAATTTCCCTGCGGCAAACTGTGCCAGACGTCTGGTACGCTGCGACGGCCATTCAGTCGTTCCGGTTCTGGATGCCATTTTGAAGCTCTTCCCGTTGGACACTCCGGACAGCAGCCCGGTCAGCGTGATGCAGGTACAGGATCCGAACGCACCGCAGCCTGAGATCTGGCAGGAATTTCGCCGGGTGATCGCGGACTATGAGCCGGAGAAAACGGAACTGACGGAGATCGAACGCTTTGCCTTCTATGAAGAGGCGAAGAAATCCTATGCGGTCGTTGCGACCGGTGAGACGGCGATCTACGCAAATATCATCCTCAAGAAAGGCGTCATTGCCTGAGCGTGCACCGAAAGAGAAGCCGATTGTCCCGTCAGAAGACAATCGGCTTCTCTTTTCACAAAAATAGGAACCACGGTACCACATTGTGTGTACTTTTTTGTAGACAGTAACCAATTCAATGGTATAATAAACAAAAAGCCATGTAAAAATCAACGGAGTGCCGAAAAACTGCCCACTCCGATTTCACGGAGAACACGATGAACGCATTTGCAAAAAAAACGATCGCATGCCTGCTTGCGGCGACCCTTTTTCTGTCCGCCTTTTCCGGCTGCACGAAAAACACGGCAGATACGGATGTCGCGGAAACGGAAGCCGCCGTGCAGCCGCTTGCAACGGTCATCACGTCCTCGGACTTTCAAAACAGCGGAACGTTCATGACCTACCGCGTTTTGCTCGATGCCATCAAGGAAGCCGGTGTGCCGACACCGGACTGTGCACTGTTCGGCGGTGACTACAGTATTCCGACCGAGACAGATCCGGATAACAGCATCCGGAGGATCGAAGAGAGTCTGACGGGCGTCTACCCGGATTTTGATTTCTCACACGCAATTTTCGTGCAGGGCAACCATGACAATCCCACCGAAGCACTGACACCGACGGGAGCACACGATTTCGGTACCTTCGTTGTTTACAGCATCAATGAGGACGATTTTCCCTCCGGTCAGGAGCCGGTGCAGGTGGAGCAGACGCTCAATGACCTCGACACTTTTCTGTCCGGCATGGTCAGCCGCAAGGATTACCGCCCTGTGATCATCGCCACACACCTACCGCTCCATGACAGTGCCCGTGCGGACAATGCCTGTGGCGGACTGCTGGCAGAGCTGCTGAACCGTTACGGACATACGCTTGACATCATTTATCTGTTCGGACACAATCACTCCGACAACTATGATGACTCCATCGGCGGCTCGGTGAACTACATCGCAAAGGGCGAGTCCATGTATGTTCCCGTTCCCGCAAAGAACGATTCGAGCAGGATCGACTCAAGCAAGAAGGTGACGCTCACCTTCACCTATCTCAATTACGGTTATGTCGGCTATTCCAACAATTCGGTAAGCGGGATCAGTACCAACGTGCTGACGCTCGGCGTTATTCAGATCTATCCCGAAAGCATCGAGATCATAAGATACACCGCAGAAGGGGAATACTGCCGCTACAGCATTCCGCTGCAAAACACACAAACGGCATTACAAGCCGCATGAAAGAGGTAAATGCTATGACAAAGAAACGCTATGTTGGAGACTACCCCGCAATCGGCATCCGCCCTATCGTAGACGGACGTCGCGGCCCGATGATGCTGCGTGAAAGCCTGGAAAATCAGGTGCTCGCGATGGCACAGGCAGCAAAAAAACTGTTTGAAGAGAACCTGAATTATTCTGACGGCACCCCGGTCAGAGTCGTCCTTGCGGACAGCTCCATCGGCAGAGTACCGGAATCCGCCGCCTGTGCGGAGAAATTCCGCAAGGAAGGCGTTGCGATCACCCTTTCCGTCACGCCCTGCTGGTGCTACGGCAGCGAAACGATGGACATGGATCCGACCACGATCAAGGCGGTCTGGGGCTTCAACGGCACCGAGCGTCCGGGTGCAGTCTATCTTGCCTCCGTCCTTGCGACGCATGCACAGAAGGGACTGCCTGCCTTTGGCATCTACGGCCATGAGGTGCAGGACAGAGAGCAGGTCACGGAGATTCCCGACGATGTCAAAGAAAAACTGCTCCGCTTCGGC
>JAZUDF010000189.1:0-5610 GCA_045639485.1 Faecousia sp. | reverse complement strand
GTGCATGCACGCTGCATCAGGGCTTCGTGTTCAACGATCTGCTCACCAACTACGAGCGTGTGTCCGACCACTGCTCCAACATTGCGGTCGCGATGGTCGAGCTCGAGTCCGATGCGTTTGACACGCACGAGTACCTCAACTCCGTCAAGGAGATGCGTTCCGTCAGCTTCGAGCGGTACTTTGAAGAATACCGCGAACGGTTTGCGATTTAAAGAAAAAGAAGGGACTGTGATCACAGTCCCTTCTTTTTATCATAGATGCGGAAAATCAGCCAGAAAATTACGGCCGCGATCACCGCACCTGCAAAGTCGATGAGCATGTCACGCACTTCGCAGCTTCTGCCGCTTTGCGTCAACTGGATGAGTTCGTCCGAAACGGCGACAAGCAGTCCTGCACCCACAGCATACCACGGGATGTTTTTGCCCGCTGCACGCACCGTGCAGCTGACGAGGGCTCCGAGAATGAAGAACTCTGTCAGGTGTGCCGCCTTGCGGATCAGGAACACCGTCAGCCACGGGAAGAACTGCTGCAGAAAGGTCAGGAGCCTGCCGCTTTCCTCACTGGAGGACGACGCCGGCTGTGCCGAGCGGCAGAAGATGAACACTGCCCACGCGATGCTCAGCAGCAAAAACAGGCAGAATAAGATCGGGTGCTTCGGTTTTTTCATGTGCTCCCCTCCTTGCGTTTTTTCTATGATAGCGGATTTTTACCGTTTTGGCAATCCTTTTTCCCGCACCCTTTTTACCTGCCTGCATACTATGGAATGAGCGGTTTCGCTTGAATCGTTTGCAGGAGGTACTCTTTATGTGTAACAACAGTCTTTTCAGCGGCAACAACTACTGGTGGATCATCATCCTGATTCTTCTCTTTGCAGGCTCAAACGGCGGCTGCGGCTGCGGCAATGTGAGTCCCTACAGCGGCGGCTGCGGTTGTGATAGCGGTTGCGGTTGTAACTAAATAAAAGAAGGCACCGGCAGAATTTTCTGCCGGTGCCGTTTGTTTTTATTCGGAAAAATAGGCCTCTGCCTGCAGGGCGTTCTTCATGATCTCCCGTGCAAGCTCCTGCAGAGAGAAGAATTTGCGTTCGTCCCGCAGTTTTTTATAAAACTCAACGCGAAGCTGTCTGCCGTACAGATCCAGGCTCTGCCCGGGCAGCCACACCTCTACGACGATCTGCTTGCCGTCCACCGTCGGTCTGCTGCCGACGTTGCACACGCCGCGATACCGTACGCCGTCCACGGTCGCTTTGACCGCGTAGACGCCGTTCTGCGGCAGCAGGATGCCGTCCTCATAAAGGACGTTTGCCGTGGGGACACCCATCTGACGGCCGATTTGCTGACCGCTCACCACTTCGCCCGTCAGCGTATGCGGATGGCCGTAAAAGTCTATCGCCCGCTCTGTCTGTCCCTGTGCGATCAGTTCCCGCAGGTAGGTGGAGGAAACGGTGATGCCGTCTAATTCCGTGCGGTCAACGATCTGACAGCCGATGCCCTTTTCTTTGCAGTAGGCCTGCAGGCAGTCCGTTGTACCCGCCGCCCCGCTGCCGAAGCGATAGTCCCAACCGCAGACGAAACAGGCCGCGTTCTGCGTTTGGACAAGCTGATCTAAAAACGTGTCCCACGGCGTCTGCCGCAGCGTTTCGTCAAACGGCAGAACGATGATATCCTCGATGCCGTAAAGTCTGCGGATGAGGCTTTTGCGGTCGGCAACGGAGGTCAGAAGCCTGCCGTCCTTGCAGGGACTGCGGTCAAAGGTCAGCACCGCAGGTGCGGCACCGTACCGTTCTGCAAGCTCGCACGTCCGGTGCAAAATCGCACCGTGCCCGAGATGCACGCCGTCAAAAAAGCCGAGTGCGATCACTTTTTGCACGTCAGTTCACCTCAAAAAAACTTTTGACTGTGGTAAGAATGCCGCCCGAGATGCGGCCGAAGAGCAGAAATTCTCCCTGCTCACTGTACACGCGGCAGCAGCCGTCCGGCTGTGCGGGTGCTTTGACGGGTGCTCCGTTGCGAAGCTTCCTCTCCGCGGAGGCATTCACCGTCAGGGCGGGATAGGACGCAAAGAGCGTGTCGACCGGCAGAAGCAGTGCTTCGGGATCTTCTGCCGCGATCAGATCCTCTATCGTACGTGCCTGTGCAAGTGAAAAGGCACCCGCTTTGGTACGCTGCAGGCTTGCCATGCAGCCGCCGCAGCCCAAACGTTCGCCGATGTCGGCACAAAGCGTGCGGACGTAGGTGCCCTTGGAGCAGTGGATGCGGATCTGCCAGTCTGTACCTTCACCGGAAATCAGCTCCAGTTCATGGATCGTGATCCGACGCGGCTTGCGTTCCACCTCTTTGCCCTGCCTTGCAAGCGTGTAGAGTTTCTGCCCGTTTATTTTGATGGCAGAATACATCGGAGGAAGCTGATCGATCTCGCCCGTGAAGGCCAAAAGTGCCGCTTCGAGTTCCGCTTTTGTGACGCAAACGGGACGCGTTTCAAGGACGTTGCCCGTGGTGTCCTGCGTGTCCGTCACGGTGCCGAGGCGGAGCGTTGCAATATATTCTTTGTCCGCGTGTTCAAAAAATTCCACGGCTCTGGTCGCCCGTCCGACGAACACAGGCAACACGCCTGTCGCCATGGGATCGAGCGTCCCGCCGTGGCCTACGCGTTTTTCGTGAAACACGCCACGCAGCTTGGCCGCCACGTCCTGCGACGTCCAGCCTGCGGGCTTGTTCACGATGATAATTCCGTTTGGCATAATTTTGTTCCTTCTGATAAGTCAGTAACACCTCATCCGTCAGCCTGCGGCTGACACCTTCTCCTCAAGGAGAAGGCTTTCGGGCGACGGCAAGCGTCGCCCCTACGTTCACTGACAAAGAGAAATCATTCGCTTACAGGTCGATGTCCTGTGAGACGGAGGCTAAAACAGCCTTTTTTGCCGCCTCGATGCCGCCATTGACACTGCCGCCGGCTGCCGCAGCATGACCGCCGCCGCCGAAGCGGGCACAGATCTTTGCCGCATCAAAAGCGGGGCTTGTCCGCACGGACACCTTGCCGACACCGTTTTCGACCTCGCGGAGCATGACTGCGATCTCGACGCCCTCGACGTTTCTGCCGAAGCCGGAGATGTCGTCGATGTCGTCCTCGGTGATGCCGAGCTGATTTAAGACTTCTTTCGGCATGGCGTTCACGCTGACTTTGCCGTCTGCATAAAACTCCATGGTGTCAACAAGATATGCCTCTAACTGCAATCTTGCCTTGCGTTTGATCTCAAACATGACGCGGTTGATGGAGAAAATGTCCGCACCGCACGCCTTGCACGCCGCCGCGACCGTCAGCGTATTTGCCGTGGTGTTGGAATAGCGGAAGCAGCCGGTATCCGTGGAAACGGCAACGTAGACCGCCTCGGCGATCTCCTTGTCAGGCTTCACACCGAGAAGTTCAAGCAGTGCCCATGCGATCTCACCGCAGGCGGCCGCGTCTGCATCGACGTAGCCGTACTCTGCAAAACCGGTGTTGGTACCGTGGTGGTCAATGGCAAGGACGGGCTTTGCGTCTTCCATGCCGAAGGGGAACAGTCCCTCCGTCGCCACATCTGCAGAGATGACGGTGGCGTTTTCCGGCACGGTGTCGGTCGTCAGGCCGGCGAGATAGGGTGCGAATTTCGGCGTGAACTGCGGGTTTGCATAAAGCACTGCCCGCTTGCCGATCTTTCGCAGGGCTCTGCACAGTGCCGCATTGCTGCCGACGGTGTCACCGTCCGGTCTGCGATGCGTCAGAAGCAGATAATTGTCGTGTGTGAGCAGAAACTCTGCTGTTTCACGAAGGCTCAGTTTCTTCATCAGTGTCCTCCGGAATGTCCAGCGTGGACAAAATGTCGAGGATGCGTGCACCGTAGGTGATGGAGTGATCCTCCTCCCACACCAGCTCCGGCGTGTATCGCAGCTGCAGGTTCTGTCCGAGCTGACGGCGAAGATAGCCGCCGGAGGACTTGAGTCCTTTGAGGACCTCCTGCGAACAGTTCTTGTCTAAAAAGCTCACGAACACCTTTGCGTAACGCAGGTCGGAGGTGGTCTCCACACGGGTGATGGAGATCATCGTCTTCTGCACGCGGGGATCTTTTAAGTTGCGTAAAAGGTCGGACAGTTCACGCTGAATTTCTTCATTGATGCGTCCGATTCTGTTTGATGCCATTTGGTTCTCCTTTGAATTTCAACGAGGGACTACCCCTCAGTCGCTTCGCGACAGCTCCCCTGACAAGGGGAGCCAGGCGGGCGACGGCAAGCGTCGCCCCTACGGCGTTGATTTCGGTGCAATGCAAAACAGGAACACGGGCACACACGCAGGTGTGCCCCTACGGGATTATTCCGTGTACTGCTCCATGACGTAGCATTCGAAGACGTCGCCTTCCTTGATGTCGTTGTACTTGGCGATGGACATGCCGCATTCGAAGTTTGCCTGAACTTCCTTGACGGAGTCCTTGAAACGCTGCAGGCTGCCGAGCTCACCCGTGTAGATGACGACATTGTCACGCAGCACGCGGACCTTGGCGTCTCTCACGATCTTGCCGTCCTTGACGTAGCAGCCGGCGATGGTGCCGATGGCGGAGACCTTGTAGGTCTGACGCACTTCTGCGTGGCCGATGATGGCTTCGCGGTACTTCGGGGCAAGCATGCCCTTCATGGCGGACTCGATCTCTTCCAGACATTCGTAAATGACGCTGTAAAGACGGATGTCCACACGATCACGCTTGGCGGAAACTGCTGCCGCCGCATCGGGACGGACGTTGAAGCCGATGATGATGGCGTTGGCAGTGGAAGCAAGCAGGATATCGGATTCGTTGATCGCACCGACGCCGTCGTGGATGACGCGGACGCGGACTTCGTCGTTGGAAATTTTGAGCAGGTTTGCCTTCAGTGCTTCGGCGGAGCCCTGCACGTCGGCCTTGATGACGATGTTGAGTTCCTTCATCTCGCCCTGCTTCATCTGATCGAACAGATTCTCCAAAGTGACCTTGGACTGCAGCTTTGCAGCTTCGTCCTTCTGCTTCTGTTTCCGCTGTTCGACAAGCTGCTTTGCCATGCGTTCGTCTGCGACAACGGCAAATTCGTCGCCGGGGCTCGGAACTTCGGCAAGGCCGGTGATCTCAACGGGAACGGACGGGCCGGCGTGCTTGATCTGCTTGCCCTTGTCGTCCGTCATCACACGGACACGGCCGACTGCCGTACCTGCGATGATAAGGTCGCCCTGATTGAGCGTACCGTTCTGCACGAGCAGAGATGCCACGGGGCCTCTGTTCTTGTCGAGGCGTGCTTCGAGGACGGCACCTTTACCTGCACGGTCGGGGTTGGCCTTGAGATCCTGCATTTCGGCGGTCAGGATGACCGTTTCAAGCAGAGCGTCGATGCCCATGCCGGTCTTTGCGGAGATCTGGCAGACTTCCGTCTCGCCGCCCCACTGGACAGGCGTCAGCTCGTGCTCGGTCAGCTGGGTGAGGATGCGGTCGGGATTTGCGCCGGGCTTATCCATCTTGTTGACGGCAACGATGATGGGGATGTTGGCAGCCTTGGCGTGGTTGATGGCCTCGATGGTCTGGGGCATGATGCCGTCGTCGGCAGCCACAAGTCG
>JAZUDF010000188.1:0-13548 GCA_045639485.1 Faecousia sp. | reverse complement strand
ACCGACATGGCTACGATCCGACTTCCAGACAATATCCAACCGTAAGAAGCTGACCGGTGCCTATTCGGACAAGAGCCCGCTTAAAAATGTGTTCCTGCTGTCCGAAGACAGGCAGATCGTCCTATACTCCACAGAAGGCAGAGCACTGATCTTCTCTACCGCACAGCTCACACCGAAGACTACCAGATCCACGCAGGGCGTCGGGGTTATGACACTGAAACGAAAAGCAGTCGTTGAAAAGGCGGCGTACGTGGAAGACAGCGGCATTGTCAACCAGTCGAGATACCGCACAAGAACCGTTCCTGCAGCAGGTGCGTTGCTGCGTGAAGAGGATATGGACGAAAAGCAGATCAAACTGGATGTCTGACAGACGTCTGTAACAGAAAGGGGTGTCAACGTGAAAAAAAGAGCTGTTGCGGCTGTGCTTGCCGCATTGCTGCTTGCAGGATGCTCGGCCTTTCAGTCAGCAGAATATCTGAATGTTCAGGAACACGTTGACCCGTTTTCCTATAAAGGAACAGAAGAAACTGCGACAGAAGAGCCGCTGACTGCAAATTCCTATTATGATCTTCGCTCCGCCATTACGACTATGATGACAGAGGGAACGGAGCACGCGGTCATTCAGGTGTCACGCTATAGCGGCAATCTTGATACGGACATGCGGCGTGTCGTGGACGACATGACGCAGAAAGATCCCGTCGGAGCCTATGCGATCGACTATATCAACTATGAGGTGACGGGGGATGCCGGACGGGCAGTCGTAGACGTCAATCTTGTTTACAGACGTTCTGCCGGTGAGATCGCTTCGATCCGCTCGGTACGAGGCAATGAGCAGGCAGATCAGCTGCTGTTCGCCGCACTGGAAGAATTTGCTCCTTCGATCACATTGCAGATCTCCGGCTATTCAGATGAGGACTTTGAAGAAACGATCCGTTCTTATTGCCTGTATCACCCTGATAAAACGACATTTTGCAATAACGTGTCCGTTGCGGTCTATCCGCAGAGCGGGAACGTCCGGGTTGTCGAATTCCATTTTTCCTATGAGAAATCGAGAGATGAATTACGGACCATTGCATCCGACACGGCAACAGCACTGTCTTCGGCATATAACTATATGCGATATGCCGAAACACCAAAGGATCGTGCGACACTTGCACTTTCCTATTTGGTGGGCAGATTTGATTATGAGCCGAGTGATGACGCAACAGTTTACACGCTGCTGTGTGAGGGAAAGGCAAACAGTACGGTGGTTTCTTCTGCGTTTGCGTTTCTGTGCCGCAGTGCTGAAATACCGTGTTACATTATCGAAGGAACAAAGAATCAGCAACCTTATACCTGGGTGATGATCGAACTGGACTCGACGTGGTATCATATCGATATTGCGGATGCTGTGTTCAAAGAAAACAGAGTGCTGACCTTGAAGACGGACGCCGAAATGACGGGCTTTTCCTGGGAGCACGATCTGTTCCCAGTCTGCAACGGCGTACCGCTTGCAGAACCCGGTGAGCCTGCTCAGGAATAAGAAAAAAAGAGATGCCATAACGGCATCTCGTTTTTGTATATCCGGATCTTATTACTTTGTCATAAAACGCATCAGAATCGAGGCGAGCTCGCTTCTCATTGCACCTGCGGTCGGCTTCAGATAAGTTTTTCCGCCGCTTGCCTGACCGGAAATGATTCCCTCGCTGACAGCCCATGCAAGATAGTCTTTCGACCACGCGGGGACAGAGGAGGCATCTGCAAAATCATTTAAGTCTGCTTTGCCGGAAACGTCGCGTCCGAGGAACTTTGCAAGGTTAAACATGAACACTGCAAGCTCCTGACGTGTGACGTTGCCGTTCGGATCAAATTTTCCGCCGCCCTTGCCGGAGGCAAGACCGTTTGCGGCACACCATTCAATCGCGGGGGTGTACCACTGGCCGGCTTTCACATCGCTGAACGTGCCCTGATAGGGAACGACTTCGTTGTCTGCGGCAATGCGGTAGAGAATGGAAGCGACCATGGCACGGCTGACTTTTACATTCGGCTCAAACGTCAGAGCATTCGTTTTGGTGCTGCCCATCAGACCTTCTTTAATTACAAAGTCAACGGATGCGTGATACCATGCATTGCGATCGATATCCGTGTAACCCTCACAAGGATCGGAAACGACCTCAGTCTCACCGCAGCGTGCACAGACGCCGTCAACAAAATAATGTCCCTTGGGTTCGGTTTCGTTGTCCGAATAAGTGTTGCCGCAACGGGCACAGGTGTGGGTGGTGTAGCCGCCTTCTGTACAGGTCGGCTTGGTCACAACGTCGTTGTACAGATGCCCAAGTGCATCTGTATAGACACTGTATTCATCTCCGCATTTGCTGCATTTATAACTTGTATAGCCAATTTCAACGCAATTTGCTTCTTTCGTTGTGGTGACCTGATAGTCATGTGCACAGACGGGAGCACGCGTGACCTTGTAGAAGTTCATGTTGTAGGCAGCCTGCCCTGCAGTGCCTTTGAAACCGTAAGTTGTGAAGGTGTAGAAATATTCGATGTAAGCGTAGTTTTTCTGATAATCCTGATAGTAGGTCGTCGTATTTTTGATGTACCAGCCGTCCGTGCCGCTGTCTTCCAACGTCCACTTATTCGTACCCGACTTCGGCGAGCTGTCAAGCGTCAAAAATTCAGAGGTCTCACAGGTGAGGTATCTTCCATCCTCAAGCTTAAAGGCATAATTGCTGCCGCTCTTTTCCACCGTGAAAATCGCAACGTCCTTTGCCGTTGTGGTCAGCTCCGTGCCGGCGACCGTGGCGGAAGCACCCTTGAGGCGGTCATACACGGTACCGTCTTTGGTATAGGTGGTGGCGGAGGTGGAAATGACCTTTTTGTTAGAGGGGTTGAAAATTACGACCTCATCACCGGCTGCGATGGTGTCCGTGCGGAAATACTGGATCGCTGCCTGCTTGGCACCGCAGTATTCACAGGTGCCATTTACATAATGATGGCCGTGAGAGGGAATGACTTCCGTGTAGGAGTACCCGCAGTTAGAGCAGGTGTAGGTCATCGTACCGTTGCCGGTGCAGGTGGCTGCCTTCGTCTCGGAACCAACGTACTGCGGATTGTTGCAGGTATTGCCGCTGCCGGAAGGTGTCTTCATGTGTGTCGGAATGGCTCTGCCAAACACACGCCAGCAATATTCGGGATAGTCTACGAAGATGTTTCTCGAACCGCAGATCTCCTGACAGATGTCGTTTCGCTTCATTTCATACTCGTCGACGGGATCTTCCTCACACCATTTCAGAAGCAGATCAATGCTGTCAATGACGTCAGTCAGATTACGCTCTTCCCAACGGGTGTAGACATAAATCAGAATGCGTGCCACATCGCCCTTGACAGAATCGAGCGGCTCATAAAAAGCGGGGGAGTAATAACCTGCGACCTTGCCTGCAGCCGTGTAGACGGTCTTGTAGTCGCCGCCCGTTACTTCGCCGTAGGGCAGGCTGCTGCGGGTGGAGTTTGCAGTGTTATCCGTGGGACGCAGATGGATGACATCGGAGCCTGCGGAGTTGGATTCCGTCGAAAAGGTACCCTTGCTCTGCGGCCAGACGTGTTCACGGTTCCAGGAGGATACAGACGTGTTGGAATAGAAGCAGTAAACGCTGGAAGAACTGCCGTTGTAAGCGTCTGTATACTTGAAAGAACTTTTCAGGCTGTCATAGGAACCGCCGTGCCAACCGTTTACCATACGCTCACGGAGCTTTGCCTCCAGTGTCGTACCGGACAGCTTGGACAGTGTCGCATAATCATAACCGCTGGTATAGTATGCTTTTGCCGAGGAGGAAAGGGAAGTGCAAAGAACACCTTTTCTGCCGTTGTTGTAGCTGTATGCAGAAACGTTGAGTGCAACGGTCGCGACCAAACCTGCCAGCATGGCAACGGTTAAAAGCAGAGATACCGTTCGCTTCAAAAATGACTTCATAGATGTGACCTCTTTTCGGTGCAAATTTTGACTGATACTATCATATCATATTTTCCGATAAAAGCAATTTAAAATGTTTTATTTTTAACTGTACGATTGCTTTCCCGAAAAAAATAGGGTAAAATAACAGCGGCAAAACCTAAAAAATATAATATACAGGAGGATCCAATTATGCAGTATCGAATCGAAGGCGGTTCCTTTCCCGTTGTAACCTGTCAGCTTGCAAGCGGTGAGTCTATGATCACAGAAAGTGGCTCCATGGTTTGGATGAGCCCGAATATGCAGATGCAGACCACCGGCGGCGGCATCGGAAAAATGTTTTCCAAGGCAATTTCCGGCGAAAGTATGTTCCAGAATATCTATACCGCAAACGGTGCCGGCTATATTACATTTGGTGCCAGTTTCCCCGGGAAAATTCTCCCGTTCCAGATCACACCGGGCAGAGATATCATTTTGCAGAAACGTTCCTTCCTGGCGTCTGAGGTAGGCGTACAACTGTCTACGTTCTTCAACAAACATCTGGGCATCGGTCTGTTTGGCGGTGAAGGCTTTATCATGCAGAGACTCAGCGGCTCGGGTATCGCCTTTGCGGAAATCGACGGTGAGGTTGTCGAACGCTTCCTGCAGCCCGGCGAACAGATGATCGTTGATACCGGTAATGTGGCCGGCTTTGAACCGTCTGTCCGCATGGAAATTGAGCAGGTCGCAGGCTTGAAGAACAAACTGCTTGGCGGTGAAGGATTTTTCAATACCCGCCTGACAGGCCCCGGCAGAGTCTGGCTGCAGACAATGCCGCTTTCCACGGTCGCTTCGGCGGTCGCCGGCTATATCCCCAAGGGTAACTGATTTTTTTCATATACCACAATCCGGCAAAATGCTGCCGGAAGATGTCCTATAATCAGGGCGTGCCGATTTGCGGCACGCCCTGATTTTTATTTCTGAGGTGATTCGAATGAATATGACAAGTTTTCTACAGGATAAGCATCTGACGATCGCACTGACCGGAGAGATCGATCATCACTCGGCAAGAGAGATCATGGCGGTGATCACTGCGAAGATCGATGCCTATATCCCGACCGTCTGCACGTTGGATTTTCGGGACGTTACCTTTATGGATTCAAGCGGCATCGCTGTTGTCATCCACAGCCTTCGTGCCATGCGGGAACTGGAGGGAACGTTGCTACTGGAAAACATTCCTG
The DNA here is from genome assembly GCA_045639485.1 of Faecousia sp. GTDB lineage: Bacteria > Bacillota > Clostridia > Oscillospirales > Oscillospiraceae > JAFRPC01. The sequence continues at coordinate 8,394 of JAZUDF010000188.1, read as the reverse complement.
CACAGCCACTCAAGGTGCTCAAGGCGGCAGGAATCGGAAAACTGACGAAACTGAATGAAAGGAATATGGCATGAAAACAGAAAATACGGTATGGATCAAATTTCCGAGCAAGTCCGCCAATGAGGCATTTGCACGCACCGTCGCATCGGTTTTTGCGGCACAGTTGGATCCGACAATGGAGGAACTCGGTGACATCAAAACAGCCGTCTCGGAAGCAGTGACCAACTGCATCGTTCATGCCTATCCGGAAACGATCGGGACGGTCACGATGCGAATGAGGGTATTACCGGAGAACACGCTGGAGATCACGGTGAAGGACTGTGGCCGTGGCATTTCCGATGTTGCACAAGCCAGACAGCCTATGTTTTCTACCGGCGGGGAGGAACGCTCCGGTATGGGGATCACAATCATGGAGAGTTTCATGAATGATGTCCGAATTACATCCGTGCAGGGTAAGGGCACAACTGTCCGTATGCGGAAGAAAATCGTCAGCAGAGGGGATAAGCGTTGAACGGAGATACAGCCTCACTTATCCGACGCAGCAGATCCGGCGATCGTGATGCGGCGGCCTGCCTTGTGCAGGAAAATGCAGGGCTGATCTGGTCTGTTGCAAAACGCTTTTTCGGCAGAGGCGTAGATCCGGAAGATCTGTATCAACTTGGTTGCCTTGGCTTTCTGAAGGCGGTGGCGAAATTTGACCTGGACTACGGCACACAGTTTTCTACTTATGCGGTTCCGAAGATCTCCGGGGAAATCCGCAGGTTTCTCCGGGACGACGGGACGGTGAAGGTGAGCCGCGGACTAAAAGAACGTGCTGCATCAGTCCGAGCGGCAAGACAGACAATGATCGGAACGCTTGGCCGGGAACCGACGGTTTCGGAACTTGCGGAAACGCTGCACCTCCTGCCGGAAGATATCGCGGAAGCGGAGGGTGCCACGGGCTTTGCCGAATCCATTCAGAAACAGACGGGCGAAGAAGGCTTTTCACTGGAAGATGTACTGTCTGATACACAGACAGAAGAACGGCTCGTTGAGCACATCGCCCTGCATGAGGCGATCGCACGTCTTGAAGAGCGACAAAGGACTGTGATCCTGCTTCGCTACTTCCACGGACTGACACAGGAACGGATCGCAGGTCTGATCGGGGTTTCGCAGGTTCAGGTCTCCCGCATTGAGAAGAAGGCACTGCACGAATTACGCAACTATCTGTGAAAAACAAAAGAAACTTCTTTATTTTCCGTTCAAGATGTCGTAAAATAAGAGCAGAATGACGAAATAAGGAAGTAGCTATGACACAGGACTATATTGAGCGATTTTTACGAGCAAGAAAAGAACTGATACGCCGCTGCTTTGCGTTCCTCAACCCGCAGCAGCAGACGGCAGTCCTCACAACAGAAGGCCCGCTGCTGCTTCTGGCAGGTGCTGGTAGCGGTAAAACGACGGTGCTGATCAACCGCGTGGCAAACCTCCTGCGGTTTGGCTGTGGCTCCGATTCCGATGAAGTGCCGGATTACATCACGGAACAGAATGTCAATGAAATGGAAGAAGCGTTGGCAGGCTTTGGGGCAGAGGATCCCCGGATCGCCGCAATGTGTACCATGCACCCTGTCGCACCCTGGAACGTGATCGCTATCACATTTACCAATAAGGCTGCGAATGAGCTCAAGGAACGTTTGGAACGCATGCTTGGCTCTAACGGCATGGACGTGTGGGCAATGACGTTCCACTCTGCCTGCTGCCGCATCCTTCGCAAGGATATTGACAGACTTGGCTATAACAGCCGGTTTACGATCTATGATACTGCGGACTCCGAGCGTGTCATGAAAGATATCGTGCACGATATGAATCTGGACGAAAAGGTTTTTGCACCGAGGATGATCCTGTCTGTTATCAGTAAGGCAAAAGACGCGATGCAGTTCCCGTCACAGTTTGCTGCAGCAAATGCAAATGGCGATTACCGTATGGAGATGATCTCCAAAGCCTATGCGGAATACGCCAAACGCCTGAAAGACGCCAATGCTCTCGACTTTGACGATATCATCTTACTGACGGTCAAATTGCTGCAGGATTATGAGGACATTCGTACCTTCTACCAGAAGAAATTCCGTTATGTACTGGTGGATGAATACCAGGACACCAACCATCTGCAGTACCTTCTGACGTCACTCCTGGCGGGCGGATATGAGAACATCTGCGTTGTTGGTGACGATGACCAGAGTATATATAAATTCCGCGGTGCGACGATCGAAAACATTCTCTCGTTTGAGCAGCAGTATCACGGTGCGAAATTGATCCGTCTTGAACAGAACTACCGTTCGACAAAAGCAATTCTGGAAGCCGCAAATGCGGTGATAAAAAACAACATCGGCAGAAAAGGCAAGCGGCTGTGGACGCAGAATCCGGACGGAGAAAAAGTCATCGTTTATGAAGCAATGAACGAAAACGATGAGGCAAACTTTGTTGCCGGACGGATCTTCGCCATGCAGAATGAGGCAAGCTTCAAGGACTTCGCCGTGCTTTACCGCACCAATGCACAGTCAAACGTATTGGAACGTTCTTTCAAGTTTAACAGCATTCCTTACCGAATTATCGGCGGCACGCGGTTCTTTGACCGTGCCGAGATCAAGGATATGCTTGCATACCTCTGGGTGATCAATAACCGTGCAGACGACCTTCGGCTGCTCCGGATTATCAATAACCCGCCGCGTGGTATCGGTCAAAAGACGATCGATATGGCAGAGCGTCAGGCGGCAAGTGCGGGCGTACCGATCTGGAACGTGATCGCACACCCCGAAGACTATCCGTCCATGGAAAAAGCCGCCGTCAAACTCAGGGTCTTTACGGATGTGATCGAACAGTGTGCGGCACTGCTCGGCTCGATGCCGCTTCCGGAGGTCTATGACGAACTGTTGCAGCGATCCGGCTATGTGACGATGCTTGAAACAAAGAATGACGTTGAAAACCGTTCCAGGCTGGAAAACATCCGCGAGCTTCGGTCTTCCATCGTCGGTTACGTTGAGAATCATCCGGATGATGCGAGCCTTTCGGGATTCCTGGAAGAGATCGCTCTTTATACGGATATTGAGCAGTACGATGCAAATGCAGATGCCGTCGTGATGATGACGATGCACGCGGCTAAGGGCCTCGAATTCCCGCACGTATTTATTGTCGGTGCAGAAGAAGGACTGTTCCCGAGTCTGCGTTGTATCGGTGAGCACGAGGAAATGGAGGAAGAGCGACGGCTGTGCTATGTGGCGATCACCCGTGCAAAAAATACACTTGCCATTTCCTATGCCGATCAGCGTATGCTTTACGGTCATACCATGAACAACCGTATTTCCAGATTCGTGGAAGAGATCCCGCAGAATCTTGTCAAGGGCAGACGAACTGCTCCGATCTCCACGCCGTCTTTCGGCTACGGTGCACAGGGTTATGCCGGAACGAACCGAGCTCCGCAGCCTAAACCGCATCAGCCGGTAAGCGTGCTGCATAATGCTGCAACGATCGCACCGCAGAAAAAGACACCGTCTGCCGATTTAAATCTGCGACCGGGCGACATGGTGGAGCACAAGGCATATGGCCGGGGCATGGTAATCTCGTCGCTCAAAATGGGCAACGATGCCTTGCTTGAAATAGCATTTGATGAAAAAGGTACGAAAAAATTGATGGCGAATACCGCATCGATCCATATGAAGAAACTCTGATCCCATAACGTATATCGGACAGGCAAACCCACATAGACTGCCGCAGGGGTGGTTCTGTGAATTTGAGAAAACGCCGCCGCAGACGGTTACTTGTTTTGATATTGTGTGTCCTGATCCTGCTGGCGATCCTGCTGTATCGCTACCGATATGAGCCGACGCTTGCATCTCTTGCGGTAACGCAGGTGGAAAACGTAACGGCAAATCTGGTTTATGATGCAGTTGATGAGGAACTTGCAAACGGAAGAATCCACTATGACGACCTTGTTGAACTGGAGAAAGGACCGGACGGCACTGTGACTGCACTGACGACCGATATGTACGGCGTCAATCGGTTGAAATCAGAGCTTCTGAAACTGTTGAGTGACAAAATTGCCGAAGTCAGCAGCGAAGAACTGGGTGTGCCGCTCGGCAGTGTGATCATGCCGCTGTTCTTTTCCGGCAAGGGGCCGACCATTCCGGTGCGGTACTCTGCGATCCGTTATGCGGACGCAACCTTTGAAAACCAGTTTCAGCAGGCAGGGATCAATCAGACATTACATCAGATCGTATTACGAGTGGACATTTCCGTAACCGTTCTGCTTCCGACGGGAGCCGTTGACGTAACGGTCAACACGGATATGGTAGTCGCACAGACGGTGATCGTCGGAGATGTTCCGCAAACCGTGATTTCAATGACAGGAGAGAACAATGGAACCGAAGGATGAAGTGCTGCAATTAACGCAGGAATTGAATGACGCAAATTACCGTTACTATGTGATGGACGATCCGATCCTGACGGACTACGAATATGACATGAAACTGCGGCGTCTGGAAGTGCTCGAGGCAGAGCATCCGGAACTGCTTTCGCCGCTTTCTCCGACGCAGCGTGTCGGCGGAAAGGCATTGAGCCAGTTTGAAAAGGTCGAGCATGCAGTGGCACTGGAGAGCCTGCAGGACGTGTTTTCTCTGGAGGAACTCGATGAATTCGGCACCCGTGTTGCACAGAGCGTTGCCGAACCGACGTATACTGTCGAGCCGAAGGTGGACGGCCTTTCCGTTGCTCTGGAATATATTGACGGAGAATTTGTCCGCGGTGCGACACGCGGTGACGGACGCATTGGTGAGGATGTTACCGAAAACCTCCGTACAGTACGCTCCATTCCGATGCGATTGGAGAACGCACCGCATCGGCTGATCGTACGCGGTGAAGTTTTTATGCCGCGTGCTGTTTTTGAAAAACTCAATGAATGCAGAGAGAAAAACGGAGAAGCACTGTTTGCAAATCCGAGAAATGCGGCAGCAGGCAGCCTGCGGCAGCTGGATCCCAAGATCGCTGCAGAACGTCAGCTGGATATCCTGATCTTCAACCTTCAGCTCTGCGAAGGGAAAGAGTTCTCCACGCACTCTGAAACACTGGACTACCTTCGGCAGCTTCGATTTAAAGTCATTCCCTATACGCTTTGCTCGCAAATGGAGCAAGCAGGCAAGTTGATCGCTGATATTGACGAAAGCCGCTATACGCTTTCGTATGACATTGACGGTGCCGTCATCAAGTTAAACGATCTGAAGGAACGCACCCGCATGGGCTCAACAGCAAAGTTCCCGCGTTGGGCGGTCGCCTATAAGTATCCGCCGGAAGTGAAAGAAACGGAACTCAAAGAGATCGTCGTGCAGGTTGGCAGAACAGGCGTCCTGACACCCAAGGCGGTTGTTGCACCGGTTCGACTCGCAGGTACTACCGTTACGAATGCGACCTTGCACAACCAGGACTTTATCACCGACAAGGATATCCGGATCGGTGACACGGTTCGAATCCGTAAAGCAGGGGAGATCATTCCGGAGATCCTCGGCGTTGTGACAGAAAAGCGGAAACCGGATGCCGTCCCGTATTATCTGCCGGATCGCTGCCCGGTTTGCGGTGCAAAGGTGGAGCGGGATGAAGACGGTGCGGCACTTCGCTGCACCGGTGCAGAATGTCCCGCACAGCTGAGCCGGAATATCGAACACTTTGTCAGCAGAAACGCCATGAATATTGATGGCCTCGGCAGCTCTCTCGTGGAGCAACTGATCGGCCTGGGTGCGATCTGCTCACCTGCAGACCTGTATTACCTTACTTTTGATGCCATTTCCGGGCTGTGGAAGAACGGCGATAAAGCACCGAAAAAATTGCTTGCCGCGATCGAAGAGAGCAAGAAAAATGACGTATCGAAACTGATCTATGCTCTCGGCATCCGTCAGGTCGGTGAAAAAGCAGCCAAAGTACTTGCACAAGAATTCGGCTCGTTGGACGCTTTGATGGAGGCGTCGGAAGAACGCCTGACAGAAGTACGGGACGTCGGTGCCATTACCGCACAGAATATCGTCAACTGGTTTGCAAGCGAACAGTCACAGCATATGGTTTCACGTCTACGGGAAGCGGGCGTCAATTTCAACTGTGATATTCAGATCACGGATCGCCGCTTTGACGGCATGACCTTTGTCCTCACCGGTGCACTCGAACTGTTCACACGCGATGATGCCGAGGAAAAGATCGAACTTTTTGGCGGTAAGGCATCCGGCTCCGTTTCCAAGAAAACAACGTATGTGGTTGCCGGCGAAAATGCGGGCAGCAAACTCCGCAAGGCAAACGAACTCGGGATCCCGGTGCTGACCGAGCAGGAATTTCTGGATATGCTCCAATAAACAATAAAAAGCAGCGGCTTTCGAAGGATCGAAAACCGCTGTTCTTTTTTTACTTCAAATCACCGTTGCCGTCCGGATTCAGATATACCGAAGCGTCTCGAATGATCAGCACAACGTCCGGCCGATATTCTGCGATATATTCAGTCAGTGTTTTCTCTGTGTAATACCGGAAGTCCAGACTGCGTGTTTCGTCAAAACACAGGTAGAGCAACGGCTCCATGGCATTGGTGAAAGAATCGCCGACAATCAGGAGCTCCTTCATTCCCGCACGGTTTGTTTTGATGATCGTCTCGGCTTTGTCTCCGCCCATATAAGCAGAATACTGCACAAACTCTGTCTCGCTCTGCGGCAGTACGATCAAAGGCGTATCGCTGCGGACACCGTTGTCCCAACGCTCATACGGAGCTGCGTTTGAGGTATGGTAGATTTGGAACTCGCCGGAAACAGGACTCAATCCGTACAGCTTTCGGTTGTAGGTACCGAGCATCGGATTTGGTAACGTTTCAAATGTCAGGTCAGACGGAAGTGCGGGGACGGTGCATCCTTGCTCGTTCAGCGAGCGAAGGATCTCATTGCAACAAAGGTATGCACCCTTCAGCGTGAAATGGTGATCAACAGGGGAGAAGTAATCTGTGATCGGCTCCTTGACGGAATCATAAACGCTCTGAACAAAGAGCATGTTGACTTGTGCGTCCTCGAGTGCGGGAAGGAACACGGAAAGCGACTGCTCCGTGCGAGGCATATCGCTGTTTACATAGGAAGGATAGGCAGCTGCGTAGATGTTTCGCTGCGTCGGAATACCGACGTACAGGAAGGTTCCACCATAGGCGTTTACGGCATCCTGGACGACGGACAGCCGGGAAACTGTAACAGCGGCAGCTTCCGCAAGATCAGTTTGGCCGTCATCGTAAACACCGTTGTCGAGCAGCAGAACGTCATCGGAACAGATGACACCGTTGACAGAAATGCGGCCGGTCAACTGTTGGAATCGGACGTGTGTACGCAAAAAGGATGTTCTGCCGTATAGATGATCGGACAGATAGCTTTCGGCGTTGGAGAAGAAACTGCCGTCAAAGACGGTGCTGCTTGAGAACACGGGCGTATCTGCAAGGGTTCGGTTTTCCCAGGGATCATACTCTTTCGGTTGTGTCTGCGGGAAAAACAGTGTGAGGACTGCAAGCCCGCCAAGTAAAATGGAAACGGCAGCGAGGAATAAAATTTGTGTCAGTTTTTTCATTGCAATCCCTCCTTAAAACCTGAAATAGATGAACGGGTTGAAGGAACTGCCTGCAAGACTCAGAATACAGAGCACCAAAAGGAGCAGGAGCAGAATGCTTGAAACCGGTGCATACCAGCTTTTTTGAGCAATGCGTTTTTTCAAAGCGGGCAGAACGGGAAGACAGAACACAATACCGCAGACCAGTTCCGGCCAGAACTGCCGGCACAGATACCAGACATATCCCCAATCAGCCTTGCTGACAGCGGTAAAGCGGAACAGATCCTGCACGTAAACAGCAAGGGAAGACAGGGAAGTGCAGTTGAAGATCACCCAGCCGATCAGAATGAGGAGTAGTGCATACAGATGACGGAGGAACGCGGAGGCCTTTTCCAACGCTTTCAGAAGGAACAGCTTTTCCACGATCAGAATGACCGCAAAATAGAGTCCCCAAAGCAGGAAGTTCCAACCTGCACCGTGCCAGAATCCGGTCAATCCCCAAACGATCAGCAGATTGAGAATCTGACGCAACAGGCCTTTGCGATTGCCACCGAGAGGAATGTAGAGATAGTCACGGAACCAGGTGCCGAGAGAAATGTGCCAGCGACGCCAGAATTCAGTGATCGATTTAGAAATGTAAGGATAATCAAAGTTCTCAAGGAAGCGGAAACCGAACACGCGTCCCAAACCGATCGCCATATCAGAGTAGCCGGAGAAATCGTAGAAGATCTGCAGTGCATAAAAGATCGCACCGATCCAGGCAAGCAGTGCACTGCGGCGGCTCAATCCGAAGAGTGTCTCGCTGACAGTACC
>JAZUDF010000187.1:0-5161 GCA_045639485.1 Faecousia sp. | reverse complement strand
AATCCATCGCCGACACCGCAAGAGTGCTCGGCAGAATGTATGACGGCATCGAATACCGCGGCTTTGCCCAGTCTACCGTGCAGGCACTGGCGGATTATTCCGGCGTTCCCGTGTGGAACGGCCTGACCGATCAGTTCCATCCCACGCAGATGCTCGCTGACCTTCTCACCATCGAAGAAAAGTTCGGTTATCTCAAGGGCATCAACTTCACCTACATGGGCGATGCCAGAAACAACATGGGCAACTCCCTCATGATCGCCTGTGCCAAGATGGGCCTCAACTTCACTGCCTGTGCACCGAAGGAGCTCTTCCCCGAGCAGTGGCTCATTGACGAAGCAAAGAAGATCGCGGCAGAGTCCGGCGGCAGCGTCCGTCTGACCGAGGACGTCAAGGAAGGCACGACCGACGCCGACGTCATCTACACTGACATCTGGGTTTCCATGGGTGAGCCGGACAGCGTTTGGACAGAGCGTATCAAACTTCTTAGTCCCTATCAGGTCAACGCGGCAGCCATGGCAAACGCCAAGCCCACCGCCATCTTCATGCACTGCCTGCCGTCCTTCCACGACACCAACACCACCATCGGTGCCGAGATCGCCAAAAAGTTCGGCATCAACGAGATGGAAGTCACGGACGAGGTCTTCGAGTCCAAGCGTTCCGTCGTCTTTGACGAGGCCGAAAACCGCATGCACACCATCAAAGCAGTCATCTATGCGACTTTGTGCTAAAAACTGATTGACAGAATAGCAAAAACTCAATATAATATCACCGAAATATGAAAACGCACTGAGGAAACGAGACGGCAGGCAGCCGCAAAGCGATCGGGGGAGGGTGCAAGCCCCGAAGGAATTGCCTTTCGTCAGCCACTTCCGAGCAGCCCGCGACGAGCGGGACGGGTGCTCCCGTTACAGAGCATTTGAGATACGCATTTATGCGTAATCAGGGTGGTACCGCGACACCTCGCCCCTGAATAAGGGCGAGGTGTCTTTTTTGTGCGTTTTACAAAATTGGAGGAAAAACAAATGGCAACCTATCATGGCTTAAACGAACTTCGTGAAATGTTCCTTTCCTACTTTGAAAGCAAGGGACATCTGCGTCTGCCCAGCTTCCCACTGGTGCCGCAGCACGACAAATCCATCCTGCTCATCAACGCAGGCATGACGCCGATGAAGCCCTACTTCACCGGTGAAGAAGAACCCCCCAGACACCGCGTCTGCACCTGCCAGAAGTGCATCCGTACGGGTGAAATTGACAACATCGGCAAGACCGACCGTCACGGCACCTATTTTGAAATGCTCGGCAACTTCTCCTTCGGCGACTACTTCAAGCACGAAGCACTTGCATGGTGCTGGGAATTTTTGACTGACGTTGTCGGTCTGGAAAAAGACAGACTGTATCCGTCCATCTATCAGGATGACGACCAGGCCTTCGAGATCTGGAACAAGGAGATCGGCATCCCCGCCGACCGCATCTTCCGCTTCGGTAAGGAAGACAACTTCTGGGAACACGGCTCCGGCCCGTGCGGCCCTTGCTCCGAGGTCTATTATGACCGCGGCGAAAAGTACGGCTGCGGCAAGCCCGACTGCAAGGTAGGCTGCGACTGCGACCGCTACATCGAAGTGTGGAACAACGTGTTCAGCCAGTTCAACAACGACGGCCACGGCAACTACACCGAGCTTGTTCAGAAGAACATCGACACCGGCATGGGCCTTGAAAGACTTGCCGTTGTCTGCCAGGATGTCGGTAGCCTGTTCGACGTCGACACCGTCATGAACATCACCCGCAAGGTGACAGAGCTCACCGGTGCTTCCTACGGCCAGTCCAAGAAGACCGACGTATCTCTCCGCGTCATCACCGACCATATCCGTTCTGCAACCTTCCTCATCTGTGACGGTGTTCTTCCGTCCAACGAGGGCAGAGGCTACGTCCTTCGCCGCCTGCTCCGCAGAGCCGCAAGACACGGTAAACTCCTCGGCGTTGACAAGCCCTTCCTGTTCGACGTTGTTGACACAGTCGTCCATGAAAACGAATGCCAGTATCCCGAACTGCGTGAAAAGCAGTCCTATATCACCAAGGTCATCCGTACCGAGGAAGAGAGCTTCTGCAAGACCATCGACGGCGGCATGAAGATCTATAACGATATGCTCCGTCAGCACAAGGACGCAGGCGAGACCGTGTTCTCCGGTGCCGACGCATTCAAACTTTATGACACTTACGGTTTCCCCATCGACCTGACCATTGAAATGGCACAGGAAGCGGGCATGACCGTGGACGAAGAAGAGTTCAAAAAGCAGATGCAGGAGCAGAAGACGCGTGCAAGAGAAGCACGGAAAGCTCTGGGCGATCTCGGCTGGGCAGGCATCGAATTCGGCAAGGAAGTGCCCGAGACTGAATTTGGCGGCTACGAAAACGATACCGCCGAAGGCACCGTCGTTGCGATCATCTCCAATGAAGAACTCTGCGGCACTGTCTCCGAAGGTATGGATGCGATCCTTGTCTTTGACAAGTCCCCGATGTACGCCGAAATGGGCGGCCAGCTGGGCGACCACGGTACGATCACGGCAGACGGTGTCGAGTTCACTGTCACCGATGTTCAGAAGAACAAGGGCGGCAAGTATATGCACTACGGCAAGGTCGTGAAGGGTGAAATTTCTCTCGGCGACAAGCTCACGCTCACCATCGACCGTGAACGCCGCAGTGCCATCCGCAGAGCACACTCCGCAACCCATCTGCTGCAGGCAGCCCTCGAAAAGAAACTCGGCGACCACTGCCACCAGGCAGGCTCTCTCGTCGAGCCGGACCGTCTGCGTTTCGACTTCACCCATTTCTCTGCGGTTACTCCTGAAGAGATCAAAGAGATCACCGAAGACGTCGTGAACATGGTGCTCGAGGGCATGCCCGTTGAAACGATGGTTCTGCCTATCGAAGAAGCGAAGAAACTCGGTGCGACCGCACTGTTCGGCGAAAAGTACGGCGACGTTGTCCGTGTCGTCAAGATGGGCGAACGCTCCATGGAATTCTGCGGCGGCACGCATCTGGATAACACTGCAAAGGTCGGCATGTTCCGCATCGTCTCCGAAGGCTCCGTTGCCTCCGGCGTACGCCGTATCGAAGCCATCACCGGCAAGGCTGTGATGGACGAAATGAACAATACCCATGAGACCATCCTCAAGGCTGCCGAGATCCTCAAGACCTCTCCGGCAGAACTGCTTGCAAAGGCGGAGAACAACGTGGGCGAAATCAAGGAACTGCGTCAGACCATCGATGCCATGAAGGATCAGCTCATTGCAGGCGAGATCAATCAGTACATGGCTTCTGCACGCGAAGTTTCCGGGCTCAAGGTCGTCACGAAGATCCTTGACGGCGTGAACGCTCAGGATCTTCGCAAGACCGGCGATCTGCTTCGCGACAAGTATGCAGACCTCGTTGCCGTTCTTGCATCCAAGAATGACGACAAGATCTCCATTCTCGCCGTCTGCGGTGCGGATGCCGTTTCCCGCGGCATGAAGGCAGGCCTGCTCGTCAAGCAGCTGTGCACCCTCTGCGGCGGCAGCGGCGGCGGCAAGCCCGACTCTGCAATGGGCGGTGCGAAAGACGCTGACAAGCTCCCCGAAGCACTCGCTTCCGTGGACGCCCTTGTCACCGAAAATGCAAAGTGAGGTTTTGATATGAACGACTGTCTGTTCTGTAAGATCATCGCAGGGGATATCCCCTCCAAAAAGGTCTATGAAGATGACCTTTGCTATGCGTTCTATGACATTGCTCCGATGGCACCCACGCATTTCCTCGTTGTCCCGAAGCAGCATTTTGCATCTGCTGCCGAGGTGACGGAAAATAATGCCGCTGTCGTCGGCCACATCTATGCGGTCATTGCAAAACTTGCCAAAGAGCTTGGCTTTGCAGACGGCTTCCGTGTTGTCACCAATGTCGGTGAGATCGCGGGCCAGACCGTACATCACATCCACTTCCATGTCCTTGCGGGCAAGGAACTCGGAAGCTTCAACTAAAAGATAAAGCAATTCTTTGTAGGGGACGGCGTCCTCAATGTCCCGCCGTCTGTTACAATTTTGAAAAGGGAGAGAAGATATGCGTAAGTTAGTGCTTTTCGCGGTCCCGTTCGGTATCGCCGCACTGCTCTGCGTGTATCTTCTTTCTGCATTTCCGGCACTGATCGTCGGCTGTGCGGCGGCAGTCTGTTGCCTGATCCTCTGCTTTCTGAAATTTGAAAAGAAGCAGGCAGCGGCGATCCTTGCAGCCGGACTTGCGGCGGGATTTTTGTGGACGTCCGGCTACGAACTGCTGCATCTGCAGCCTGCCTGGGAACTTGACGGACAGACGATGCCGATCGCGGCCACAGTCTGCAGCAGTCCCACGCAAACAGACTATGGGTGGAGAGTTCAGACGGAAATCCAGGTAAACGGCAGGCGGATCAAAACGCTGTTATATGTCGAGGATGAAATCTTTGATGTCGCACCGGGCGACACCGTCCATCTCACGGCAAAATTTCGAAAGACCGATCCGTCCCGGGAAAACGGTGATTTCTACTCAATTTCGAGCGGCTACGTGCTGACAGCCTCCGGCAAAGATGCCCGCGTCACACCGTGTGACGCCACGCCGCTTCGGTTTTATCCTGCGGCATTTTCCATCAAACTCCGCGAAGCACTTTCCAACGCCGTCCCGCCGGATGCCGCACCGTTTCTGCAGGCACTCATCACGGGTGACAGATCCGGCCTCTCGCTGCAGACACGCGACGAGATCTCGGATGCGGGATTTTCGCATGTGATCGCCGTCTCCGGTATGCACGTTTCAATTCTGGCCGGCGTGATCTGCTATTTGACACTCAAACGCCACAAACTGTCGGCAGCACTGGGTATTCCGGTGATTTTGCTTTTTATTCTTATGACCGGTGCAAGTGCATCTGTCGTCCGTGCCGGTGTCATGCAGATACTTCTGCTGGTCGCACCGCTCCTGCGGCGGAACACAGACAGTCCGACGTCTCTGTGCACCGCGATGATGGTCATCCTGCTTGCAAATCCGTATGCGATTGCCAGTGTCAGTTTTCAGCTTTCCTTTGCTGCGGTCGCAGGCATTTATTTGTGTTCACACCGAATTTTTGCCTATCTTCGCAAGCCCGCATGGATCAAAAAGATGCTGAAAAAGA
>JAZUDF010000186.1:0-1564 GCA_045639485.1 Faecousia sp. | reverse complement strand
GGGCGACCGCAAGGGTCGCCCCTACGGGATGTAGAGAGCGTGATTGTTTATCTTGTTATCTTGCGTTCAGTGCTTCTTCTGCTATTTTTGCAGTGGCGGTCAGGCCGAGACGGTCTGCACCGGCACGCAGCAGGCTTTCCGCCTGTGCGAGCGTCTTGATGCCGCCGTCGATCTTGATACGCATGCTGCGGCCGAGTCTGGATCGCACGAGACGGACGTCTTCCTCCCGTGCACCGTGACCGGAGAGCATGTTCTGGATCTTCAGTGCATCGATGCCTGCCTTCGGCAGCATATCGAGGACGGCATATTTTTCATCTTCTGTGAAAATACCGTGCTCGAACACCGCTTTGAGCTTTGCCTTGCCGAGGCAGAGAATGGCTGCCTCTTCCAGTTCCCGTCTTGCCACGTCCAGGTGGCCGGACTTGATCGCGAGGTTGTTCATGGCAAGGTCGATTTCCGTCGCACCGTTGTTGATGGCCTCTTTGAGCTCGGCGATCTTTGCCGCCTGCGACATACAGCCGTGGGGGAAGCCCACCGCCGTGGAGACCTTGACCACGCTGCCGTGCAGAATTTCCACTGCATAGGGTACGTAGTAGGGTGCGACACAGACTGCCGCGACCGCGTATTTGCGGGCGACCGTGCATTCTTTCTGAATTTTTTCAAGTGTGGTATCGGGATTGAGCAGGGAGTGCTCCAGGCAGCCGATGACCTCGGTGCCCCTGATGTCGTTGCCGCTGTCTAATGCGGAGGCATCCGTGCCGAAATATGCCAGCACCTGACGCTCGACCTCCTGCCGGATCGCACTGATATCCATAGTTTTCACCTGACTTTAATGGTATTTTCTCTCAACGTCGTCGACGGAGAAACTGTCGATGACGCCTGCGATGGTGTGGTCGGCGACGACGTGTCTGCCAAGCAGAATGTTGGCCGCACCGCCGTCGATCGCCACGACCACCGTGTCGCCGATGCCGGCATCCGCCGCATCAAAGACGATATCCTGGGAGCCGGTCATATTGCCCTCTTCGTCTAAAAAATCGACGATGAGCAGCTTCTGGCCGTCAAAGCCCTTGTCCTTGATCGTGGAGACGACATTGCCGACAACTCTTGCCAGCCGCATGTGAATTAACCGATACGGGGCAGGATGCCTTCCACGTCGTCATGGGGAGAGGGAATGACGTGCTGGCCGTAGAGTTCGCCCACGCGTTTTGCTGCGGTAGCACCTGCTTCGACGGATGCCTTGACGGCACCGACGTCGCCGCGGACCATGACAGTGACGAGGCCGCTGCCGATCTGTTCTTTGCCGATCAGGTGAACGTTTGCTGCCTTGACCATGGCATCGGCTGCTTCGATGGAGCCGATCAGGCCACGGGTTTCAACCATACCGAGTGCTAATTTCATTTGAATTTCCTCCAAAAATCGTAATGTTATTTGTCTGCCGCAGACGGAGGATCCTCCGTATACAGCACGTTGTAAGAATCGATGAAGCCGACGATGGCCGCGTCCGCGGGAGTCAGCCGATTGCGGAACATCCGTCCGGCTTCCTTTGAGCCGATGAGGTAGACAA
>JAZUDF010000185.1:0-4156 GCA_045639485.1 Faecousia sp. | reverse complement strand
GATCAAAGGCGGCTTCGTAGAAGGCTCCGTCATGAGCGTTGAACAGCTCCAGGGCTCCGGCGAACTGCCCAGCAAGGATGCTCTCATTGCACAGGTTCTTGGCACATTCCTCGCACCTATCTCTTCCCTCGCATTCGTTCTGGATCAGATCCGTGCCCAGAAGGACGGCGGTGCCGCACCTGCAGAAGCTCCTGCAGAAGCCTAATTCAAAAAACACAAACACAAACATTAATTGGAGGATATTACAATGTCTGAAAAAATCGCTGCTCTGATCGAAGAAGTGAAGAACCTTTCCGTTCTCGAACTGTCCGAACTCGTACACGCTCTGGAAGAGACCTTCGGTGTCTCCGCTGCTGCTGCTGCAGTTGCAGGCCCCGCTGCCGGCGGTGCTGCTGAAGCTGCTGAAGAAAAGACCGAATTTGACGTCATCCTGAAGAACGCCGGTGCTAACAAGATCGGTGTCATCAAGGTTGTCCGTGCCGCTACCGGCCTGGGCCTGGAGGAAGCTAAGGAACTCGTTGACGCTGCTCCCAAGGCTGTCAAGGAAGCTATCTCCAAGGACGACGCTGAAAAGCTCGCTGCTGAACTCAAGGAAGCCGGCGCAGAGGTCGAACTGAAGTAATTTCAATTCTTCAAACAAAAACTCCGTTGCAGATAAGCAACGGAGTTTTTGTATTATGCAGAAGCCCGCTGTCAAAGCAGCGGGCTTCTGTTTTTCAAAAGATCATTCCAGGCCGAGTCCCAAGCCCTTTGCGACGTTGACGACAAAGTCCTGTGCGTTGGTGACGATGCCCTTGGCAGCGAGGCTGCCGCGGTCAGCAAGCTTGTTGACTGCAAACTCCGCCACGTCCACGCAGTAGAAGTAGACCTCACGGATGGTGCCGTCGGGCAGAACGCGGAAGGACGGCGTCATGTTGCCGGTGGCGATGGAGTGCAGGGTGGTCGCCATGGTGATGACCGTGGTCGCCTTGCGGATGCAGTCACGCATCGCATTCTGGCCGTCATAGACATCGGCGTAGACCTCCGGCATCGGGCCGTCGTCGCGGATAGAGCCGCACAGCACGAAGGGAACGTTCTTCTTCACGCAGTTGTAGATGATGCCGTTGTCGATGCCCTCGGCTTCGATAAAGGCGGGAATGGAGCCGTAGCGGCGGACGCGGTTGAGCGTGTCAATGTGGTTGTAGTGACCGTTGTGCATGGTCGCCTGCGAGTAGATGTCCTGACCGAGAGCCGTGTGCTTGTACGCACCCTCTAAATCGTGCGTGGCAAGGGCGTTGCCCGCGAGCAGAGCGTGGCAGTAGCCGTTTGCGATCAGCTTGCCGAAGGCCTTGCGGGAGTCGGAGTCAAAGGCAACGGCAGGGCCGAGCACCCAGACGATGTTGCCGTATTTCTTTTCGTGCTTCAACAGTTCATACAGACCGTCATAGTCCACGGAGAACGCTGTCTCTCTCGATCTGCCCTGACGGAAGGCAAAGAGGTCTGCTCCGTCCTTGGCATCGTAGAAGCCGGTGGCGTGGACATAGATGCCCTCGGAAGCATCTTCCGTTCTGCCGACGCAGATGGCATCGCCCTTTTTCAGGTTGCGGAATTCCTTGACGGACAGCGTGCCGTCCTTTTCAAGCACCACAACGCAGTCCATGCGGCTTTCGGGTGCGAGCTTCCACTCGCCCTTAATTTTGAAATATTCGGGGAAAATCGCGGTAGCGTGATAGTTATCCGGTGCGACACGGTCGAGATCCGTTTCAATAAAGGTCGCGTCCGGTGCATTTACAAATCTTGCCTCGGAAAAATCGGGATGGCGGTAGGGACGAAGAGAAAAACTCATAGTCTTTGCTTCCTTTCTTCGCAAAAAACAAATTTTAACAAATACATTATAAAACTGCCGCAGAGGATTGTCAATCGTCCTCTGCGGCAGAACTGTTATTCCTTTGTGAGCATTCGCAGCGTATCGCGGTAGCTTTCACTCATGCGGCAAAGATACTCGGGACGGCACGTCGGATCGCCGTTCGTTTCGGCATGCTGCAAAGCAGCACAGCTCGGGCAGATGCTTTTCAGTGCACAGTCTGCACACTGCTTTGATTGAAGGATCTCGGCACACGCATCGGAGATCTGTTCCCAGGCAGTCTTGAAGCCTGTTTCAAACGGCTTTGCCTTGATCCACGGCATCATGCAGCAGGGATACATCTCCCCGTTCCATGCCGCCCAGAACTGCGATCTGCCCGCGAGGCAGGAGATACCCTTCTCCCCCGTCTGCACGCAGTCGTCAAGCAGAAAGTCTGCCGGGCCGCCTTCGGCACCCTGCAGCTTCGCCCGCACAGCCTCCGCACCGAAATAACGCAGGTGGCCGCGTGCGGCAGCCTGACCTGCCGCTTCGGCAGACAGACGGTGCGGCGGTTCGGTACTTCCACGCCGCTGCGGCGGCACGACGAGCGACGTCAGTTTCAGATTCAGCTCGCGTTCGCGGGCAAACTCCGCGATGGCCTCGGTGTCGCAGACGTTTTCAGGGGTGAGCGTCGCGTTCAGACTGACAAGCAGTCCTGCCTGCCGCAGTGCATCGATGGCATACACCGTGCGGTCATAGGCACTGCCGTCGCCGCACAGGCGGGCATAGGTCTCACGGCTCGTGCCGTAGAGGGTGATGTTGAATTTGGCGGGCGGGTTGTCGCGGAAAAACGAAACGGTTTTTTCGTCAATGAGCGTGCCGTTGGTGTTGATGTCGATGGACAGCCCCATCTGCGACAGCTCGCGGTAAAGCGTGCAGAAATCGGCGTAAACAAGCGGTTCGCCGCCCGTCAGAAGCAGAAAGACCATGCCCGCCTGTTTCGCCTGCTGTGCAAGGTCAAGCCACTGGGAAACCGTCCGCTCTTCTCCGAGCGGTCGCATCTCGTCGGGTGTCATGCGGATATAGCACATTTTGCAGTTGAGGCTGCAGCGGGGCGTGAGTTCAAAGCTGCCGCTGACCGGTACACGCATAAGTGCAGCTCTGGCACAGACCGTGGCCTTGATCGGGATGTCCTGTTTGAGCATGAGGCACTCCTTTCTTGGAAAATGCTTTTTTGAAACGCTTTCCACCTCATCAGTCACGGCAAAGCCGTGACAGCTCCCCCTCAAGGGGAAGCCTTTCGGGCGACGGCAAGCGTCGCCCCTACGGCGGGGGTTGAAAGTGCGGCGGAAGCGGGACGTCGAGGACGCCGTCCCCTGCAATTTGAGAGAAGAAGTAAATCCCCCGGCACTTCGCACCACCCCCTTTCGCAAGGGGGATTTATCGGTACAGTGCTAATCTGACCACTGACCACTGATCACTGCAATTCCGAATTCATAATCAGATTTTCGGCGAGTTCTGCTGCGGCGGTGTCCGGGCGGCAGGCAAGTTCATAAACGGACACCGTCCGGCAAAGCGATGCCAGCAGGTCTGTTACAGCCTGCACCTGCGGGGCGTTCCAGGAATTGACCACCGTCTGCGGAAACAGTTTGCGGAAGGCTTCGGCAGGCGGCAGTGCCCGCACAAGGTTCTCCTTTGCCTGCCGCAGAACGAAAATGCCTTTGAGCGGTGCAGACTTGCACTTGCAGATCTCCGACGAGCCTGCGTAGGGCGAGCCGTGGGCGGCAAAGCCATCCGCAGTTTTTGCGATCACACAGCGGTCGCCGTTGAGAATCTCCGCACCGAATCGCTGCACCCAGAGGTCTGCCTGCGTGGACTTTCCCACACCGGAGGGTGCAGAAAACAAAACGGCGTGCTCCCTGTGCAGGACTGCGGCACTGTGCAAAATCATGCGGTCATTTTGTGCAAAGAGGCGTTCGAGTGCCAGCATCGGCGTCAGCTCGCACGCTTCGCAGAACACCTGTGCCCGCTCGGGCGGGCAGAAAAGCGTCGCTTTCTTCTGTCCTTCAAACACAAGTGCGGGATTGTCGGGCGATGCAGGCTCGCGGCTCCACATCAAAAACCGTCGCTGCACGGCATCTTCCTGTCCGTACTCCGCCAGTCTGCCGTCGGAAAACAGCAGCTCGCCTTTGGGCTGCGGCGGTGTGCAAAATGACAGCCGCACGGTCAGGTCGGGATCTTCTTCCCTGTCCTGCACCAGAAACGGCTGCAGATATCTGTGAAAAATCATCGGAGCCTGAGCACCCACAAAGGAGGGGGGGGGCGCGGGGTTAC
>JAZUDF010000184.1:0-4813 GCA_045639485.1 Faecousia sp. | reverse complement strand
TGTGCGTGGAGGATGCCACCTCCGGCTCCACCGTCACGCTCTCGTGGGGCGACCTCAAGCTCCCCACACCGGAAAAGGGCAAGATCACCATCAAGTTCTGCAACGCCGATACGGGTGAGGAATTACGCACCGTCACCATCGAGTACAAGTAAAAAACAAAAAGAAAAGCAGCCATTCAACGGTGTTGAACGGCTGCTTTTTCATGTCTTTTATAAAAGGATCTTCCAAAGGATCTTTCGGGAAATGAGGATGAAATCGGCAAGAACTGACAGCGAGAGATTTTGTCTCAGGCGAAAGTTCGGAAAGCACGGGAATACTTGGTGTATTTCCTGTTTTCCGAACTGCACGTATGGGGCAAAAGATCCGCTGCTCAGTCGCAGGCGGTTTTGTCAGAATTTCCCTTAACAATAGAAATCTTTGATCTTTTTCGCTCTGGAGGGATGACGCAGCTTGCGGATCGCCTTGTTCTCGATCTGACGGATACGCTCACGGGTGACGCCGAAGATCTGTCCGACCTCCTCGAGGGTGTGCGTTCTGCCGTCATACATGCCGAAACGCATCTTAAGCACGTCGGACTCACGCTCGGTCAGCGTGTCGAGGATCTCTGCCAGTGCCTCTGCCAGCATCGTGTTGGACGTTGCATCGGCGGGGCCGGGGGTGTTGTCGTCTTCCACGAACGAGCCGATGGTGGTGTCTTCCTCGTCACCGACGGGGGTGTCGAGCGACAGCGTGTCTGCTGCGGTGCGGTTGGCCTCGATGATCTTCTCAATGGGAAGATTGAGCTCGTCTGCGATTTCTTCCAGTGTCGGCTCTCTGCCGAGCTCCTGCACGAGCTTGCGGTTGCAGCGGGTGGCCTTGTTGATGACCTCTACCATATGCACCGGAACGCGGATCGTTCTCGCCTGATCGGCGATGGCACGGGTGATCGCCTGCCGGATCCACCAGGTCGCATATGTAGAGAATTTGTTTCCCTTTGTGTAGTCGAATTTGTCCACCGCACGGATCAGGCCGGTGTTGCCTTCCTGGATGAGGTCGAGGATGTGCAGACCGCGTCCGGAATACTTCTTTGCGATGGAAACGACCAGACGGAGGTTCGCCTCGGTCAGCTTATTCTTGGCTTCGGCATCGCCCTCGGCGATTCTCTGTGCCAGTTCGATCTCCTCTTCGGCGGTGAGCAGAGGGATCTGACCGATCTCTTTGAGGTACATCCGGACGGGATCGTCGAGGTTGAACTCTGCCGCAAGCTCCACGGGATCGACGATCTCGGGCTCTGCATCCTCATTGAGGGGAGGCAGGGTGTCGTCGATGGCGATGTCTGCGTCGAAATCCAGTTCGTTTCCGGCGATCTGAATGCCCATGGAATCGAACATATCATATATCTGATCCTGCTTGTCAGGAGAACAGTCTAATTTTTCCAGCTCGGAATTGAGCTCGGAGGCCTTGATCATGCCGTCTTTTTTGCCCTTGTTGATCAGAGCCATCAAGGGTGCTGCGAGTTCTTCTGTTGTTTTTGTGCCCTTTTTGGTGCTTGCCATAATGTGCTCCTCTGTGCTTTATCTTTGCCTGGTCGACAATTCATCCCATTTTACAACGCCCGCTGCAATTTTACAAGTTCTTTTCCGTTAAGAGTTTGTGTAGATTTCGTGAAATTTTGTGAGTTTCCGACAAAAAGAACCCGAACAGTTGAGACTGTCCGGGATCTATTCTGTGCAATTTGGCGGATTTTAATCAATCCAGCATGATCGCGTCATAAAGCTCGTTTTTCGGAAAACCGGTGTCTTTTGCCGCCTGCTTCACGGCGTCTTTTTTGGTCAGACCGGCATCCATCAGCCGTTTTGCGGCAGCGACGGCATCTTCCAGCGTCGCTTCTTCCGTCTGTGCGGCGGCACCCTCCACCACAAGCACGTATTCGCCTCTCGGCTCGTTTTCCGTATAAAATGTAACAGCCTCGGCCAGTGTCATGCGGCTGATCTGCTCGTGGAGCTTCGTCAGCTCGCGGCAAAGGCTGATCTTCCGTTCGCCGCCGAACGCGGTCAAAAGATCCTGCAGCGTCTGCAAAAGATGATGCGGTGCTTCGTAAAAGATCATCGTGCGTGTTTCGCCGTGCAGACTGCCCAGAAGCGTACGCCGTTCTTTTTTCTGTGCGGGCAGAAAGCCCTCAAAGCAGAATCTTCTTGTCGGCAGAGCGGAAACGCTCAGTGCCGTGACAAGGGCACACGGGCCGGGGATGGCACATACGGGGATGCCTTTTTCCGCACACAGCCGCACGAGATCCTCGCCGGGATCGGAGATGGCAGGGGAGCCTGCATCGGTGACAAGGGCACAGACTTCGCCGTTTTCGAGCCGCGACACGATCTTCGGGCCGCTTTCCTGCTTGTTGTGCTCGTGGTAGCTGACGAGCGGCTTTTTGATTTGCAGGTGGTTTAAGAGCTTCACGGACACGCGGGTGTCCTCTGCGGCGATGAAATCCGCCTCCTGCAGCGTCCGGATCGCACGTTCGGAAATATCGCCTAAATTGCCGATCGGCGTCGGGACGAGATATAACGTACCTGTCATGTCAGGTAGCCTCCAAATGGTAGATTTTGCGGTATTCCGCAGTTTCCGTGCCGTCTTCGTTCTGCAGAAGCAGTGTCGGCAGATAGGACAGTCCGGGCTTGCCGCCGCAGACGGCCTTCACAAGCACCAGACTGAACGGCATGCCCTCGCGGTGCTGCACAAACCGCAGAAGCTTCGGCTCGAGCCTGCATTCCCGCAGTGCGGTCAGCACGTCCGTCAGCCGTTCCGGCTTGTGGACGAGGTAAAAGCAGCCGCCCGTTTTCAGCAACCACGCTGCGGCATTGCAAACGTCTTTGAGCGTGCAGCAAAGCTCCGTGCGGGCGATGGCAATGGCATCGTCCTTTGCGGCAAACCCGCTGTTTGCGGGAAAATAGGGAGGATTGCAGACCACTGCATCAAAACTGCCGTGTGCAAGGAGTGTCCGGATCTCACGCACGTCGCCGTGCAGGGCGGTCATCCTGCCGTCCAGAGCGTTTTCCGTGATGTTCTTCCGTGCCTGCAAGACCGCATCCTCCTGCAGCTCCACGCAGGTGATCTTCGCGTCACCCGCCGCGGCAAGCAGGAGCCCTACCTGCCCGCAGCCTGCACACAGATCGCAGACCGTATCCTTGCAGGCCCCGGCAAAATCCGCAAGCAGCACCGTGTCGGTGCCGAGTGGGAACTGCGTCTGCAGCTGTTTCATCGTGATGCCGTTTTGTAAAAATTCCGTCTGCATCGTGTCACCTTTTGAAAAATAATGGGCCTGTGGCTGCCCACAGACCCATTATTTCATGTAAATTACTGCTGTTCGATTGCTTCAGCGGGGCATGCTGCTGCACAGGAGCCGCACTCTACGCACTGATCAGCGTCGATTTCGTACTTGTCGTCGCCCTCGGTAATGATGCCGAGCGGGCAGGTATCGGCACAGGTGCCGCACTTCAGGCAAGCGTCAGTGATGAAATATGCCATGCGTCATACCTCCAAAAAAGAATTTGCAAGAATTTTGCGACTTCATTCTATCACATTTTTTTAAAAATGCAAATGAAATTTCCGGAAATCTGATATTTTTCGCGGAAAACCGAAAACAGCGGAGGAATGAAACCGCCGCAAAACGGTTAAAACCGAAGGGAAACTTCAGAAACGGGGACGTGAAACATGAAACTGCTCGAACAGTTCGCACAGGATATGACGGAGCTTGCACCGACGGCGGATCCCGTGATCGGCCGCGGCAGAGAACTCGATGAGATCATAGGCATCCTGTGCCGCAAAAACAAAAACAACCCGGCACTGGTCGGCGAACCGGGCGTCGGCAAAACGGCGATCGTGGAGGAGCTGGCACGCAGGCTCGGTGCGGGCAGGGTACCGCCGCAGATCCGTGACAAACGGCTGTTTTCGCTCAACATGGCGAGCCTGGTCGCGGGGACAAAATACCGCGGCGAGTTTGAAGAGCGGGTGCGGGACCTGCTGGCCGAGATCAAAAAGGCGGGCAATATCATTCTCTTTGTCGATGAGATGCACACCATCATCGGTGCAGGCTCCGCCGAGGGTGCCATCGATGCGTCCAACATCCTCAAGCCCGCACTCGGACGCGGGGAACTGCAGATGATCGGTGCCACGACACGCCGCGAATACCGCAAATATATCGAAAAGGACGCGGCACTCGACCGCCGCTTTCGTCAGGTCAGCATCGCCGAGCCGACAAAAGCGGAGGCGGAGGAAATTCTGCAGGGACTTCGGCCGGGACTGGAGCTGTACCACCGTGTGCAGATCCCGGATGCGGCCATTTCGGCCGCCGTGTCCTATTCCGTCCGCTATCTGCCGGATCGGTGCCTGCCCGACAAGGCACTCGATCTTCTGGACGAAAGTGCCGCGGCGACGGCCATGCGGCAGCTTTACGCCCCGAAACGCCTGCAGGTGACACCGCAGGTAGTCGCACAGACGGTGGCTTTGCGTACCGGTATCCCCGCAGGCACTGTTTCGCAGCCGGAACGCAGGGAACTGCTGCAGCTCGAGCAGCGTCTGAAGCAGAAAATCATCGGGCAGGATGCCGCCGTTGCGAAAGTGGCGGCGGCGGTACGACGCGGGCGGTCGGGACTTGCGGACAGCAACCGCCCGATCGCGGCGATTTTGCTTGCCGGGCCTACGGGTGTCGGCAAAACGGCACTGTGCAAGGCACTTGCCAAAGAGGTCTACGGCAGCGAGCGGTCGCTTGTCAGGCTCGATATGTCGGAGTATATGGAAAAGCACACTGTCTCCAGACTTCTCGGTGCACCTCCCG
>JAZUDF010000183.1:0-3489 GCA_045639485.1 Faecousia sp. | reverse complement strand
CACTTTGCAGTCGGACTTGATCGCCGCAGACGGGGTGCAATCAGACGGTGCAGTTACCGTATGCTCAAAAGGTGTGCGGTCAGAGATCCCGTGCAGAAAAAGTGCTGTTTCGTGAGAAAAAATGATGTTTTCAGAACGCCTGCTGACGGAAAGCAGTTCGTCTTGCAGCTCCTCAGGCAGGATATACTGTCCCTTAGCGATACGAAGGATTTTTCCTTCTTTACAAAGCTTGGAAAGCATCGCTTTGGAGATGCCGAGCTGTGCCGCTGTTTTCGTTTCAATGATTCCGCCATGCCCGTTTGCGATGGCAGCAAGCTCTGTCATATAGTTCATACGCCCACCTCCGTTGTTCCAATTCACCAATATTATAATTATAATTATGACGAAAGTCAACAAAATATCTTTCCCTGCGTGCAACACGGCAGGCTTGAAGCGTTTTCAAGCCTGCCGTATTGTTTTGTTTCTATGTAAAACTACCACCCTTCGCGCTTGGAAAGGTCGAGAATGGAGAAACAAAATCTCTGCCAGGGTGTCAATGTTGTCTGTGACGGGTCGCCCTCGCGGATGCGGAGGGTACGGCGGATCTCTTTGGGAATAACCACGCGCCCGAGGTCGTCGATGCGGCGCACAATACCGGTTGCTTTCATATCTCATTCTCCTTTTTTGCAGTTTCTTGCGCTGCCTGCATAGGAAGTCGGGCAGCAAAACCGTTTTTTTACACTGCTATTGTCTGCAAACTTTGGAGAATTATGCAGAAAGCGTTATTATGATGTTTATGGTAGTTCCGGAATATAAGCAGATCCCAGATCAGCAGCTTAGGTGAAATCAATGTGTCTTCGGTTTTTTTAGAAGACAGAAGTGCAGCCGCAATTCCGTCCTGAAGAGCATCGTAATAGTCTTCCGGATCAGTAACCTTATCCAGACTTGCCTGACATTCACTAATAACTTTCTCTTTCAGTTCAGCAAAATCCGGAGCAAGTTCTTTGCCAATGGAATTCATCGCCATCGATCGGTCCGGCAAAATGTCTTTCAATAGATTTCCGTTCCTTTTTCGATTAAGGCAATTTCGATCCCGACAACACCGTATCTCCGCTGATCTTCTTCTGAATAGTAGATGTTCATGTCCGAAGCCGAGGCAGAAGGCAATTCAGCCTCGGAGTAGCCGCACTTTTCAAGGGGCAAAGAGGCAAACAGTTCCGTAAAGTTCCGAAAACAGAACAGTTTGAGAACGGTCACACTGACCGTAGCATTCGGGTTTTCTAAATTGCTGAAAATGATCGTATCTCCGGGTCGGATGCGCTGCCGCTTTTCATCGTACAGGCGAAGTTCTATCGTCTTTCGACCCGAAGAAATCTTCTTGAATGGATCCGACTGAAGTTTCATATGGTGAGTCATTATCTGCAATCCCCTTGATCCGTTTCGGTTTCAGCGAGTTCGGCGCGCAGGTGGCATCCTTCTGTGTCATCGATCAAAGTGCCTTTCCCGCTGCCGAATGTCAGTTTTGCCCTGCCGGTAATATTTGCATACGCAAGAAGCTGGTCGCTGACGGTCATTCGTCCATCTTCCATGCTGCACTCTTCTGCAGTCGAAAAGAAGGCTCTCAACCGGGCTCTTTCGTGTGGACCAAGGTTATCAAACCGTTCTTGTAACTCTGCATACTCGTCTTTTGTTAAGATCCGAAGAGACCTCCCAATACCGATCATGATGACAACATCGGTACAGCCGAGCGTGTCGAGTGCCTGTTGCGGCAAAACTGCTGCATTGTTTTCAAAGAAAACACGGTACTCTTTGTTTTCATACTGTTTGAGTTCCATCGTTTTTTCTCCTATCCGTGTGTTTACCCCATCAACGATTTTGTATTGGCGTCTCTCGTTGATTTCCATTTTCCTTTCGATTTCGGCTCCGAGATCGATATTACATATCTCTGCTATCCCGAGCAAATAGATAGCGACATCGGCCAATTCTTCACCGAGTGTCGGTGACTTTTTTCGCCATGCCTCGTAAGCCTCGCCAACTTCACCGTAAAGAAGGCAGAACTCCTTGCTGATATCGGTCACATTGAAGCCGTGCGCGATTTTATTTTGATAAACGCATTTCTGGATGTCCTTGCTTGTTATTGCATTTTCCGTCCTTTTCAACCGTCTGAGCCGTACTTGCTGAGCCAATCATTATCCACATAGTCAAGTGCCTCATTCATTTGGCAGCCGTCGCACAGATCATCGGACAGTTCGAGGAGGACATCCCGGAGTTCCAGATCGTCCTTCCACTTGTCACCGATCTCGCTGTAGCCGACCGTTGCGCCGAGGATCGCGCCGGTGACGGCACCGGTGCTGTCGCTGTCACCGTTGTGATTGACAGCAGCGGTGATCGCCTTGTCGAAGTCTGTCGGATACCGAAGCCAACAGTAAATCGCAATTGCAAGCGTTTCTTCTGCGACCCAGCCTTCGCCGAGTTCTGCAATGTTTGCATAATCCGGCAGGTCACGCTCCGCAAGCTCGCAGGCTTTGTCGATGCAGGAAAACAGTGTTTTCAGTTCACTGCATTTGCCGTAAAGTTCGGACAGCGTTTCTTTGCATTCCGTCAGAATGCCGCCGGGGGTATCGCTGTATCTGCAGCCGCCGTACACAAGCCTGTAGACGATATGCGCAAATGCCGAAGCAGGGAGCCAGCCGAGCGGATGCCCGTGTGTAAGTGCGGCAACATCTGCGGCGAAACTGTCCACGCTCTTGATATCGGCATCCGGACCGGCAGCCAGGGCGACGGGATGCACGCGCATGATGCCGCCACAGCCCTTGCTGTTATTGATCGGGGCAATGATGTTTCCGATCTC
Organism: Faecousia sp.; assembly: GCA_045639485.1. Classification (GTDB taxonomy): domain Bacteria; phylum Bacillota; class Clostridia; order Oscillospirales; family Oscillospiraceae; genus JAFRPC01. The sequence goes on along the minus strand of JAZUDF010000183.1, from coordinate 659 downwards.
GCCGCTCTCCAAAGCAGACAGGCAGGTGTTACCGGGTGCTCTGCGATGGAAAAGCTCCGCGCACTTGCAGCAGATCCAGGAACCGGTTTCTTCAAAGGACGCACCGTTCTGCGTCGCAAGCCAGTCGAGATATGCGCGGTAGACATATCTGACAGGAAGGTCAAACTGATCGGCAATCTGCCAGGCAGTGTCTGCCTTGAGCAGACCGACTGCCGTGAACATAGACATCTGCGAGTCATCAGAAATCTGAGCCACGCCGTCCGTCAGATGATAGGCGGTGATGCCTTTGTCGCCGTACTTGGCACGGATGTCATTTCGGCGGAGAAATTCCACCGGATACCCGAGTGCATCGCCGATCGCACTGCCGAGCATACAACCGCGAATTTTATCGCGATATACTCTGCGGCGGTGCCTTCTGAAACTTACAAGTTCGGAATCCGACAGATCGTCATACACGCGAAAGTCGCTCTCAAGAACATCAATTGCCTTCTGATACTTTTCAAAGCGCTCCTTTGCACCGTCATCCACAGTGCCCAGACGGTGAAGATCACTGTTGTGCCGGAGGTCGGCAAGTTTGACTTTGCGTGCGATCGGATTTTCCCTGATTGCGGCGATGTAATCCATATAGGGTACGCCGTCTTTGTGCGTCAGCAGATCGA
>JAZUDF010000182.1:0-6674 GCA_045639485.1 Faecousia sp. | reverse complement strand
ATGCAGCTGGAAGATCACTGACGACAACGGCAACGAAAGAAATACCTTCTATTTCGGCGAGAGTGTCAACTTTGAAGCGACCGTAGACGAAGAATTTACCATTGACATTGCGACCGTTGCCGACAGCGGTATGCCGTATCTGGACTGGGACAGCAGCTCTGCTTGCGGTTCTTTCCCGTTCTCCGGGCAGGACACCGTCATTCAAATCTTCCTCAATACGAAGCAGTCGGATATCACGATCGAGAGCCGCACGCTGGACGTTAACGGGGAACTGAAGGACGTTGACGGCGGCGAGGTCGATGCACCGTCTTATTCCGTCAACTATAAGGAACTGTATTTCTACGCAGCACAGACGTTTGACGGCTATTACATCGAATCGATCACTGCAAACGGTGTGCCGGTCAAGAACCCCGATCCGCAGACACTGACGATTAACGGCAATACGGTGACCGCATATCCTTCCGGCGACTATGAAGCCTACGGCACGGAGGAAGACGTTACCTATCTGGTCACGTTCCGCGAACTGCCGCAGCATCGGATCACGTCGCAGTTTGTTGACATTTCCGCCCCGACGGCACCTGCTTCTGCAAACGCTACCGTGACTTATTCCGTCAACGGTGTTGAGACAGATACGTTCCATACGGGCGATAAGGTGACGGCGACAGTGACCTGCGGTGCAAACTATGCGATCGATCATGCAGCTTCCGATGCAGAAATGACGCAGACCGACAAGTACACCTTCACCTTTACCATGCCGGACTGCGATCTTGACGTCACGTATTACCTCAAGAAACTGGCGATCAAGTCCGCATTCCTCCACGTCAATGAGGATATCAACCTTATTTACACCGTGCAGGTTCCGGAAGGCTTTACAAACCCGACAGCCACCTTCACCTTTATGGGCAAGACCTATGAGGTTTCCGACTATACGGTCGGCTCAGACGGCAGATATAATTTCGAGTTTGAGAACGTCACGCCGCAGTGCATGGGAGAGCCGGTGGATGTGACCTTGCGTGCAACTTACGGCGACTACACCTTCATTCACACGAATACCGGCTACAGCGTACGCAAGTATTGCGTAAATATGCTTGGCAAGTCGAACGATCCGTTGCTCCGCACGCTGTTGTCTGACATTCTTGTCTATGGCGAAAAGGCACAGCTTTACACGGACTATAAGACGGATGAGCTCGTTACCCGGGGCGTAAGCCTCGAGGCAAGCACCTATCCCGGACTGTCCGGACTGAAGGAAGAGTTTGTCGGAACGGCAGATCCCGACGTCAAGTGGAAGTCGGTATCTCTGATCCTCTCAAACAACGTAAGCATGAATGTCGTTTTCACCGCGACCAATGTCGAGGGCCTATCTGTCACACTTTCCGTCAACGACAGAACAGAGACCTTCACGGAGTTCACTCCGGTTGAAGGACAGGAAAACACCTATCAGATCATCTTCCACGGCATTCTCGCCACAGAATTTGACCTGCCTGTTTCCGCATCGTTCTACCGCAACGGCACGCAGATCGGCAATACCCTCAATTACAGCGTCAACACCTACATTTGCAGCAAACAGAATGACAGTAACGACAGACTTGCAAATATGGTAAAAGCGTTGTATAATTATGGCGTATCAGCGAATGCCTATTACTTTGAAAGGATTCTGAACCAATGAAATTGTTTGAAGTACCGGAAATGAAAAAAGTAGTTTTCGCGGCGAAAGACATTCTCACGGTGAGTTCAACCGAGCCGACGGAAAAACCGAAGCCCAGCGACTTTACGACGCCCGAAGACGAGTTTGACGACTGACCGGCAAAAAAATAAGAAAGCGATGCCTTGTTCGCAGGGCATCGCTTTTTGCTTAAAAACGCGAAAACGGTGAACCGAATTCGGGACATTGATACCGTATAATAAACGTAGAGCCGCTGATGTTGACGCATCGAAAATTATGGAATATAATAAAGAAAAACAGCGGAGGGAAAGATATGCTTTTCTGTGCAAACTGCGGTCAGGCACTGGACGATAAGCAGCCGTGCTGTCCGAAATGCAATACGCTTGTCATCCCCAATATGATGTGGCAATTTGCCGAACATCGGCAACCGTATGACGGCAGCCTTATGCCGCCGGACTTTGACGTCTACACGAAACGCTACGGAATGAACTGGTTTTTTTCTGACCGTGGCTTCCGTGCGTATCAGTCGATTCCTTCCTTGCCCGAAAAAATCATTTTTTTCCAGAAGTTCCTTCACGCGGTATCCCTTCTGAAGGACACGCAGGCGATTTATAAGATCGCGTTTATTATGGCGGATGCCATGGATTTTCCGCCGCTTCCTTGGGCGGGATATCCGAATATTCTGAAAAATCCGTTGGCATATTATCTCGTTCATGCTGACCGGGATGCTGTCATAACTGCGGCAGACCTCCTTTGTGCCCTGCACGGAGGAGACGATCCGAAAAAGTATGAGATCGATCTGACCGATGAAGATACGTTGAAGGTTCTGACACCTTACTCCCCGGAGAATGCCATGATGTATTTGATCGAGCGGGAGATCATCTGGCTGTTCCCGCAAAAAACCGAACCCAACAAGATCGCCGAAATCTGCATGAATGGTATCCGCGAAAATGTCGACTAAGGACAGGCACCCGAGGATAACAGAAAAGGTGGTAACGTTATGGAAGAATCAATTTCCGAACTGAAGAACCGTGCAGAAGAACTTGATCAGCGATGGACTTCGCTTGCTGATGAGAGTCTTTCTCTGTACAGCCAAATGATTGACGATTGCGAAACGATCTTAAAGTCACATGAGAACTTCGTGATTGCATCTCTTCCGCATGTAAACTGGCTGTCTTTACAGCTGCGTGTTCCGTATCTCAAGGACAGCATTTCCAAGTTGCTGGACTCCGAAGCAACGTTGATCGAGCAGGGAAATCTGCAGTGGGTGATGCGAGCACACCAGTGTGACTTTTCAAAAGAACGCAAGCGTTTTCTCAACGAATGCTTTGCGTTTGAAGAAACTCTGAAAAACAACAGCGTTAAGACGGCTGAAAAACTTTCCGAGACAATGCAGACGGCAAAAGAGAAAATTGATGCTGTGGATCAGGAATCTGCTGATGTTGAAGAACAGCGGATGGAAGCGGTCAGACGTGCGATCGCGGCGTGTTCAGAGCCTTATCTTGCAGCAGGCTGCTCCGAAAAATCGCTGCAGGAAAAAATGATCGCGGAAGGCTTTAAACAGGAGGACGTGCCGGAGATCATCAAAGAAATGAACGTCGACTGGCAGGCACAGGCTACAACATTCGCTTCCGCCTATACAGAAAAGAACAGAGAAAAGGAAGGATTTTCACCGGCGAAAGTTCTCAATGCGATGAAAAATGAGGGTTTCTCCGAAAAGTTGTCCAAAGCGGTACTTCTGTCCGTTCCCTGCGATTGGCAGTCTGTTGCATGCGAAAAGGTTCGCGGCATGATCCAAGCCCGCAATCATCCGAAATTCGGCTATGCCGAGATGCTGAAAACAGGCGGCTTCAGCGTGGAGCAAAGCTCTGCGGCTGTTGCAACAGTCGGCTCAGAGCTTATCGAAGAGGCGTGTGCACTTGACGGTGCCACCAAAAGCAGCTGTCTTGACTACTTGACGTCACGCGGCTTCCTGAAAGAAGATGTGAATGGTGTTCTGGTTGCCTGTAAGGATCAGATCGCAGAACTTGCTGAAAAGAGCCTGAAAGCACGTTATGCTGCGGAGCAGGGAAGCTATAGAGAACTGCGTCAATGGCTGCTTGACGGTGGTTACAGCAAGCAGGAAGCGGAAAAGACGATCGAATGCCTGCAGATCTCGTGGTTGGAACCCGCCGTGCAGTATGCACAGAAAGCACTTTCGAACAATAAGAAGTTAAGCAAAAAAGAACTCGCCGCAAAACTCAAAATGGAATATTCCGAACAGGATACAGAAAAGGCTCTTGAGCTTCTTCCTGCTGACTGGCAGAGTCGGTCGAAAGATCTTGCTGCGTCCATATTTGAGGCAAAGACCTTGACTAAGGATGACCTTGCAAAGGAACTTGCCGAAGCACAGATGATCTCCAAACAAGAAGCGTTGCAGATCATTGACGAACTCAGCATCGACTGGGCAGGTCAGGCACGCCGCAACATCCCGGCCTTGCTCGAGAAAGACTGGTATTCTGCACCGAAGCTCATCCGGAAACTGCAGCTGATGGGTTTTGACAAAGCGGACGCTGCCAAAGCAGTCGAAGGTGAGCAGATCGACTGGGATGCACAGGCACGCAAATGCCTGGAAGATGACGAAGTAACGTTAGAATATAATGAGGATAAACTTGCAGCGTACCTGGAAAAGAACGGCTTTGATCTTGGCGAAGTCCGCTCGGCCATCGACAGTACTTCGACAATACGGACGATCGCTTATACGTTAGCCCAATCTATCAAATCTGCACAGGCCGCACGTCAGGAACAGGAAGATGCTGCCTATTACGAAAGACAACGGTATGAACTTGAAGAACAGCGTATGCAGCGTGAGGAAGCCCACTGGCGGGAGCAGGAGGAAGCCGAAGAACGCAGACGCCGGGAAGACGAACGCAGGCGGCAGCAGGAAGAACTGGAAGCCAGGAGGAAAGCGGATAGAGAGCAGCGAAGATCTCACAATCTCTATCTGGATGCCAGAAACAAGTATAATACCGCCGCACACTGGTACCGAGTTTATATGGACCAGGGTAAAACAGGCGAAGCACTCCGCTTTAAGGCAGATATGGATCGTGCCCAGGTCGACATGATCAACAGCGGCTGGAAAGACTAATAACATAACGCAGCACGTCCGGAGACTCTGTTTCCGGACGTGTTTTTCGTTGTGATCCCCCGCCGTGATGACAAATGCACAGAAATGTGATATAATAAACACAATGAACCGAAAGCGAGGCGACCGCCGTGTATACGGAAAAAGAAATTCAGACGATCGTTGAGAAACAGCGTGCGTTTTTCAGAACTGGGAAAACGCTGGATCTATCCTATCGAATTGAGCAGCTGAAAAAACTGAAAACCGCCGTCATTGAATATGAAAGCAAATTTGAAGCGGCACTGCATGCCGATCTCGGGAGGAGTAAGGTCGAGGCTTATCTTTGCGATGTCGGGCCTATTCTGGTAGAGATCAACGAAACAATCAAGGGCCTCAAGAAATGGGCAAAGCCTGAAAAGCGTCATAGCGGTCTCATGTGCTTCCCGAGCCAGACGACTACCGTCTATAAAATGCCATACGGTGTGACGCTGATCATCAGCCCGTTCAATTTTCCGATCCTGCTCACCGTCGGTGTCCTGCTTGCAAGTATCGCGGGCGGCAACACGGCTGTCATCAAGACGAGCTCCAAATCGAAGGTATGTACCGAAGTTTTGAAGAAGTTTATCGCGGAGACCTTTGATGAAGAATACGTCGCACTGATCGACGGAGGCCATGACGTTGCCGACCTGTGCCTGGCACAGCGGTTTGATAAGATCTTCTATACCGGCTCTCCGAGCGTCGCAAAGCACGTGATGGCAGAGGCATCCAAAAACCTGACGCCTGTTGCACTGGAGCTCGGCGGCGAAACGGGCAACTGGTGCATCGTGCGGAAAGATGCAAACATCAAAGATGCCGCAAGGAAGATCGCGTTTTTCAAACTCTGCAACGCGGGACAGATTTGCATCAATATCAATCAGGTCGCTGTTGCAAGCGAGGTCGCCGAAGAATTCCTCGCTGCACTGAAAGCAGAGTTTATCCGCCAGATCGGGGAGCGGGCTGCGGAGAACGAGGAGTACCCGAAACTCATCTCCGCGTCTGTATACGAAAAGTGCGAACGCATTGCAGTCGATTACTGCGACCGCATCTACTTCGGCGGAACGGGAGATAAGAAAAAACAGAAGTTTGCACCTACCGTTCTATATCCCATCGATAAGGACGACGATATCGTGCAGCATGAGCTGTTCTGCCCGATTTTGCCAGTTGTTCCATACGAGGATGCTCGGGTGGATGAAATCCTGGATGTGCTTGCACAGCGGGAGCATCCGCTGGCACTGTATCTGTTCACCAAAGACAAGAAGTGGGCGAAGCGTGTCATGCAGACGCAACAGTACGGCGGCGGCTGCATCAACGAAGTGTGCGTTCACATGATGGTCAAGGGCGTGCCGTTCAACGGTACCGGACATTCCGGCATGGGTGCCTATCACGGCGAATGGGGCTTCCGCGAGTTCACACACCCGCAGACCGTGCTGAAAGGGAAGACGCACCTGAACCTGCCGCTTCGTGAACATCCCTACACCGGCAAAAACGAAAAGCAGAAAATGAGATTACTGAAAATGTTTGAAAAATAAAACGAAAGCCATCCGTTTCGGATGGCTTTCGTTTATATCATCTTTCCACACGATTATGTACCATTTCATTCTTGTCGGAGCATTAGGTGCGGCATCATGTCTTGCAGCTTTTTTGTCGCATCAAAAACAATTTTCAACTTTGTGATCTGCGATTCAAAAGACTGTGTAAAGTCGATCGTCGGGATATGTTCCCGTATCGCAAGCGATTCAGTGGCAGTCCGGATATAAAGCCTCTGGCCTTCAATCAATGCCTCCGTACATAGGGCTGAGTTATTTATTGTGATTTGCCATTGAGAAAGGACAACGCTTACCGAGGCACTGATTGTTTCGCGGTGAAAAC
>JAZUDF010000181.1:0-3291 GCA_045639485.1 Faecousia sp. | reverse complement strand
CTTTTGACGCCATTTTTCATATGCCGGGGTGGGGGGGGGGGGAGGGGGGAAGGGGCGGGGGGGGGGGGGCCGGAGCGGGTGCCGGTATCGGTACAAGAGGCAGTGCGGGCGGAAAAGGCGGTGCCGGCGGTCTGGGTGACGGCGGTTATGTCGATGAAGACCACACGAACGTTACGGCAGGCGAAAAAGGTGCTGACGCAAGAGCGGTCAGTCCGATGGGCACGGTACGCACGAGCCGGACAGTGAAGCTGACGGCAGTCGGCGGTGCTGCCGGCAAAGGCGGTATCTCCGTGCTGTCGGGCGGCCTGCTATACGAAGAACATGACTACTATAATACAGCGGTTGCCGGCTGCGAAGGCGGCGGCGGTCAGGGCGGCGGTGCAGGTGCTTCCGTCGGTACCGGCGGTCAGGGCGGCGGCGGTGGTGCCGGCGGCAACGGCGGCCCTGCGATCTACAGCACCGCAAACGGTTATTTCGGAGCAAAGCTGTGCTCCGGCTACGGCGGCGGTAATACGGACGGCAACTATGTCGCAGGCAGCAATATGGGCGAAGGCGGCATGGAAATTACATTCCTCAACGGTGACAACAACCGGGGATTGATGGATAATTATCCGTACATGAAACGGAATTTCGGCGGTGCCGGCGGTGCAAACGGTGTCCACATCCACACCTTCGATGAAGACGGCTGGTGCATCGAATGTGCCAAGTCCGAATGGGTCATTGATGAAAACGGTGTCGTTCTCCAATATAACGGTCTCGGCGGCAATGTCGTCGTTCCTGACGGTGCGACGAAGATCGCCGACAATGTGTTCAACGGCAATCAAGCGGTGACAGGCATCGTCTTCCCCTCCACGATGGAAGAGATCGGCTCCTCCGCATTCAATGGCTCCGGCCTTACGAGCGTCGCATTCCCCTCGTCCGTCAAGACTTTAGGACATAACGCATTCCAGAACTGCACATCTTTGACAAGCGTCACTTTCCCGGAGGAAGGTGAGCTCACGATCCTGAACTCCACCTTCCAGAACACACCGCTGACGGGCATCGATATCCCCGTTTCGGTGAAGGCCATCGGTTATAATGCATTCAAAGATTGTAAAAATCTGAAAAATGTTACCGTTCACTGGACGGAGGAAGACAAGATCGTCACCCCGCAAAGCAGTGCTTTTGAGGGCATTGCTTCCGACTGCAGACTGTCCGTACCGTCGAATACAGCGACGCTCTACAAAAACAGTGCGGTATGGAAAGACTTTTCTCTGATCAGCGACACGATGCTGTATATGGCTTATGACATCGAATCCGGGAGCTTTGTTCAAAAGGCCAGCCCGGTGACACCTGCGGAGCTGACCTCATCCGAGGGCTCTGTTACGCTGCCCGGCGGATGGTACGCGGCAGGTACGGCCACGATCGGCGGCAGTCTGACATTTGAGGGCGACGCATACGTCATTCTTGAAAACGGTGCGACTCTGACCGTCAGCGGCGGGATCGTCGCAGGCGGCGATCTGACCTTCTATGCACAGACGACGGCTTTGGCGGATATGGGCGGCGTTTCCGTGCCCGGTACGGCAGGCGACGGAATCCCCGGCATCAACTGCTCCGGCAAAGCGATGAATATCCACGGCGGCAGAATTGTAGCCTACGGCGGCAGATATGCCGCAGGTATCGGCGGTGCCGAGAATCAGGTCGGCGGCAACGTTACGGTTTACGGCGGCTACGTTAAGGCACAGAGCAAAGCGGACGGTGCCGGCATCGGCGGCGGCAACCGTGCCGCAGGCGGCAGCTTCACCATCTACGGCGGCAAGGTCGATGCACAAGGCTCTAACAGCTCCGGCATCGGCGGCGGTAAAGAAGGTGCAGGCGGCACGATCACCGTTCACGGCGGCGAGATTGATACCAACGGCAATCTCGGCGGCGGATATAACTACAACGGTGCGGACGAAACGACAAAAGTAACCGTAAACGACGGTAAGATTACCGTCAGCGGTGATTACAGCGTCATCGGCGGCAGCAACAGCACGGTTGAAATCAACGGCGGTGAACTGAAAGTAAAATACGGCACGATCGGCGTATTGAACAACGGAAGCAACGCCGACGTTACGATCCGCGGCGGCAGCATTGATGTCTGCAGCTATTATTATCCGGCGATCGGCGGAAGCACTTCCAACGTGACGGTAAGCATTTACGGCGGAAGCATAAAAGCAGAAAGCAACAGAACGGATGCCGTTGTTGCCGCGTCGGTCACGGTATATCCCGATGCTGCAAAATGCGAACTGTTTACCCTCAGGGATTTTTCCGGCAACGAACTGTCCGGCTCTCCCGTAACGGAAGAAGCAGATATCACAGAGCTCGTTTCCGGATACAACCGGATTCAGATCGATCTGGATCATGCACATACATTTACAGGAGCCTACGTGGATAACGGCGACGGCACACACTGCCGCAAATGTACGGTCTGCGGCGTGCTTGGGGATGCACAGAGCCACAGCTTTGAAGGTCACAGCTGTGCCTGCGGTGCAACAAGTGGGCACGACTTCAAAGGCGACTACGTGGATAACGGCGACGGCACACACTCCCGCAGGTGTACGGTCTGCGGTGAACCGGGCGGTGCGAAAAAGCACACTTTTGTCAATCATATCTGCGTCTGCGGTGCGAAAAACGAACACAGCTTCACCGGCGAGTACGTGAACAACGGCGACGGCACGCATTCCTGCAAATGCACGGGATGTGACGAATACGGCACGCCGGAAGCACATACCTTTGTGGACGGCGTGTGCGTCTGCGGCAGAACAGAGATAGCGAATAACTATATTACCCGCAGTTGGGACGACACCGAAAAGAAGGTCGTTTCCACGGAGAAAGAAATTCCGGCAAATGCCGTAGAGATCAGCAGAAACACCACCGAGCTCGGCGGCGGCTGGTATTATGTGGCACAGGACACCGTAATAAGCGAGAGACTCGTTATCAAAGGCACAGCCGATAACCCGACCATTATCATCCTGCCGGACGGCATCACGCTTGAGGTGCCCGCAGGTGCAGGTATCGAGCTTGCCGAAGGTTCTGTGCTGAATGTTTACGGTCAGAAAAACGATACGGGCAAAATCGATGCACAGAGCGGTGATGAAGCTCAGGCCGCCATCGGCGGTAGTGAGGGCATCAATTGCGGCACGCTTAACGTATATGGCGGCACAGTCACGGCGGATGCCGCAGACGGCGCGGGCATCGGCGGCGGTGGCAGTGACGGGATTGGCGGCAGTGGTGGTACAGTTACCGTATTCGGCGGCACTGTCACAGCTA
>JAZUDF010000180.1:0-12363 GCA_045639485.1 Faecousia sp. | reverse complement strand
CGTTCTTCTATGGTAAGATGTGTGTAGTTCATACAGGTCTCCTCCGTGTGGTTTATTGTGTGGTAACTTTATTCTACCAGAGATCTGTATGAACTTCTTCTATTTTTTCTTAACTGTTGCACTTGATAGTATAATTCACCTAACATCAAAAAAGGGACTGTTCTTCGGAACAGTCCCTTTTGCTAATATAAATTTTAAACGTAATAAGGATCAGGTTTCAACAGTAAGGCAAAAATATCAATGAGCCAACCGATGCCGAACAGTCCGATCGTGAACAGATACAGCAGCCCCATGCCGGTCTTGCCCTCATAGAACTTGTGGGCACCGAAATAGCCTAAAAACAGGCAAAGCAAAAAGGAAACCCACTTGCTGCAGCGTTTTCCGGCAGGTGCAGTAACGGTACGCGTCTGATAGATCACCTGCGTAACAGGCTGCTGACGGGTTCTTCCCGGACAGTAACCGCAGTCAGGACAGGCGGCGGAATAATAGCTTGCACCGCATTCCGGACAGATCTTTGCTCTACTGCCGATCTTCACGCCGCAATGCGGACAGAAGCCGCCATTTTCAACGAGCGAGCCGCAGTTTGCACAGCGGTAGCGGAACTCATTTGCACCGCAGGACGGGCAGTTTTGGAGTGCCTCGTCACAGGAATTGCCACAGAATTTACAAACCTTCATCTCGCATTATCCTCCTATTTTTCGCTGTCGAGCATTGCCTTGAGATCAGAAAACAGCGTGATATCCTCTGCCGTCAGCCGAAGATTGGATTTGACCTCCGCACCGTCTTCAGAGCGGATGATCATTTCAAGCACGTCGTTTTCCTTCAGCGTGCCGCTGCCGACGTAAGACAAAAACTTCAGAAATTTCGGATGGCGTTCGGAAAATTCATTCCATCTGCCTTTAAATTTCAGTAATTTGGCGGGATTGAGCATAATATTCTCCTCTTATTTCCAGTTGTTCCAGATGTCGGGACAGTAACCGACGGTCGCCTGCTTTCCGTTCCGGACAACTGGCAGGCGGATCACCTGCTGGTTTTCATAGACCTTGTCTTCTTTTGCAACACGGTCTTCGGTATACCGCAGAAGATCGATGATATCGTTCTTCTGTTCCCAATCGATCAAATTGTCGATGCCGCCGACTGCAGCCAGCACGCTGTCAAACTCTCTGCCGGACAGTCCGAAGCGTTTCATGTCGATGCTCTGAAACGGGATACGGCGTTCTTTGAAATAACGCTCGGCTTTTTTCGTGTTAAAGGACTTCGACGAGCCGTAGATCTGGATATTCAATATTCGACCTCCATCAGACATAACCCCTTGGCAGGTACCGTAAAGCCTGCCGCGGCACGTTTGTCATAAAACAGTTGTTCCACGCTTTGCGGCGTGCGGATCCCTCTGCCCACCTCCAGAATCGTGCCGACAAGGATCCGGACCATGTGATGCAAAAATCCGTTTGCGGTCAGCGTAACGGAAAGCCCGTGCTGTATTTCTTCGATCTCGATCTTCTCCACCGTACGGACGGTGGATTTTTTCATGTGAGAATTGGCACAGAAGGCAGCATAATCATGCGTGCCGCAAAGAAGTTCCGCTGCCTGACGCATTGCATTGATATCCAGTGCATTGCGAAAAACGTAGACGTATTTCCGCAAAAATATGCAGGGCGTGTCATCCGTCCATAGCGTGTAGCGATAGGTCTTGCGTTTTGCATTCAGACGGGCATGAAACCGCTCGTCCGCCTTCTCCACGGAAAGCACGCCGATATCTTCCGGCAGATACTGTCGCAGATATTGAAGAACAGTCTCACAGTCCGCATCCTGCCTCAGACGGAAAGATGCCACCTGAGCCTTTGCGTGGACGCCTGCGTCCGTTCTGCCGCTGCCGTGCACTTCGACCGTCTCACCGTCAAACTCCGACAGGACGGCTTCCAGCTTACCCTGCACGGTGCTTCTGTTTTCCTGACGCTGCCATCCGAAATACCGGGTGCCGTCGTAGCAAAGCGTCAGTTTATAATTTTGCATTTACTCACCTAATTCTCTCAGTGCTTCTGCTTTGGTGTCGGCGGAAAAGAGAAATCTTCCGTTCTGGTCGAACACCTCGTAATGACCGCGTACGCTGATGATGGAATATCTCATAAAACTCAGTCCTTTCTTTGTTTTACGAGTTGATCATATCAGAGCACGAGTCCAAAAATGTGTACAGTCAGATATTCTTTTCCAGGAAGGAAAGAACGTCGTTATAGACCTCTTCCTTGTTCAGTTCGTTGTGCATCTCGTGTCTGCCGTCTTTATAGAGCATCATCGTGACGTTCTTCATGCCGGCTGCTTTGAAGGCTTCATAGGTTTTTCTGACACCCTTGCCGTTATCGCCGACGGGATCCATGTCACCGCTGAACAGATAGACCGGAAGATCCTTCGGCATTTGGGCGAGGTTTTCTTTCTTTTCGTTCATCTGCATGCCGCCGAGCATATCAGAAGACAGTCCGATCGTCGGATCAAAGCCGCAAAGCGGATCTGCGATGTACTTCTGCACGAGTGCCTCGTCCCGGCTGAGCCAGTCAAGCGGCGTTTTGGGGTTGTCATAGGATTTCGTGTAATTGCCGAACATCAGCTTCTGCACCGTGGGACTGGTGGCCGTGTCGCCAAGTTTTTTTGCCTGTGCCTTGCAGACAAGTCTGCCGAGCTTCAAAATCAGGCCGGGCTGCCAGCCGGTACCGGAAATGATCGCTCCGGCAAAGCCGGCATCTTTATATCTGTAGAGGATCGTGCGTGTGAGGAACGAGCCCATGCTGTGACCGTAAATAAAATAAGGAACGTCGGGATATTCCGATTTCGTCTGTTCAAAGAGGCTCATGGTGTCGTCGACTGCATTGAGCCAGCCGCCGTAAAAATAGCCCTGCACGGTGTCTTCGCTGATCGAGCCGCCGTGTCCCATGTGATCTTCCGCAACAACGGCAAAGCCGTGTGCGTTAAGGAACTTTGCAATATCGTCATAGCGTGCGGCATATTCCGCGATGCCGTGAACGATCTGTACAACGCCGCGTACGTCTCCTTCCGGTTCCCACTTGCAGCAATGAATGTTTCCCTTGCCGAGAGACTTCAGAAAAAATTCTTTCATGGCGATCTCCTTTATGTCCGATTTTCGGGACATTGATATTTGTATGCTGAGTACAGATAAAACAAACGGAGGTAATCACAATGCAGACAATGAACAACACGATCGACCTGAGCCCTTATCTTCCCGCACAGGTACAAAGGAAAGCAAAGAGGACACTGCACGACATCATTGAAATGATCGGCATGGTCATCGAAGGTGCCGTCACGATTGGCATCGGTGCCTGCCTGCTTGCAGGCGTCTACGTCTTTCTGACGATCGTTTAATTCTTCTTATTGAGCTTCCAGATGATGTTCAGGCCCTTGAGCAGCAGGTCTTCATCGTAGATGATCTCACGCCTGCAAAGCGGCAGAATGAATTTGGAAAGACCGCCAGTGGCGATGACCTTTGTTTCGCAGTCGAGTTCCGCCTCGGTGCGGTCGATCATGCCGTCGAGCAGGGCTGCTGCACCGTAAAGAAGACCGCTCTGCATGCAGTCCACGGTGTTGCGTCCGACAACACGTTTCGGCATGTTCAGGCTGATGCCGGGCAGCTGCGAGGTACGGCTCGTGAGGGCATCCAGAGAGATCATCACGCCCGGGCAGATCGCACCGCCCAGGTACGCCCTGTCCTTGTCGACAACGGAGAAGGTCGTGGCGGTACCCATGTCGATGATGATGAGCGGCGTGCCGTATTCCTGCATGGCGGCGACTGCCGCGACAATGAGGTCGCTGCCGACTTCACTCGGATTGTCGATGCGGATATTCAGTCCGGTCTTCAGCCCGGGACCGACGACCATGCACCGCTTCCCGATCAGTTTTCGAACAGATTCCGTAATTGCATTCAGTACCGGCGGCACGACAGAGGATATGATCGTGCCGTCAATTTTTGTCAGGTCGACCTGATAAAGGTCGAGCAGGGATTTGAGTTCAGCACAGTACTGATCGGAAGTCTTGATGCGATCGGTCGCCATGCGTGCTTCAAAGAGAATGCGGTCATCTTCAATACAGCCGAGAACAATGTGGCTGTTGCCGATATCGATTGCAAGGATCATAAAATCACCTCATAAAAAGACATATTTCGCGGTCAGCTGCTCCGTTGTGATCTCGATCACGCCGTAACTTGGCTTACCGTAATAGTTATGATTGCCGCACGCACCGGGATTGAGGACGGTCAGACCGTCAGAGTCATCGAAAAACGGAATGTGCGTATGTCCGTAAAGCAGAACGTCTGCTCCTTCTTCCCGTGCCTTATAAACGGCACGCAGAAGTCCGCTCTTGACGCCGAGCGTGTGCCCGTGACAGAGAAAAAACTTCTTTCCGAGATACGTCACCGTGCGAGTCGCCGGAGCATCGGACAAAAGATCACAATTGCCGCAGACCGAAGTGACCGGCAGCTGCGGATAGTAGCGGGAAAGTTCCTCCGCGTCCCGAACGTGATCTCCTAAATGGATGACGTAATCCGGACGTTCTTTTTCCACGGCATCGCACATAAACTGCATCACGCCATGCGAGTCCGAAAGGATCAATAATTTCATACACTCACCAACAAAGATTTTCCATCATACAATAGATTGAACCTATTATAGCAGATGAAAGTCCGGAGGGCAATGCTATGACGCACGATTTTGAAAAAAACAGTCCGAACATTTCAAAGCAGGAGCTCGAAAAGCTGATGCAAAGCCGTCAGGTGCAGGAGCTTTTCGCATATCTGCAGAGAGACGGCGGTAAAGCGATCCGTCAGGCGTCGGAGGCTGCGGCAAAGGGTGACTATCAAAAAGTAAAAGCTCTGCTTTCACCGAAGCTGCAATCCGAGGAAGCGGAACATCTTTTGAAACAGTTGGGAAAGCCAAATGGATGATCTCACAGAGAAACTCAATCAGGTGCTTGCAGATTCGGAGCAGATGGCAAAGATCATGGAACTTGCAGGAAAATTGGGAGACATGCCGCAGGACGAGGGTGCAACGCCTGCCGGTCTTCCCTTTTCCTGTGATCCGGAACTGATCGGAAGGATTTTTCGTATGCTTGGCGGCACCGGCAGCGAGGACAGCCTTGTGAAGGCACTCAGGCCGTATCTGCCGCCCGATAAGGCGGATAAGATGTCGAGAGCCGTCAGATACGCAAAGCTGTCCAAAGTCATTTCAAAGGTGTTGCAGGAGCAACGCAGCAGTCAGGAGCAATAATGTATAGCCGGTATATCACTCAAGCGTTCTGTCAAACACAGAAGCAGCATGAAACACTGTATCCGATGCCACGCGGGCTGCAGCTTGACCGCAACGATCTTCTTGTTATAATGATCATCTTATTGACGATGCAGGAGGATCGAACCACAATGCTGCTGGCTGCGACATTTTATCTGTTTTTATGAAAAAACTCTGTACCGAAAGCGGTACAGAGTTTTTGTTACAGTGTGAACAAAACGAACAGCCAGTGTGCGGCGATGCCCGCAAAGAAGCCGCCGATGGTGTGGCAGAGGATCGCTTTGCCGGTGTGACGGTTGCATTTAAGTGCATCCATCATGGAAACGTGCGTGCTGAGATAGCCGCTCCAGCACATGCAGATGGCGGTGAAGACTGCAATATCATTGCAGTTTGCTTTTGCGTTGGCAACAAGATCTTCCACAATGGTCAGTGCGGCACCGGCAGAGCCGAGTGCGGTCACGGGAACGGCAACAGCACCGGGATCAGAGAAGCCGAACAGCGGCTGCAGGATAAAACCGATCTTGTCGGCAATGACGGAAAGCACGCCAATCCCCTGATAGGCTTCGCCGGTATAGCCGCCGGCAGGCATGCCGTTGGAAAGCATCATCACAAGCGAGCAGATAAGAAGCACGCCGGGAATAATGGCAAGGCCGAGATCCACGCCCTTCTTGCCACCTTCGAGCAGTGCGTTGAGAATACGCAGGAAGCCTTTCGGCTTGTTCTCGACGGAGATTTTTGCCGTTTCAAATTCATCGGTGACCGCGGGCTCGTCTTTGCCGAATGCACGCTTCATAAAGACAAGCATCAGCCGCGTGGAAATGATCGCACCGATGATCGCACCGAGGTTGCCGCAAAGTGCGGCAAGTGCGACCTGCGATCCGAGCTTGTTGGAAAGCGTAAGCATGAAACTCGTCACGATCAGGCCCATACCGAACGCCGTGCCGAGGTTGGTCAGAGCCGGGATCTGATACTTTTTGAAGAAACTGCGGAATTTTTTATCATCTGCAAGTGCCAGAATGGCGGGGTTGTCGGAAAGATAGGTCGTGACAACGCCGAGTGCCGATGCACCGGGCATGCCGAACAGCGGACGCATCAAGGGAGACAGCAGACGGTTCAGCAGCTCGACAACACCGTACTCCGATAGAAGCTCCGAAACGGCACCTGCCACAACTGCGATCGCCATGATCTTGAAAACGGTACCCATCAGAAGGTCGTAGGCGGTGTTCATCAAAGTGTTGATCGCATTGCCGATGCCCATCGGGATGCAGAAAATGCTGAAAAATGCCAAAAAACAAATCAAAAAGCCAAGGGCCTTGAGAGATTTAACCAGAACGGGACGTTTATACTGTTTCGGATGTGACGACGTGACGACCATCTCCTCTTGCATTTCAGTGCGATATTTATTATACTTTAATCAATGCGAAAGTAAAGAAGATTTTCACAATTTTTGTCAGAAAGGAACGTATGATGCTGAAATATCCCTGTCTTGTGATGGATCACGACGATACGGCAGTGCGGAGTGAGGAAACCGTCAATTATCCCGAATTTCTGAATACCCTGCACGCCCTGCGTCCGGGTGTTGAAATGTCGCGTGCCGATTTTACGAAATGGTGCTTTGAACGCGGCTATGCCGCTATGGTGAAGGAACATTTACACTTCACCGAGGAAGAATCGCAGATCGCCTTCCGAAACTGGAAATCCTACGTAATGACGCACACACCGCCCGCCTATGACGGGATCCGCGAAGTTCTGCAAAAGCACAAATCACTCGGCGGAACGATCTGTGTGGTGTCGCATTCCGCGGACTGCAATATTCTGCGTGACTACCGCACGCACTTCGGTCTGGA
The DNA here is from genome assembly GCA_045639485.1 of Faecousia sp. GTDB lineage: Bacteria > Bacillota > Clostridia > Oscillospirales > Oscillospiraceae > JAFRPC01. Next base: position 5,231 of record JAZUDF010000180.1, on the reverse strand, counting down.
GCCTGACATGATTTACGGCTGGGAGCTCGGCGAAGAACTTCGAAAGCCAAATCCCTATCCCCTGCTTGACATCATGGAAAAAACCGGCTATGCACCGGAGCAGCTGCTCATGGTTGACGACTTGAAACCCGGCTATGACATGGCAAAAAGCTGCGGTGTTCCCTTTGCCTGTGCAGGCTGGAGCCACTATCTGCCCGAGATTGAGGACTACATGAAAAATAACTGCGATCACTATTTCACCACCGTGCGGGAGTTCTCCGATTTTCTGTTTTCGACTTGACAGATATGTTATAATTTAACCGTATGAAACGAGGTGAGCGAATGGCACATACCGGAGTCAAGATCATTGCAAAAAATCAAAAAGCATACCACGAATATTTTATCGAAGAAAAGTTCGAGGCCGGCATTGAGCTGTTCGGCACCGAAGTCAAATCCATCCGTGCAGGCACGGTCAGCCTGAAAGAAGCCTGGTGCCAGATCAAAAACGGCGAGTTGTGGATCAGGCAGATGCACATTGCTCCCTACGAACAAGGCAACATCTTCAACAAGGATCCTCTGAGGCCGAAGCGTTTACTCATGCACAAGCGTGAGATCATGCGGCTGTTCGGTAAGGTCAAGCAGGAAGGCTTCTCCATCATTCCCCTCTCGGTTTATCTGAACGGAGCAAGAGTGAAAGTGGAGATCGCACTGGCAAAGGGCAAAAAACTCTACGACAAGCGTGACGATCAGGCAGTCAAGGACGCCAAGCGACAGATGGACAGAGCAATGAAAGAAAGGAATCACTGATATGGCAAATCCGATTTTTACGATCACCATGGAAAACGGCGGCATCATGAAGGGTGAACTGTACCCCGATATTGCACCGCAGAGTGTCAGAAACTTTATTTCCCTTGCAAATTCAGGCTTTTATGACGGACTGATCTTCCACCGCGTCATCAAGGGCTTCATGATCCAGGGCGGCGATCCCGAAGGCACCGGCATGGGCGGCCCCGGCTACTGCATCAAGGGCGAGTTTCTGTTCAACGGCGTGGACAACAACCTCAAACACAAACGCGGCGTGCTGTCCATGGCTCGCTCCTCCTCTCCCAACTCCGCAGGCAGCCAGTTCTTCCTGATGCACCAGGATGCTCCGCATCTGGACAAGCAGTATGCAGGCTTCGGCAAGGTCACGGAAGGTCTCGACGTTGTAGACGCCATCGCAGACGTGAAGGTCGATATGAACGACCGTCCCAAGGAAGATCAGAAGATTGCCTCCATCCGCGTGGACACGCTCGGCGAAGAATATCCCGAACCCAAGAAGCTGCCCGATCCCTACGGAAGATTCTGATAGAGAAAAAGATACAGCCGATCGTCTTTTGACGATCGTCTGTTTTCTTGTCTATTAAGGTTTTTCCGGAGGCGTTTGTCCGTCCGGCGGTACTTGACCGTCAGGTGATTGACCGTCAGGAGGTACTTGACCGTCAGGCGGTATCTGGCCCGGCTGCTGCATCTGTCCGCCGGGCCGGAAATCGATGCCGAGCAATGCAAGGACGTCTGCATAGGTTGCGTCATCCGGAAGATTTGCGACCTGTTCTTTGAATAACGGAAGGTTAAACTCCGACGCGTTCATCCCGCCCGGCATCGGCTGTCCCATGCCGTTCTGGTTGCCGCTTTCACGGAAGCTTGTTCCGGGCGTATAGGTCTGCGTCTGTCCGTCGATGATAACAGTTCCGCCCTCATAATAGATCCCGCAATCGGAATCGAGAGCATTATCCGGCTCGCGAACGCCGTTGATCTCCAACGTACCGTCCTGAAGCAATGCAAAGCCGTTGGAATCCACGCCGTCGCCTTCTGCTCCCTGTGCAGGATTAAGGATCACGTGACCGCCGCAGAACTTCACCACGGACACGTTGTCTTCGTTGACATTGATGCCGTCATCCTGCGAGTTGACAGTGATAATACCGCCCGTGAACACGAGATGCAGTTCACTGTCGATGCCTTCAAAGGTGGAAGTGACGTTCAGTGTTCCGGTGCCTTCTGTTCCGCCTGTGATCTGCATCGTTCGATAGGAGTACAGTGCACCGTCGGTCTTACGCTGCTTTTTCTGCGTTTTGACAGCACTTGTGTCGCTGTCGTCCTTATACTTTGTTTTGAGCATGCGGAACACGTTGGCACCGCTGACGGTGTTCTGCGTGCCGTCTGCGACGTAAACGACGGCACCTGCGTTGTCGGTATCAACGTTGACGGAATACTCTGTACGCTCTTCCCAGCCGTTGTCACACTCATAGACACTATAGAACATGATGCCGGCAGAAACCGTACATTCAATGTCCACGCCGTTCAGAATGAGCGTTACCTTTGCATTTTCATCAGTGAAGGTTTCGTCCTGATCGCCGAGATCAACGAGGATCTGACCTTTCCAGGTCCCTTGCAGCTGATAAATGCCGGGCTGCGTGATATGCAGAACGCGGTTTTCCTCCGCTTCTTTTGCCGTATGCATCATCTGCGACGGAAACTGTCCGCCGAACATGGGCAGCGTGGCAAAAATATAGTCTCCGTGCTCACCGTCTTTGTAGTAATAAGCCCACTCCTGCTCACCGTCATAGTTCACAAGCGTGAAGTCTTCCTGCGGAAGTGACGGATAATACGGCAGATCGCTGTCAATATAGACAGTTGCGTCCGTTTCCGGCTTCGTTCCGGTGTGATACTCTGCGGGAGCCTTGTCATCTTCTGCATGAGATACAGTCGGATCACAGCACCATGTATAATCATATTCAGCGATCTGCTCCCCATCGATCGTCGCGGCATGATCGGAAAGCTGGATCACCTTTGCGTCCGGAAGCACTTTCTCGACTGTATGAGATGTTACTGACTGACAGCCGGCAAGAGAAAATAGAACTGCTGCAATCAGAAAAACAGAAGTCAAAAATTCAAAGGCACGTTTCAAGTCATTGCCTCCTTTCTTTTATTGATCTCATATTAGCAGTAAAATATGAAATATTTATTGCATTTCTGTGATAAATCAGTGTTGGAACGGTAGATATTTGGTGAAGGAAGTAAATAGATTAAGATTCTGCGTTGCGGAGCTGAGGAGAGTCGTTTGCATTTTTGCCTGCAAACAAGCAGGCAGGCAATGGACTCTCGCATTGAACAAACGCTCAACCGTCGAACTGCACTGTGGAGCTGAGGAGAGTCGTTTGCATTTTTGCCTGCGGCAAAAATAAAGGATCAGCCAGTGTGAGCACTGGCTGGTGACAGTCCACTGGACTGTCACATTTAGAATTCGACTCTCCTCATCACCAAACAGAAAGACCACCCATTTGGGTGGTCTTTCTGTTTGGTGGAGCTGAGGAGAGTCGAACTCCTGTCCGAAAATAACTTGACGGGAATTTCTCCGGGTGCAGTTTGTTATTTACATTCCCTCGCCGGCACGCGAACAAACACGCTTACCGGCTTGGTAGCTTCATTATGCGTGGTGCGGGCAAAGCTTACCGCACGCACGGGCACCACTGAATCACACCCGACATCCGGCTCGTGGTCCTTCCGGAGCGGATGGGCCGCTAATTAAGCAGCAGCCAGTTCGTAACTGTTATTGTCAGTTAATTTAAAAAAAGTTGCCCGGTTTAAGGAGGATAGACACCTCCACCCGCTATTCCGGCCTCACTATCCCCGTCGAAACCGGTTCAGCCCCGAATGCAAGTTGCATTTTATCACAGTGCCGCAATAAAATCAACTAATATTCATCAAAATCATTTTACAAGATCCATCATTTTTCGCTGAAATCTTGTAATTTCGAGCAAAATAAGATATAATCATAAAAGAAGCCCTCTCATTGCGGAAAGGACGAAACCATGAAGACATTCTTTAAAATCCTGCTTGTGATCCTGATGATCCTGCTGTTTACCTTCTCGCTTTACAATCTGACACTCGACGGCTTTGACCTCTACCGAAACGCAAAGATCCCGCGTTATATTCTGGCAATGCTCCTTGCGTTTTCCGGTGGCCTTTGTCTGTACGTCATCGGCCTTGTCAAGCCGAAGCCATTCGTCTATATCATCTGTGCCGTTATCGCCGGCATTTCCTGCATTTATCCCCTGCTCATGTTTGCAGGCAGCATCTCCGATCGCGGCGGCGTCGATTTCCTCGCACTGTTTTGTATGCTGCTGTCATTGATGGAAATCCTCGTGTGCATCCTGCTGTATTTCCGTGACACGTCAAGATTTTAATCTTTGGTTTTATTTTAAATATCAAAAAGCGGAACCTGAAATCAGGTTCCGCTTTTCTTATTGCTTGTTCAGACTGAAATTAGTCCTCGTTGATGCCGATAACGACGCCGGAACCGACAGTACGGCCGCCTTCACGGATAGCGAAGCGGAGGTTCTGCTCGATAGCGATCGGGGTGATCAGTTCAACGTCCATGTCGACGTTGTCGCCGGGCATGCACATTTCAACGCCTTCGGGAAGGGTGATGATGCCGGTAACGTCAGTGGTACGGAAATAGAACTGAGGTCTGTAGTTGGTGAAGAACGGGCTATGACGGCCGCCTTCTTCCTTGGTCAGGACGTAAACACGGCCCTTGAACTTGGTGTGGGGCTTGATGGAGCCGGGCTTTGCAAGAACCTGGCCTCTTTCGATAGCCTTCTTGTCGATGCCGCGGAGCAGAGCACCGATGTTGTCGCCTGCTTCAGCGTAGTCGAGCAGCTTGTGGAACATTTCGATGTCGGTAACGACAGTGCTCTTGGACTCGTCCATCAGACCAACGATTTCGACGGGCTCCATCTTCTTGATAACGCCACGCTCAACACGACCGGTAGCAACGGTGCCACGGCCGGAGATGGTGAAGACGTCTTCCACGGGCATCAGGAAGGGCTGATCCGCCTTACGGTCGGGAGTGGGGATCCAAGTATCAACGGTGTCCATGAGTTCCTTGATGCAGGCATACTCGGGAGCGGCGGGATCCTTGGACTCGGAAGCCAGAGCGTTCAGAGCGGAGCCGCGGATGATGGGGGTGTCGTCGCCGGGGAAGCCGTAGAAGTCGAGGGTCTCGCGAACTTCCATCTCAACGAGTTCGAGGAGCTCTTCGTCGTCGACCTGATCGCACTTGTTCAGGAATACGAGAACGGAAGGAACGTTAACCTGGCGGGCAAGAAGAAGGTGCTGGCGGCCCTCACCGATGGGGCCGTCGGAAGCTGCGATAACGAGGATAGCGCCGTCCATCTGAGCAGCACCGGTGATCATGTTCTTGATGTAGT
>JAZUDF010000179.1:0-3660 GCA_045639485.1 Faecousia sp. | reverse complement strand
CTAAGACCGCTTGGCCTCCGACTTGTCTGTACGCGATTATGCCGATAACCTCGGGCTCGCAGTGGTGCAGGCACACGCACCGTGGAAGCAGGATATTCCGGCTGACTTCCGGTATGAGTCTCCTTCGCAGATAAACGCTCGTGTTTTTGCGGCATGCAGCATTCTCGGCTGCAAAAAACTTGTGTTCCATCCCATCACGTATCCATACCGCATAGTATCTGCCGAAACCGAGCGCGCGATACACGAGTATAATCTTCGCTGGTTCCGGGAACTTCTGCCGTTTGCAGAAAAGTATTCTGTCACGATAGAACTCGAAAACACCTTCGATTACTTTCACCTGCAGATGCCGGGGGATCCTCTGCGTCCATACACTACCGCAGAGCAGCTCAATGCACTTGCAGATGACCTGAATTCTCCGCTTGTCAGGATCTGTCTGGATACCGGCCACGCCAACATCGCAGGGCAGGATATTCCGCAAATGATCGAAACGTTCGGCAGCCGCCTTGATTGCCTGCACCTGAATGACAATTACGGAAAACAGAGCGGACTCAACGAAGACCTCCATCTGTTTCCGGGGCAGGGCAATATCCCGTGGAAGGAAACGGCAGCAGCACTCAAACGGATCGGCTATTGCGGCGATATCAATCTGGAGATCATTGCCGACCTTGCACAGTGCCCGCCGGCAAAACGCGTTGACAGTCTGCGGCAGGGGAGAGAATATGTCAGAGCCGTTATGGAAACATAAACGGAAATCAGCACAGGAAAGCCTGTGCTGATTTTTTGTCATTGAAATGTAATTTTATTGTGAAAAACAAAGAAAACATCTTGAATAATTTGAGATCGTCTGTTAAAATGTATTAGACTGTAGGAGTGTGGGAGTTTGCCCATGCTTCCAAAGTACAAATTAAACAAGGAGAAATCAAGAATGAAAGCAAAGATGACTCGTCGGATCCTCGCACTGATTCTTTCCGTTGTGATGATCCTGACACTGATCCCCGCAGCATTCGCATCCGATTTCCCCGATGTCAAGGACGACGCATGGTATGCTGCAGCAGTTGACTACTGCTTCGACAAGGGCCTGATGTCCGGCACCGGCAAAGGATTCGAACCCAACGGCAAAGTTACCAGAGAAATGGCCGTGCAGACTCTGTTTGCAATGACCGGTTCTCCTGCAACTGCCTATGAAGCAAAGTTCTCTGACGTTCCCGATGGCAAGTGGTTCACGCCCGCCATTATGTGGGGTGCAAAGAACAAGATCGTCAATGGCTATGACAACGGTAAGTTCGGCGTTGGCGATTTCGTTACCCGTGAACAGGTTGCACTGTTCTTCTACAACTACGCAACCTTCGCAGGCATTGACGAAGATTTCGCTTCTCTGGCAGGCTTCCCCGATGCAAACAAGGTCAGCTCCTGGGCAAAGACCGCTGTGCAGTGGGCAGTTGCTATGGGCGTTCTGTCCGGCAAGTCGATCGACGGCAAGAACTACCTCAAGCCGCAGGATCCTCTGACCCGTGCAGAACTTGCTTCCATCCTTTCCCGCTTCCATGAGAAGTATATCGGCGATGAAGTGCTCTGCAACCACGAAGAAACTGAAATCCGCAATGCAAAGCCCGCTACCTGCACCGAAGACGGCTACACCGGCGACACCTACTGTCTGAACCCCGATTGCCACCTGAAGGGTGAAGCTATCGAGAAGGGCACTGTCATCCCCGCTCTGGGTCATGACTTTGTTGACGGCTTCTGCTCTCGCTGCGGTGAGCCTGACCCCGACAAGGGCCGTACCTTCACTCTGTCCGACGAGCTGCCCGCTGGCACGCAGGTCATCATCTACAGCCCCGGTCACGGCATGGTCGTTACCAACGAGACCGACAATGACTGGTACCTCGTTCCCGAAGAGAGAACTCCCGACGGTGACCGCTTCACCGAAGAAGAGTTCGGCGACTTCGACAACTTCGTTTGGAACGTTGTTGACAATGGCGACGGCACTGTCTCCTTCGTCAACGGCGACAACATGATCGCAGCTTGGGCCTCCGGCACCTACATCGAGCTGACCAACAAGGCAGACTATGACGGTGCTGACACCAAGTGGATTGTCAACTTTGTAGACGGCCTGGCATACATCCAGTCCGCAACTCTGTCCAACTCCTACGGTCCTGCTTACATTGAGTGCTACTACAATGCAAACAAGGACAAGACCAACATCTCCGGCTACACCAGCAGCGATCCCACCGCCAAGTCCAACGACTTCGGCTTCCAGATCTACGTTTCCGGCACCGGCTGTGACCATGCTTGGGACGACGGCGTTGTGACTGCACCCACCTGCACGGAAGACGGCTACACCCTGTACACCTGCTCCAAGTGCGGTGCTACCAAGATGGACAACATCGTTCCCGCTGCCGGCCACAACTATGTTGACGGCGAATGCACCGTTTGCGGTGCAAAGGAAAAGGTTTTCGTCCTGTCCGAAGAACTCGCTGACGGCATGCAGGTTGTTATCTACAACCCCGGCCACGGCATGGCAATCAAGAATGAGAACGACAACAACTGGTATCTCGTTCCCGAAGTCATCACTCCCGACGGCGACAAGATCGTCAGCCCCGACGACTCCATCGTCTGGACTGTTGTTGACAACGGCGACGGCACCATGTCTTTCGTCAATGGCGACAATGCGATCGCAGCATGGCTCTCCGGCACCTACATCGAGCTGACCAACGATGCCAACTACGACGGTGCCGACACCAAGTGGATCGTTTCCTTCATCGACGGCCTGGGCTACATCCAGTCCTCCAGCCTGTCCAACTCCTACGGCCCTGCTTACATTGAGTGCTTCTACAATGCAAACAAGGACAAGACCAATATCTCCGGCTACACCAGCAGCAACCCCAGCTCCAAGTCCGGCGACTTCGGCTTCCAGTTCTATGTCAGCGGCGACGTCTGCGACCATGACTGGGTCGAAGGTGAGACCAAGGCTGCTACCTGCACCGAAGACGGCTACACCATGTACTCCTGCTCCAAGTGCGGTGCTTCCAAGAAGGAAGTCATCCCCGCAGCAGGCCACAACTTTGAAGGCGGCGTCTGCACCGTTTGCGGCGCTACCGAAGAAACCTACGTCCTCGCTGAGTCCCTCAAGGCTGGCGACCAGGTCGTTATCTACAACCCCGGTCACGGCATGGCGATCTCCAACGAGAACGACAACAACTGGTACCTCGTACCCGTTGCAGTCACCCCCGAAGCTGACGTGATCGCTGCTCCCGATGCAGCAATCGTCTGGACTGTCGTTGACAACGGCGACGGCACCTTCTCCTTCGTGAACGGTGACAATGCCATCGTTGCATGGCTCTCCGGCACTTACATTGAGCTGACCAACGATGCAAACTATGCCGGTGCTGACGGCAAGTGGATCGTTTCCTGGACCGACGGCCTGGCATACATCCAGTCCTCCACGCTGTCCAACAGCTACGGCCCCGCTTACATCGAGTGCTACTACAACGCAAACAAGGACAAGACCAACATCTCCGGCTACACCAGCGGCGATCCCACCGCGAAGTCCGGCGACTTCGGCTTCCAGTTCTATGTCCTGGGCGGCGACGCTCCCTGCGCTCATGAATGGAAAGAAACCGCTAAGGTTGCAGCTACCTGCACCGAAGCAGGCTCCATCAC
>JAZUDF010000178.1:0-5254 GCA_045639485.1 Faecousia sp. | reverse complement strand
CACGATCGCGTTGATGGTCAAAGATGCAATGCCGACAAGCGTCAAAATCCAGCTGTAGCGGATCATGACGACCAGGTAGAACACCATCATGACAGCGTTGAGCAGCAGCGGTGCAAACGTGTTGATCAGGGTGTGTGCAATGGTGGCATTGGAGCCTTGTCTGCCCTGAATATCGCCTGCGTAACGCTGCGAGAAAAATGACATCGGCAGATTGAGGACTTTCCACATATAGGTGCTGTTGCCGACTGCCGCCATTTTGCCGTTGATCCGCTGGTTGTAGATCGCATTGAGTGCGGACATGACGATCTGGATCAGAGAAAACCCTCCGAGCAGCAGTAAGAACGGAATGAGCCAGTCGGGGTTCTGCTTTGTAAGCAGACGGTCCAGAAACACTCTGGAAAAGCCGGGGCTGATCAGTCCCATCAGTGCAGCGATCACACTGGTCAGAACCGAAAATGCCAATGCAGTACCGGAGCCCTTGAGTCGCTTTGCCGCGAAGGACAGCATGCTCTTCGGTTTTCCGGACGGCTCAAATTCTTCCGTCGGCTCAAAACGCAGGCAGATACCGGTAAAGGATTCATCAAATTTGTCCATTGGGATCACGCACAGGCCCCTTGCGGGATCATTGATGTACGCCTTATTGCCGCGGAAGCCGTTGAGGACGACAAAATGATTAAAGTTACAGTGAATGATGCACGGAAAAGTGCCGTTTTCCTTCAGTGCTTCCGGCTCGTAGCGGAAACCTTTGGCTTCCAGACCGTAATGTCTTGCGGCTCTGAGCACATTGCGTGCATTGGAGCCGTCGCGGGAGACTCCGCAATCCGAGCGGATCTGCTCGAGTGGGATCCATTTATTGTAATACGCCAGAATCATCGTCAAGCAGGCTGCACCGCATTCCAGTGCCTCTAACTGCAGAATCACCGGAACCTTGGCAACGCCTTTCGAGATCGGCTGCTTCAGTTTATTCTTCATGCTTTACCCTCACTGAAAAATCAAAGAAAACGGTTTGATACTTTCGACTGTGACGGTCGCATCATACGTTCCGTCGGGAAGCTCCGTCTGTGCCAGAATGGTGCAGCTGCCGTTGTCACCGATTTCAACGTTGATGACGGGGCATTCTGCATTGCCGATCGTGACTTTAGCTGCATCCGGATCAACATTGACGACTTCGCAGACCGCAATCCCGTCCGTCACGACGGCCTGCGTTGAAACACTCGTATCCACATGACCGAAAATGCCCCAGATGCATGCCCCGACAAGCAGAATGATCGCTGCCGCGACAATGAGCCATACACCGGGATTGGATACACGGATATAATCGTTCAGGCTTTCCGGTGACTGAATCTTTTCCAGGCTCTTTTCTCTGAATAATCCTTTTTCCATGCCGGGATCCTCCATGTGATTTTTCGTAAAATTATACAGATTAATTGTACTACATTTTTCGTCTGCTTGCAAGGAAAAACCTTCGCTTTCCCGAGTTTTTTCTGTGTGGATGCCGCAGCTCGGAAAACTCCATTATTTTTTCACGCAAAAATGTGGCGTCGTATCAAAAAGCATGATAAAATGTGAAAGAAAAAGACAGTTGGAGGCACACCATGAAACATTTCCGCCTTAATCGAATCATTGCAATGTTTCTCGCCACCGTGCTGCTGCTCGCACTGCTCCTTCCTTCTGTTGCAGCACAGACAGGAACATTGGAAGTAAACACAGCCAAGCGTCACAGTGTCTGTACGGTGCTTTCCGAGCAGGCAGAGGCATATTATTCCGGAGATTACGGTTATGACATTTTATCATCCCTCGCAGGTGTGTACGCACCTGATGACAGCTGGCAGGCAACGCAGAATAATCCATTGTATTCTGCACTGCAGAAGTTGATGACGGACACGCACACAAATCAGAACGTTGCCTATTCCGGTTACGGTTCAAACGCTCTTGCGACCTACTGGGCATCGACCGATGCCGCCGCAGGAACGGACAGTTATCTCTACTTCTATACCGATATTGATTCCGCAGACGGCCGCTACACGATGAACCGCGAGCACGTATGGCCAAAAAGCAAAGCCTCCTACTATCAAAGAGGCGGCGGTGCCGACCTGCATCACCTGCGTCCCTCGATCGCCGGTGTCAACTCCGCAAAGAGCAACAGCATGTTCGGAAATCAGAACGGCGGCGGAAAAGCTTATACGGTCGACGGAGAGGCGGTTATCTGGACCGGCGGCGGAAAGCTGGAGGTAAGGGACAATGTCAAAGGCGATGTTGCCCGCATCCTTCTGTATGTCTATTGTCGTTGGGGGCAACCCAATCTCTATTCCGACGTTGCCAGCTCGAAACTGCCGCCGCTCGATTCCGACGACTCTGCCAACTCCGGAGTACGGGCGATTGAAAGCTTTGACACTCTGCTGGAATGGATGGCACTGGATCCCGTAGACGACTGGGAAATGGCAAGAAACGATCAGGCGGAAAACGTGCAGGGCAACCGGAACGTCTTTATCGACTACCCCGAGTATGCATGGCTGATGTTCGGCATGGATCCGCCTGCCGACCTTGAAACGCCTTCCGGGATGGCAATCTTAAATGCCCATAACTGGGATGACGGCGTTCTCGTCAGCGAGGCTACCTGCACGGAAAACGGTCTGATGCACTTTACCTGTTTGGATTGCGGGCTGACACGCGATCGGCAAATTCCCGCACTCGGTCACGAAAAGGGAGCAGTTGCCGAGCAGCAGTCTGCGACCTGCACAGAGGATGGCTTCATCCGCTATAACTGCTCCCGCTGCGGTGAAGCACTGACGGAGCTTTTGCCCGCGACAGGGCACAGCTTTGAAAGCGGTGTCTGCACTGTCTGCGGTCACACGGTGACGACGTATCAACTGACCAACACGCTGTCAGACGGCGATCTTGTGATCGTTTACAACCCGTCTGCAAATGCCGCGATGTCCTCCGAGATCCGAAACAAGGATTACCGCGGTTATGAAACCGTGCAGCCCGAGGACGGCATCCTATATACGGAAAGCAGTGCCGTCGTATGGACGGTCAGCAAAGAGGCAGACGGTTTTGTTCTGACAGCAGACGACGGGACTGTGCTTGCGACGAACACCGCTAACAGCGTGCCTGCTGGCGGACAGTTCCGTGTATGGCAGCTGTCCCCTGCTGCAACCGCCGGCTGTGTCTATCTGTCGAATAACGGTGACAAGTATTTGGAATGGAACACAAAGTATTCCGATTTTGCATCCTATAACTACACGGAAGAATATGAGAGCGGTCTTGCAATGCAGATCTATACCCAGGTCGTATGCAAGCACACGAACATAGAACCGTGCAGCAAAGAACCGACCTGCACGGAAAGCGGTTATTCCGATGCGTTATTCTGTCAGGATTGCGGTGCAAAGCTGACAGACGGCACCGTGCTTCCCGCACTCGGTCACAATTACACGGACACCGTTACGCTCCCCACTTGTGAAGCAGGCGGTTTCACCGCACATCTCTGCAGCCGTTGCGGTGACGGATATACCGATACTGAAACCCCGGCACTCGGTCACGATCTCGGTGCATGGCAGACTGTAAATGCAGCAAGTTGCACAGAAGACGGTTTGCGTTTCAGAGAATGCAGCCGCTGTGATTACGCCGAAGCGGAAATTCTCCCCGCATACTGCTGCTTCAGTGCAGACTATACCGATACGCCAGACACGGAAAACTGGGCACACGCGGGTATTGATTTCTGTATCGGACGCGGCATTATGGGAAGCACCACGGCCGAGACGCTCACCTTTGAGCCCGGCAACACGACCACGCGGGCTATGATCGTATCCATCCTTTACCGCCTGTCCGGCAGTCCTGCAGTGGAATACACGCCTGTGTTTTCTGATATCGCAGACGGCAAGTGGTACACGAACGCCGTTCTGTGGGCTTATCAGACGGGAGTGGTCGTAGGTTATCAGGACGGGACGTTCGGCCCGAATGATCTTGTCACAAGAGAACAGATGGCAGTAATTCTGAAAGGCTATACGCAGAATGTTGTGGGCAGCCCCGCAGAGGAACGTGCAGACCTTTCCGAATTTGCGGATGCAGACAAGATCACATGGTCGAAAGATGCCATGCAGTGGGCTGTTGCCGTTGGTATGATCTCCGGCAAGGATGGCTCACGGCTCGATCCGCAGGGTGACGCGACCAGAGCGGAGGTCGCTTCAATCCTGATGCGTTACTGCACGGCGTATACCGAATAAGCATAGAGAAACCGGGTGCATTGCGTTTTGCAATGCACCCGGTTGTTTTTTTATTCAGATCTCTCTTCTGCCTTCCAGAGCACGGAGCAGCGTCACTTCATCCGCATACTCCAGTTGGCTGCCGACGGGAATGCCGTAGGCAAGGCGTGTGACCTTGACTTCCATCGGGCGAAGCAGACGGGAAATATACATCGCCGTGGCTTCACCTTCAGTGTCGGGGTTGGTCGCCATGATGATCTCATTGACGCCGCCCTGTGCCACACGGGCAAGCAGTTCGCGGATGCGGATATCATCAGGTCCCATGTGATTGAGCGGTGAGATCACGCCGTGCAGGACGTGGTAGACACCGTTGTATTCGCGTGCACGTTCCATCGCAATGACATCCTTCGGCTCTGCGACCACGCAGATCGTACCGTGATCCCGCTGTTCGTCATCGCAGATCGAACACAGCTCCGCATCCGTCAGGTTCTGACAGACAGGGCAGGTACGCACCGTCTGCTTGGCATCGGTGATCGCATCGGCAAATGCCTGTGCTTCCTCTTCCGGCAGACTCAGAACGTAAAACGCGAGTCGCTGTGCCGTTTTGCTGCCGATGCCGGGGAGTTTTGCAAATTCTTCTGTCAGCCGTTCCAAGGCTGCAGGAAAATACCGCATCATCCGAACAGCCCGCCTAATCCGCCGAGATTCATGCCGCCGGTCAGTTTGCTCATGTTGGCACTTGCTTCGCTCTCTGCAGTACGCATTGCCTCATTGACTGCTGCAACGATCAGATCCTGCAGCATTTCAACGTCTTCGGGATCGACTGCTTCAGGATCGATGGTAACGGAAACGACTTCATGCTTGCCGTTGACCTTTGCACTGACGACACCGCCGCCGACCGTAGCTTCATATTCCTTGGTTTCAAGTTCTTCCTGCATTTTGAGCATGTCCTGCTGCATCTTCTGTGCCTGCTTGATCACGTTCATGTTCATGCCGCCGCCCATCATCGGGTTGCCGCGATAACCGCCTTTTCCCATAATTATTCTCCTTTG
>JAZUDF010000177.1:0-3234 GCA_045639485.1 Faecousia sp. | reverse complement strand
CTGGAACGCCCCTTGCTGTGCGTTCCGGACGGCAGGACGATCGTTGGTCTACCTGCAAAAACAGATAATGCCAACCGATATTCCTCCTTAGCTCAGTCGGTAGAGCGCCGGACTGTTAATCCGTAGGTCGTCCGTTCGAGCCGGACAGGAGGAGCCACAAAAAAACACACCGCTTGCGGTGTGTTTTTTTGTAATGTGACGGTTTGCCGCTGCACTTCATGCGGCACGAATGCCGTGCTTTATTTTGCCTTTTTCCGGAATTGTTCGTATAATTAAATAGAATATGAAAAAAGGAGATAAACCATGAACTTTTTATCCAAACTCAGAAAATATGCAAAGATCCGCACGCTGGTCGGCCTGCTTGTGATCGGCATTCTCTTCCTTGCGATCGGCACGTTCGTCCTCAAAGCACCGAAAGCCGAGAAGCTGACGGCGGAAGCGACCGTTGAGCAGATCGTGGAAGAACGCTTCGGTGACGAAACGAACTATACCGTATTTCTCAGCTTCACCGATGCAAACGGCGTGCGTCACGAAAATATCGAATACGGTGCCTACGAGACCGGCATGGAAGAAGGCGACACCGTCACGATCGAATATGAGGCGGAAAACCCCGAAGCCATCAGCACACCCGGCGGCGAATTCATTCCATATGTCATCCTTGCCATCGGTGCGATCGCACTGATCGCATCCGTCGTGCTCGGTGTCAAGGCCATCCGCACAAACTCCGACGACTATAACGAGCTGAACAGAGTCGATCCTGCGAAAGTAAATGACGCACAGGTCGAAGCGATCAAAAACAGCAATGAACCGACAACGGAATATTACTTCCATTTCACCGGAAAGATGAATCAGAGCTATATCATGGAAACGCCGCAGCGTACGCCCGTCTATGAAGCGATCTGCGACAAGATCGGCGTTGTGTCGGACTATGAGTATACCTTTAAAAACCGTCAGACCGGTGCAGCCAAATCCTGCAAGGTCAGTCATACCGTGACGCAGAGCAACGGCATCGGCATGGGCTTCAGTATTGCAACAGCCTCCAACTTCAAAATCGACGGCATCAAGAACTGGGATCATCTCGGCGACCTGGGCTACTCCATCGAACCGGGCATCAAGGGTATCAAACTGAATTTCGACCTTTACCACTACGGCGTTGCCGTCGGCCACCTCGAAGCAGCCGGTGCCAATATCCTCAATGACGACAAGCAGTCCAAGCTAGGCGAAGTGCTGCCCGCCAAGGGACTTTATAAAGTCACGTGCAGACCGTCCGACGTCGAGGGTGCTTTCTATGCTTGCTTCAGTGCCGCCCGCACAGAACTGTTCTGAAAAGATAAAACCGAATGAAAAAACAGCGGCAGTTTCGTAAAAGAAACTGCCGCTGTTTTCAAAACAATGAATAAAACCGCCTGCTTGAATCGTGTTAGAGGTGAAAGGAGTTGAGACACATGAATACAGACGGCGCCGAAGTATTGATGTGTCGGATCATTCGACAGTACAGTGATATGCTGCTTCACCTTGCTTTCAGTCGCCTGCAGACCGAGGCAGATGCCGAGGACTGTGTGCAGGACGTCTTTCTGAAGCTGCTCGAAAAGCGGCCGGAGTTCCGAGATCCGGAGCACGAAAAGGCATGGCTGATCCGAGTCACGATCAACCGGGCGAGCGACCTGCGGAAAAAAGCGGGGAAAGCCGCTCCGATAGAAGAGCTTCCTGAAAAAGAAACTGCCGAATATCCGTCCATCCTTTCAGCCGTTCGGCAACTGCCGGACAAGTACGCAGCGATCCTTCACCTGCATTATTATGAAGGATATACGCTGAAGGAAATTTCAAAAATGCTGGCTCTGCCGACCGCAACTGTAGGAACGCGACTCAACAGAGGAAAAGCCAGGCTGAAAGCGATTTTGGAGGAAGAATACGATGGGCTTTGAAAACTACCGCAAGGAAATAGACCAAGCAAACTTCAGTCCTGACTTTCAGCAGCACGTCCTTCAGAAAATGGAGGCAGTGCAGCAGGAAGGAAAGGAAAATCAGATCATGAAAAAAACACATAGATCGGTACGCACCACGCTGATCGCAGCCGCGATCGCCGCGTTGGTCTGCATCTCTGCGGCGGCCGTTGCGATCATCACCACCGCACAGCACAGGGCGTTGGCGGATCTCGGCATGGATGAGGACGGGACTGTCAATGAATACACAGCGTATGCCGATGAAAATGCCCCGACAAACGAAACCGGTGATGTAAAGTTGGTCTCAACCGTCTGCAGCGGAGAAAACATGGATGCCTTTTTCCTGGTATCTCCCGTTTCGGAGCAGGCTGCACTTTCGATTCAGAACGGCGGCGAGCACTATTACTGGGATATCGGCGAACTTGATACGTTGCGGAAGAATGCAACTGTTCTTGTATCACAGGTGGATTATGACGCAGAGACGAATGCTGTGCTTGTCCGCGTGACGGTGATGAGCGAGGCACTGACTGAACTCGACGGCATCAACATCCCGCTGATTCTCACCTGTGACGAGGAAACGATTTGCTTTGGCGGTGTCGATGTACCGATCACAGAATCCAGCCTTCTGACCGGCACTGCAGATCTCTCGCTCTCATGCGGCAAGGTGACGAGTGTCACGGTCGGTGCGACCTTCATTGAGGTCAGCATCGAAACAGAGCCTGTAACTGCTTCTGATACAGACAGCCTGCACACAGCCGGTCAGGCACAGCGGCGTGATATTGACAATGTGCTCAAAGACGCCACCGTACAGTTCGCAGACGGCACAAGTCTTTCAATTGCGGAAATCAGATCTCCGTTTGCATCTGTATGGTTCCCGAAGGACGGAGACCTTTCGGCAATAGAGGAGGGCTCTTTCGGTATGCAGCACCTTTGCAGCACCGTCCTTGACACGTCGCAGATCGTTTCCGTCACGATCGCAGGCACCGTGATCCCTGTGAAGTAAGAATACTGCACACAAATATCAAATAGCAGAAAAATCCCACACTTGCGTTGCAAGTGTGGGATTTTTCTGGCAGGGGCACAAGGACTTGAACCCTGGGCCTACGGTTTTGGAGACCGCCGCTCTACCAACTGAGCTATACCCCTATATTGGTGGGCCTTCGGGGGCTCGAACCCAGGACCGACCGGTTATGAGCCGGTTGCTCTAACCAACTGAGCTAAAGGCCCGAAGATGTACTCTTTCAAGCAGAAATCATTATACAGTCAAACAATTTGTTTTTCAACTTCTTTT
>JAZUDF010000176.1:0-18228 GCA_045639485.1 Faecousia sp. | reverse complement strand
GGATTTGAACCCAGTTCCGACAGCACAGTGTGCTGTCGGGCGCCGCCGTACTCGCCGGCGCAACCTTTATTTTTTGCGAAGCAAAAAATGCAGACAAATCCGGGTAACAGCTCCAAAGTCCCGAAAACATCGGTTTTCGGGACTTTTTCTATGCTGTTTTGATACCAAAAAGTACGGATTTTCACCATTGCGAACATTCTTTTTTAGAACAAGCGAAATACTCCTCTTTTTGCGAACATTTGCGAACAAATGCCCCCCGCCGGATTTGAAATCTTCGTTATAAAAACACATTCTTGCACTTTTTCGTAGAACAAGAGAGGCTCTTATCTGTCGAATGTGCGAGATGATGCGATATTCTCCGTATGCAGCATTGAAATAACGGCACATAATATGGATGCAGATGTAGCTTGCACGGAGTATCTATACTATTCCGTGCGGTTTCAGTATATCAAAAAACCATCGACCATATGTTTTTCGCAAATGGTCGACGGACGTGACTGAAAAAGCAAAAAGGACTCCTCACCGCCGAAATACAATCCGGCGATGAGGAGCTCTGTTTAGTCTTCCTCCGAATAATCACAATTGGAGCATACCCATTCATACCCGTCCCAATGCAAGCAACCATTACATTCAGGGCAGGGACGAATTTCTTCGTCGTCATCTTCTAATTCGCCGGAACAGTAAGGGCAATGGCTGTATTCAGACTCGTCGTACACCTTATCGCAAAACGGACACTGCTGCACTATTTTCACATCCTTTCTTTTTTCGGATCGGCGTCTTTATTTATCGAACCAGAGAACGCCGTAATCGTCTTCTTTTGCTTCAAATCCACATTCGCTGCACTGATACCAGTCCCCGCGGGTGGGTACCATATACCCTTCATCGCACTTTGGGCATTTGTCGAGGACCTCCTCATCGCCGGGCTCTAAATCGTGATATCTTCGCATATTTGTACCTCCTGTTAGTCCGGATTACTTGCCGTGGATATACTTTTTTCTGTCTGACATATGCTGCGCAGCGAGTTTGCTGCCATGACGCAACCCGTCGGCCATCAGTTCCATGAAGAATGAGTCCTTTTCAGCACACAGTTTATGAAGACGCTGATTTTCCTTTTTGAGATACGCGTTCTCTCTTTCCAAACTTGCCCTTGCCATAGTAGTAACCTCCAATATCATAAACTCATTGCAAGCTGTTTGCTTACATTAATATCTTACATATATATTTCTGTATAATAAATGATCGATGTGGTAAATTACAGAGGCTTAATTGTATTGAATTGGCGAATTATGAGACTTTTGTCTAACCGGCACGAGAGAGGCCGAAGCCAAGTGCTATGCAGGCTCCGATAGCTGCTACACCGCCGAGAGCTTTTATGACAAACTTTGTGGCTTGCCCACGCGAATTCGACTTAGAAGGATTTGCGTGGACAGGTACGGGCTTTTTAACGGTGACAGTCTCCGAATGGATCAAAGCAAGGACATCAGCAAGAGATCGACGTGCGTCATCAAAATCGATTCCTTCTTCAAATCTCTTTTTGTTTGCTTCCATATTTGAAAGAATATTGCCTATTGCCTCCAACTGCTCTTCGCTGTAGTAGGCATTGCCGTAATGATCGATGCGTTCTGTCAGCTTGCTTCTGAAACAGTATTTTTCTTTTCGATAGTCATCTTTCACATGAATGAACTGGCCGTGCGGGGGAGACAGAACAATGAAACTGTCAACACGTACCGAAATGTCCAGCCCGCGGCGGGCGACTTCGGCTTCTAACTGTTTTCTCAACAGGCGGCGCTTTGTTTGCATCTTTTCTGCGATGGGCCGGTTGTCAAAGCACTCGTTTCCGTTGCGGAGCATCCGTCCATCGGCTGCAAAAGTAATGTCGCTTTTTACTTTCTTGACCTCGAGAATCAAAATGCCGCTATCGGTCAGGATCACATCGTCGAGCTCGGTTTCTTCGTTTCCATCCGACAGGTAAACATTTTTGAAAACGGATACATTCGGGCGGGTCACATACTCAAGCGTTTTACTGACAAGTTGTTCGCCTTTTTTGCCGGAGAGCGCGATGGCAATCTCACGCTCAATTTTTTTCAAGGTTTGAATGCCGTTTCGGAACTCCGTGTTTTCGGAAAAGCCTTTTTGACGTCCGACAGATTCCAACCAGCTTCGGGCATTGTCGAGCCGCATACCTTCTTCGTATTTTGCGCCCATAATCATTTTGGTGACCATGTCCTGAAAGGCAAGCAAGTCGTCTGCGTACTCTGTAAAAGTCATTTCCTTCTCCATGAGGATCCCGGAGTCTTCCATTTCTCTGAGGTACTGCTCTGATGTCTTCATTTGATCTTTCCTTTCTTTTTTATACTGTAATTCCTTCGGATTACATAAATATCATAAGAAAAACTGCGCAGGAAATAAATGATAAGAAGAGTAAAATAAAGCCCTCTATTTGCACCGTTTCGGAGAAATAGAGGGCTGCAGTTATTTATTTGTAGTTTCTGAAGTCTTCCTCGGATTCGTAGATGTCATCTGAGGAAATGCTGTTTTTGTGACCGCATTCGGTGCACTTCCAGGTGTACTTGTGGTCGTCAAATCCCGGCTGGTCATTTAAATACGCGTTGCAACGGTCACAATACCAATCGATGTTGGGGAATCTCTCGCTCATAGTAAATACCTCCGTTAGTTGAAATGTTGTTTTTGGTCTAATCTATTTTTTGAATTTTGCGCTGTACGACTTTGCAGTCTTATCCGGGAGCAACCACCCGAATTTTTGAAGAAATGCCAGGATTTCATCAGGAGTTTTCCACTGAGCCAAGATATGCAAAACCCCTTCTGTACGAACATTTTCTTTGCCATCGAAGAATTTCCGGCTAGGCCCTTGCTTGAACCGGGTTATCACGCCGTCCTTGATAACGGTCCATACTGCTGACCCACCAGAGGTATAAAATTTGTCTCCAACAGAGCCGTCCAATGCGCCAGAACTGAGTTTTTTCAGCAGGGATTTTTCTTCAGATGTCATACGGTATGCTCCTTTTTGTTTTATTTTTAGCCATTCGGCTTATATCAATATCATAAGTAAGACTGCGTAGGAAATAAATGATAAGAACAGTAAAATAAAGCCCTCTATTTGCACCGTTTCGGAGAAATAGAGGGCTTTTGCTATGACTCGACTGCTTTAATTAGTAAAGCACAGGCTGCGATCAGCAGGAGGACCGGAGAAAAGAGTACGATCCCGCCTGCAAATAACAGGCAAAGTACCAGTGCCGGGCATGCAATGATACACAAAATCATGCAAATGAGCTTTGTGACACCCCAGGCGAGCCTGAACAACAGTTTTACAGAGATAAAAAGCAGCCAGCAGAATAACAAGACGACTGCGAGTTTCAGAAGTACCATATGATCACTCCCTTATTTGGTCTTCTTTGTGCTTGCTTCTTCCATTTTGACATGAACACCGATTTTTTCGGCATACTCCGGGCATTTCTTCTGCTTTTCCAGAAGGCGTAATGCCAGGATTCTTTCACGAACAGTCATGGCGTCGACCTCCTTTCCTTTTCACGGTTATTATAGGGCAGACGCGCATCACAATACAGGACAAAAGCAGCAAATTAACCACCGGTAATTTCACTTTTGCAGAAAAATAAGCACAGCGTTTTGTCAAAAAACGCTGTGCTAAAGAAGCCAAAAGGTTTATTTGTTTTTTCTTTCATTGTACTTTTCGGCATCAATGACACCGCTTGCGAGCATCTTTTCCGCCCACAGCTGCAAGGTCTCAACCGTGATAGAGATCCGTTCCAGTTCGTCCTGAATATAGATAAAATCGTCGATTTCGTCATTGTCGATCTTTCCGTCAGCGGTGATCTCAATCAGCCGTTCCTGCTTGCGATTGACCGCGTTCAGCGAGGCGAGCATTTCAAGGACGATCGCGGAGAGCTCCTTTACCTCGACCTTCGGCACATACTGCTTCCCGATCGGGCACTCGGTAGAGCAATAATTATTACAGAGCGTCGGCTTCCGGTATCCACGTGACATTGCCAGTACTTCTTCCGGGTGGGGAAGGGAACGTTCGTTTTCGATTTTTTCAATTCGTTCCGGCGGGACGGTTACGAGCAGATCGCCTGCCTGCTCACGTGTCAGGCCGAGTTCTTCGCGTGTTTGAAAATAAATATTCTTATTTTCCCGTACGGATGCTTTTCCCATCTTTCTCTCTCCTTTGCCGATTTTTTCTCATTATAAGTCATTTTTTCTGCCAAATCAATAGAACCGGACGAAACCGGCCGAGAAAATGCAGATGGTGCAAAATAATCCTTGACATTGGTCTGACCCCAAGGTGTATCATATTTCCGAAAGGGGGCAGGACGTTGGGACATTCCATTAAATGGGTAACGGAACATCTCGGGATCACCCGCGACATGATCCGCTATTACGAAAAGTCCGGTTTGCTTTCCAGAAACGAAACGCAAAACCCGGAGAACGGCTACCGTGATTACAGCGAAGAAGATATGCAGCGGATCTGGGGCATCAAGCTGCTGATCAGCATCGGCTTTTCGGCGGCGGAGATTCGTGCTTTTATAAGCGATCCGGAGTTCGATTTTGAAACCGCAGTTGCACAGAAGGTCGAAATGCTGCAGGAAGAGTTCGACGAAGCAAAGAAAAAGCTTGATTTTGCAAAGGCGATCAAGCTGACCGGCTGTGTGCCGTATGTATCACGACTCGGCAGCATTAAATTTGATGAATTCATCTCCTGTGCGCGTGAAAACTGGAGCATTTTTGACAGGCTGCAGACGAAAGCCGACTCTTTTGTGCCGGAAGAGCTGCCGGTGGATTTTGACACGGAACAGTTGATGCAGGTGCTGCCGATTCACGGTTACTGTCAGGTGCTCACGGACATGAAAGAGCTGCCGTGCTCTGATGAGACTGTTCAGCGTGTTGTCCGCCTGATGCTGACATACCAGAAAGAGACCTTTGAGTGTGCCGACGGCGAAGACACGCTGCAAAAATTAGCAAAGGCACAGGCACAGTTTTTTGTCGCCGGTGATGTCGCCAAAATGCACGAGCAGAATTACGGGAAAGATGGCTGCCGATTTATTGTACAGGCTCTGGCGAACTTCGGCGGCTTTCAGATAGAAGATCTATAAGGAGGCAGCTTTATGAAAAACAGAATTATCGCAGCGGTCCTTGGGCTCATCCTCGCACTTTCATTTGCGGCGTGTTCCGCAGACGGACCGGTGATCCATGAGGAAGCAACCGAAAAATCCGCGACGACAGTGAATGAACAGACTGAGACCGACACAGAGGACGAGCCGGAAGAGGATCCGGAAAGAAAATCGTATCCCGAAAAAGTCTATACGGTAGGCGAAGAGCTTCCGGCGGGGAAATACATTGTTACCTGTACCGGGACGGATTACGGCATGCGATTTATCGTGTTTTCAGGCAAGACGGAATACGAGGCGTTTCTGAACGCAGATCAGTTCACGAACGGTGAATACTGTGCAGCAGTCGAGAAGAACGCATGGGCAGATCAGTACCCGAAAGAGAGCGAGAGTATCTACGTCAACTTACAGGAAGGGAATGTCGTTCTGTACAATCTGGGGGAGTGCGAGTTCACCAAATTTGATCCGTCAGAGTCGCAGATGCTGTATCCGGGCGTTTATGTAGTCGGAGAAGATATCCCGGCTGAGACTTTGAATATTGCATATGCATCCGGCTATCCGGAGCTTGATCTGTTTGCGGATAAGGACAGCTATCTTGCGTATCACAAATCGGGCAGATTTACGCACGGAGAGGAAAACGAGGCAGTTGAACAGAATGCGGCATCGTCAGAGTACCTCTATGAAGGAGCCGGCAGCCTGTTGAAGTTAGAACCCGGGATGATTCTCCTGGTAAAGAACGGAATCGTAACTTATTCCGTTGACGAAGGGCCTGTCATAAACGGATAAAGCTGAAAGTGTATATATAATTATGGCACCCCCCGGCAGCGATCTTTTACTTGCTGCCGGGGGTTCTGATATGCGATCGGTAACACGCCTGAGGGCTGCCGGCGACACATGCAGAATGTGCAAAGAGGCTGCGGCGGCTTGACAACGAAGTGCACGGAAACGTCTGCAATATTATTTGGAAAAAATCAAAAAAGTTGTAGCTATCTTTTTTGGTGCCTCGTATATAAGAGTGTCAGGCAAATAAAACAACAAAAACAAAAATGAAAATAAAACAATTTCGGAGGAAATACATCATGGCTACAAGAGAAGAAAATCTGAACAAGATCCGCGAGCAGCTGGCACAGGCTGACACTGAACTGAATGCACTTTCCGATGTGCAGCTCGAAGCGATCGCAGGCGGCAAGGACTATGTCTACGGCAGCGAGGCGAAATTCTTCGTCGGCGAGATCGTCAATGTCTACATCCCCATTTCCGGCTTCTGGAACTCTGTGCTTTGGGTTCTGGTCGCATACGACACTTCTGAAAAATACAGCGGTGCGATCACCGGCTGCAGAGAGAAGGACGGCAAGTGGGTCTACGACATTATGACCAAGTCCGGTGAAGAGTACTTCAATGTCGACGAGCAGTACCTCACGCGGGCAGAGTGATTCGACCGCAGCCAAAGATAATCCGACCGTATCAAAACACAACAGACACATTTCTATTAAGGAGGAAATAAAAATGATCCCTTGGTGCAAAGTAAATGATGAAGAACTTGAAAATATTGTCGGCGGCGTGACCCCGAACCTGATCGGCAAAGACCGCCCCATCATCCCCATCCCCGGTGAACCGCAGCCGGGCGAAGGTGCACAGTTCGTACCCATCTGAACAGATACAGATAAATCCGGATAAAGGACAGCCCCGTGAGCGCTCGCCCACGGGGCTGTTTGCGTCAGTGTATACTATCAGCAAAACTCCAATCTGAAATTGATCAAAGGGGCATTTTGCCCCATTTGATTCTGCCATTTTTTCTGGCATTTTTAGTATGGCAGGAGACCTGCTGCATTTTTTCTGGACAAAAATAAATTTTGGCAGAAGAACAACTGCTTATCCGGATGAAAGAAGTATATCAAAAAGTATAAGTAACGATGTTACCACTTGCGGAATTATGATATAATATATGTGGTAAATAAAAAAAGACGAAGAACGTCCGACGGGCAATTCCGTCATGGATTATCTGAAAGGAGAGAAATACGATGGCTGAAGCGTGGAAAGTATTTGAAGACATAAGCTACAACTATCTCAAAAATACATACGGAAACCGTGCTCATTTTGAAGCGTTCGGCAAGTCCGATTCTACGAAACCTGACGTATACGTCATTCCTGCAAGCGGTGAGCCGTTTTATGTCGAGGTAAAGAGCAAGTCGGCACAGTGCGGACAGTTTGTCCTGTTCCCGAATGAGAACAGCGGTGAGTTTGAATACTCCCCGGCAAATGCAACGCCGTCCTTTGACACGACACGCACGATCATGGAGCACATGAACGCCCGCTACGATGCTTTTGTCAATGCCGGAACAGCAGGCGTTCCGATCGAACTGGACGAAAGCGTGTTCTACGAGTGGATCAAAGCGTACTACAGATGGAAGGGCGTTCAGTTTTTTATCACGTGCGGCAGGGAGTTTATTATTTTCCCGATCGAGAAATTTGAAGACTACTTCTCGGCATCCTGCTGCTACAGAATGAAAAAAAGCGGTTCATCACATCCCTCAGAGAAAAACTGGGATGAAATCAACCGCCTCCTGCTGCAGAACGAAATTCCCGGAACGCTGCAGCCGGCTGGTAAAGAACTGTATTTAAACTCACCCCGCAATCTTGACGGATCAGTTCTTCAGGGAGAGCGGTACAGATACCTGCTTCGGCACGGAGCGAATAGCAGCTACTTGATCAGAAGACTCTCAAACACGTGCAACTGCAACGTCATTTTCCAGATCAGACTCAAGAAAGATTATCAGGGAAAAGAAGACCTGTCATCCTTTATCGACTGCATCGGATGAACGTGCGGCCATAAAATCGGCATAGACACGAATTGCGTGTCGATAATTATTCAGAGTGTACTTACCAATCGGCAGGGAAGTGCGGTACTCCTGCATGCGGGCATTACGACCGGTGTTGACAAAGAGCGAAAGCAAATGTTGACACCGGTCGTTTTCATATTCTTCGTCAATGTCGATCCAACCTAACTCTTTTTCTACGCGTTTGATTCGACAAATCATATCGCCGATCACTTTTCTGTTCCGACCGGCTGCTTCCATTGCGTTTCGGAAATCTATTTCATTCATTCGCAATCGCCTCCGTGAGCCGGAGCCCGATTTGCTCGGCAATGTATTGCAGCACGTCGATCACGACGGAATTACCGAATTGCTTGTAAGCCTGACTGTCATTTTTGATGATTTTATAAGTGTCCGGATAGCCCATGATCCTCGCACATTCTCTCGGCGTGAGCTTTCGGTATCTTCCGTTTACGGCATAACCCCCGGTTTTGGAGAAAACACCGCCGCCATACGCCGACAGCGTGATCGCGATCCCCTTTGTGCTGTAAATGCGTTCGCCCTGACCGCCCTTGTTCACGTGACCGAGGCGAATGGGCTTGTCGCTGTATACATCATCGGCTTTACCGTCCATATAGGTATCCGGCCGGTTAACGTAGTACTTGGCAGGAATTTCTTCTTCCGGCAGGAGAAAATCCTCAACGTGCTTCTCAAGCGGAAAGGGCTTTGGAAAAGCAAAGCTTTCAATGCCCAGATCGTTTCGGAAACAGACCATATAGATCCTCTCACGCTTTTGCGGCATACCGTAATCGGTGGCACTGAGAACCTTGTAAAAGAAGGAATAACCGAGATCCAGCATGGTGGTGCGGACGACTTCCAGTGTTCGCCCCTCATCGTGAACCGCAAAGTTCTTTACGTTTTCCATAAAAACGACCTTCGGCCGTTTGCACCGGACGATTCTTGCAACGTCAAAGAATAACGTCCCGCGGCTGTCCTCAAAGCCTCTTTGCTTGCCGCTGATGGAAAACGCCTGACAGGGAAAGCCCGCGCACAGAATATCGTGATCGGGGATCGTTGCTTCGTCGACCTGCGTAATATCTCCCTCCGGGATCTCACCGAAATTTTCGTGATAGACTTCCTGTGCAAAATGATCCCAATCATTAGAATACACACAGCTTGCCCCGAGAGACTCCAACGCGATCCTGAATCCGCCAAGGCCGGCGAAGAGATCAATAAAGGTCATGCCGCAAAGCAATTTTGTTTCAAACTCGATCATTTTCTGCACCTGCCTTTCAAATCAGCCTACATTATAGCGCGGAGCGCACAGCATTTCAAGCAGCCAACGCAAAAAAGAACAGGGACACAGTGCGTGTTCCTGCTCTTTTTCTCGCCTGGCATATCGCGATTTTGTGCGATGATGCGGTTTGGGTACACTGCCGTTGTGATACTTCGGCCTGTCAGCCGAGCCAGATGGCTTCGTAGATGGCGCGCTCGCGCTCATCTTTCGTGTGTACCATGTTGTCTCTTGCGCGGTACTTGCGGTCCATTTCTTCTCTGTGACGACGCTGCTCCTCGTCAAACTTTCTTCTGTTCTCTTCCAGACGTTCTTTCAGACTCATATACGCGTCCTCCTTTTTGTGTTGGATAGGTCTCGTGTCGTGCGGATACTGAAAAGCGGCAGTTTTTCAGTACCAGTAAAACTCTCCGCTGTGTTCCTCGGCTTTCCGAAGGAACTCATCGAACGAAATGGGCATCGCGTTGATGTCGCTGTGCTCATGCAGGGCATATGCCATTCTGAAAAAATGCATCGCTCGTTTCTCCGAACGGTCGTCGTACCGTTCTGCGAGGAACGTGTCTGCAATGTTGACAAGCGCATTCATCGCGATATTGCACGGAGTGTTGCACTCCACAGAATAAGATGCCGTTTCAAAGGCTTTGAAAAAATACTTCAAAGCGTTCTCTGCGTCGTTTAACGCCTTGCAGCAAAGTCCCATTTGCTGATAGGTTCCCGCCAGCTCCGGGGAATACGGAGAACACGGGTTTCCCAGTGCTTCTGCAGCCTGAAAGAGTGCAAGTGCCTCTTTGTAGTTCTTCTCGTTGAAAAGGCTGCTGGCTTTATTTGTCATGTCGTAGTATTCCTGATAGTTTGCAGTCATGGAAGTCCTCCTTTGTATATAAAATGATCATCTTACAGTGTTTCGCTTGAAGTGTTTGCATGATAGCACACGCAAAACGCAATTTAAAATACTTTTTCTGTAGGCTTGCTACGGAACGCACCGCCTCATCTGCGGGAACAGTATGATAGCACACACAAATTGTAATTTAAAATAATTTTTCCGTCAGTTCAAAAAAGCAGCGGCAGGCGTCATTGCCTGTCGCTGCTTTTGGCTTTTTTTCTCCGTGGTCGGATCAGATCCGGTACATGTGGAACAGCACTGTTGTAATGTCATCGGGAGCGACACCGAAGCATTTGCCGACGGCGTAGCGGTACAGTGCCAGCTGCCCTTCATACTTGTAATAGGCTGCCGCCTCAAAAGCGTCCACGGGCTTTCCGTCGCGGCAGTCGGACTTGTAGTCGAACACGCGGATGCTGCCGTCACGGTATCTGACCACAAGGTCAGCCTGCCCGTTGACAAGGATCCGCTCCGCAGTTTGGGCTGCTGCACGGTCGGCTTCCTTCAGATACAGCAGGATCTTTGCATCAAAGTCAGCACGCTCTTCCGGCGGGACGTAGAAGGAGAAGGAGAATTCGGGCAGGATCTCCTCCGCGTCTGCAAGTGCGGGTGTGAGGACTTCCCGCAGATAGGCGGGCACCTTCTGCAAAAGGAAGGCTTCGATTGCATCCGGATCGTCACTCCGGTGCAACGCTTCCTTCTGCTCGTCGATCGCCATGCGGACAAGCTGTGCGGGATCTGTGCCGGGCAAAAGCACGGCAAGCTCGAATACACGGTGCAGGGCGGTGCCGAAGACATTTCCGGACGGGCGATTTTCTGCCTCATATCCCGGCTCCTGCGGCGTGAAACCGGATTTCCCTTCACGCTCAAGTCCGCTCGGCATCAGGCTGAATACCGGCAGCGACGGCTCTTGCCGTGCGGCAAGGTTTTCCTGCAGATCCCGAAGGGTCAGCACCTCGCCTCTGCGTGCCTGCAGTTCTTCTTCCGGAAGATCGGCAGGTCTGCGTGCATCCATCCAATCCGCAATATCCTCCAAAGACGGAATGCTGTATTCCTCCGCACTGAACCAGGTGCCGTCCTCGTGCGGGGAGAAGATCAGTGCGTGTGCCGCACGGGTTGCCGCCACGTATTCCAGACGCTGCATCTCCCGCTGCTCTTCCTGCACGGCATAGTTGATCAGATCCCGATCTGCACCGTAAGCGGGGAAGAACTTCTTGCCGGCACCGAAGCCGGTGATGACGGACGGATAGTAAAAACCGTCCTTCTTGAAACTACCGAGATTTTCTTTAAAGCCGGTACTGCGGTCGGCGATGATCACGATGTTTGCAGTCAGACCTTTTGACTTGTGGACGTTCATCAGGCGGACGGCGTTGATCTCACTTTCGGGCGGGATCTCCTTGCTGACGCTGGAGACCAGATACTCCTCCATCCGTGCTGCCAGATCGTACAGATCCCCGCTGCAGTCGGCAAGACACGCCTCGACCATCTGATGCAGACGGGTGCGGTGCATCCGCAGTTCCTGCGAGGAATAAGGCTCCTCCCGCTTGGGAATGAACAGAGTTTCTTCGTTGAGCAGACGCCGTACGATCGCTGCCATATCCCGGCCTTCTCCGGAAAGCCGTGAGAGCAGGTCGTCCAGTGCCGAGAGTTCTGCAGCATAGGCGTCCGCAGAAAGTTGTGTCGGATCCTTCCCTGCGGTGAACTTCAGTGCGGCATGACGCAGCACGGTGTCCTTCGGATTCGCCAGCCATCTGACCAGTGTCACAAAGGAGCGGAGAATACCGTCGTCGATCACTTCAAACTTACCCTGCACGCTGACCGGGACGTTCGCCGCAGCAAATGCCTCAACAAACGGTGCAGTCACGTTTTTGGCCTGTCCGGTGATCACGAGAAAGTCAGAATATCGGATTTTGCGACGCAGATACTGTCGGCCTTCGGGTGCATCGTGACGGTATTCCTCCAGATAGAAGCGGTCGTCATTTGTAAGCGTCCTGATGAGCTCTGCGACTGCTGTCGGATTGTCAGGCGTCTCGTCTGAGAGAGAAAAACGGAATACACCGTGCAGAGCATCCGGATCCTGCGGCACCCAGTCGGTATCCATGTCCGTGTAAGCTTCGCCCATGACCGACCGATAGTGTTCGTTGAGCCAATCGACGATCGTGGAATTGGAGCGGAAATTGGCGTGCAGCGTTGCGGCACGTGCATTCGGCATTTGATCCATTTCTGTGATGATATTGTCAAAAATGCTCTTTTCCGCACCGGTGAAGCGATAGATGGACTGCTTCGGATCGCCCACGAGCATCAGCCGGTTATCGGCAAAGGGACAGTTTTCCGGGGCACCGTCTGCACCTGCAAGCTTGCGGATGATGCTGGTCTGCAGGCGTGTGGTGTCCTGAAATTCGTCCACATAGATTTTTGTATAGGTTTCCTGCAGCTTGCGAAGTACCTCGGGGTGTTCCTGCAGGAGCTTGTCTGCACGGTAGAGAATATCATCGTTGGAAAGCTGCTGCGTCTCACTGTCGATCAGAGCCTGATATTCCCGCTGCAGAGGCAGGAAAAATTCCACAGTCTGCGAGGCTTTCTGTGCATCGAATGCAAGCCTTTCCCGTTCGGCAAAACTCCATTCGCGTGCCGGTGCCTTTGCCGGGAACTCTAATTCTTCGATCGCATCAAGATCATCGTCCAGATTATCCGCACCCCTTTTTTTCGGATACAGAGAGTCAAGCTTGCCGTTGAGACGCTCGGAAACCTTTTGCAGAACGGTGGAAATATCTTCTGCACGTGCAATGCCGTCATGAACTTCTGCGGCGGCAAGTGCGTTGATCATAGCCGCTCCGCCTTTGTTGAGTCTTATTAGCTCGCCGGTGTTTTTTCTGGGGCGGTTTGCCTCAAAGACTTCTTTGAACCGTGGCAGCTTCGGCATCCAGAAAGCATTGTATTCATCGGCCGCCCGTTCCAGCATCGGTGCCGGATCGGAGGTGTCGTAAACGACCGTTTCACGCACGTTTGCAAGATCACAGAAAAGATCCTGCAGTGCACGGATCACCTTGGCTTTTTCATCCGTGACCAGCCAGTTGGTCTGAAAACGTTCGACCTCGCCGGGATGTCTGCGATACCACCGCTGAAAGAAATCCACTTTTCTCTGCATGTCGTCCTGCTCTTTCAGAAGGGTTGCTCCGGGTGCAACACCGGATGCAAAGGCGTTTTCCCGCAGGATTTTCAGAAGGAAGGAATGGATCGTGGAGATCTGCATCCGCTCGATGCGGCTCAAGGCGTTTTCGGCATGGGTTCTGCTTTCCGGGGAGGCGGCGTCGTCGTCTGCGGCTGCCCGCAGGCGGGAGGTGATCTTTTCCCGCAGCTCCGAAGCGGCTGCGTCGGTGTAGGTGATCACGGCAAACGCCTCTACGGGGATACCCTCGCAGAGCTGCTGACAGACACGGTGAGAGAGCATTGTCGTCTTGCCGGCACCGGCACCTGCCGTAACGGCGTAGTTCCGCCTGCCTTCTCCGTCGGTTTTCAAACGCAGTTCATCGCGTAAAACACGTTCCTGTTCTGTCATACCGTTCACCCCCATTTCTCTTCATGCTTGCCGCAGATCTCTTTATAGACACAAGATCCGCAGTTGCCGGTATTGGGTTTCAAACTGGCCAGTTGTGCAAGCGTGGGATCATTTTGGACGTATTCTTCCATAAGTCCCGGTAAAAGTGCGGCAAAAGTCTCCGGGTCCGGATAGCAGTTTGTTGTGCTGAGTACGGTCAGGACTGTCCGCAGCCGACACTGTGCAAGGTCATAATTCATCGGCCGATAATCACACAGCTCTTTCGGGAATTCGTAATAGAAGCCGCCGAAGACGGCCTCCCATCGGGCAAGTTCCGGTCGCTGCTCACGCTGTGCGATCTGCTCTTTGACGTACTGCAGCATGCCGGTACCTTCAAACTGCCCGTTGTCCATCAGTGCTTTTTCGTAGAAGATCTGCTGCAGCAGCAAACCGAGCTTGTCTTCGCTTTTTTTATTTAAAAGCTTGCCGGTCTTATAATCGGCGATCCGCAGCTCGATCTTGTTTTCATCCGGCAGCAGCCGATAGTCGATCCGGTCGATCGCACCCTTGACCGTAAAGGTGTATTCCTTCCCGGTATGATCCGTAAGCGTCAGTCCGGCATCGGAGAAGTCCTGCTCGACCAACAGCGGCCGACGGCCTTCCTCATTCATCTGTGCCTGCAGCCAGACGGCATAGTCGCAGAACATATCCTGCGTATCTCTTCTTTCACGCTCTGCACGGGAGTCAACTGCTGCAGGGATCCTCCGGCGAAGATCTGCATATTCCTCTGCAATGATCCGGGCAATGCGATCGGCGTCTGCCTGCTCCGGGAGGGCGACACCTGTCGGCAGAAACAGCACTTCACGGACGTACCGTTCTGCAATTTTGTGGAAGAAGGAGCCGGCCTGCAGGGCATCGAGCCATTTGAAATACTCTTTTTTTGCCGGAGCCTTATCCGGCAGATAAAGCAGTTTTTCAAAAGCATACCGCTTCGGGCAGGACAAAAGACGCTCAAGGCTGCTCGGACTCGTGTCGCTACGCGGCGGGGCACAAAGTGCGTCACCGGCCTGTGCGGGGAACAAAGTGTCCTCCGCATGGCTGCCGTAAACGAATTCCGGCAGTTCTTCAAATGACGTTTCCGCACTGTGCATCAGCTCGCAGAACAAAAGCGAGGGGTTGCTTTCGCAGAAATAGTCGGCATCGAAAGAGGAGTAGCCGAAGTTGATACAGTCACCGGAAAAGCCTGCGATCGTGCGGCAGATATTTTTCTCCCGCTGCTGCGTCTTAGCCGCTGTTGTAAAGGCAGCACCGTTTTGCAGAACAGTGCAAAGCTCGCTGTCGGAAAGCACGGGGGACTCTGTCGTGTCCTGCTGCAGATCGCGGAAGGACAGACCGATCAGATAAAGATACCTGCGGTCGGACAGCCGCCAATCTGATGTAAGACGTACGCTGACGGCGGCATCCGAACTTCCGTCAGACGTCATCGCACCGTCAAGCAAATCGCGGATAAAGCAAATTGCTTCGGGAAGCGGGAGCTCTTCCGTCTCCTGCTCTGCGGCGGCACGCAGCTGATAAAACGCGTTTTTGCCTGCACCGTCAGCAGCCGAGAGGGGCTTTGTAAAAGCGTCCAGAAATGCTTCGATCTTACCGTACAGCTCGCAGGGGCTGACATTGACGTATTCCGTACCGTCCTGCGAACGGAAAACGTCGAGCAGTCCCGCATGCAGCTCCAGTGCCGCAAGGGTACGCGGCTCCTGCGTCAGCATGCGTTCCGATTCGATGAACTCGCAGTTTCTCTGATAATCCCAACCCAGAATATAGGCATCGTCAAACCGCCTTTTCGGTTCGAGAATATGACGGAAATAGTTTGTCCATCGGACGGCATTGTGCGTGCTCCCGTCATCTGCGGTATAGGGTGCGTTGACCAGGTGCGAGGCAAGAATGGCTTTGAGTGCCGTTTCAGAATAATCATCCGCCGACCAGTCCAGAATTCGTGCAACCAGTCGGAGATACGGATCACCCGCTGCCGGAGCGGCGGAGAGAACGGCGGCGGGAATGCCGTTGCCGCACAGTGCGGCATGGATCGCGGGCAGCTGGCTTTGCGAGGTACACAGCACCTCCACGTCGCCCGGTGCATACCCGCTGCGTGCAATATCGTTTGCGATATAATTTGCTTCGTTATAGTGCCCGTAGCCGCGGAAAAATGCCGTTTCTGTCGGTACGGCAGGCAGCGTGCCGGGAGCAGGCTCGCCGTCAAATACCGAGACCGTCCGTTCTTCTCCGTTGATCGCCTGCTGCAGCAGCACAAGAAATGCCAGCTCTGCGTTGTTCAACTGTTCGGTGTCTTCTTTTACGCAGGCAAGCTGCACACCGAGCAGACCGTGCACCGTCTTTGCAGGCTCTGCCCACCCGCGGATGACGGAGACGGCAGTCTGCATCAGCAGAACGTCGTCCATCTGATTACTTGCTTCCATCGCGGCTTCAAAGGCGGGAATGATACGCTTGAGATCACGGATCTTCGGATCGTTGTCATCTTCGTTTCCCGTCCAGCCGTTTGCACGCAGCAAAGCCACTGTACGGTAAAGAAGCACCGCCATCGGGAGTGTCAGCATATTTTCGTCGGTAAAGAACTGCAGCTCTTCGTTGAGATTTAAAACGACACGACGCAGCAAAACTGCAGCCGCAGAAGACTCCAGAAGCCTTGCGGGGATCGTGTTGGCCTCGGCCATGCCGTACCGGTAGACGGTCAAAGCAAGCTCGCGGAGCGTGATGCACACGGTGTTGCGGACGGGCCTGCAGGTACGTGCGGCATACAGACGCAGCAGTTCGTTTCCTTTGCTCACAGAGCTGATGACCAGCAGCTTCCTGCGGCAGCTTTCCGTACCGAGGTATTCTTCAAGTGTCATGACAGTTCCTCCGATGCTTTGTTAATAGCGGTTTCCTCTTAATTCCTGAATGAGTTCATCCTTCAGGATGAATTTCCGCAGACGGACGGCAGCACCGTCCGTCGGTCTGGGCGGCCAATCTTCATCCTTGTTCTGCGAGAAAAATCTGCACTTGAGGCTATCTTCAATCCGCTCATACCAGTCCGGATCGCCGTCGTGCCAGTGACCGGAGAAGATCTGCGGCAGACGCTCTTCCAGAAAGCGGTCGAGAAATTCACATACGACCTTGTAATCCAGCATTTCCGGATCGTCGTAGGCGGCGATCACGGTCTGCGTCTTGGAGCCGTGGAACAGATTGCATCGCAAAATATAAGGATAGGCAAGCAGCAGATAGCAGTACAGCGGGATGTTTCCTTCAACTTTCTGCCCGGGGATATGTTCAAGATGGTCGCAGCAGTGATCTGCCAGTTCGAACAGACGGTCAAATCCGCTCATCGGCACCGTCTTGTCCTTCATGCGAGCCAGAGCCGTGTCATACAGCTCGTGCAGACGCCGGGTGCCGTCCTCACTTCGCTTGTCCGTGCAGCTTGCGATACAGGACTGCAGTGCGAGACTGACAACGTGGACGTTTTCAATGTTGAAACGTGCGGGGAAGTAGGCATCCGGACAGATCCACTTCATCATCGCGGCGATCCCGTCGGCATCGTTTGAGAAAAACAGATACGAATCCGGGATGCAGTACCGCATGATCTCCTGATAGGGAACACTGCGGCGGACTTTTTCCAGTGCGGTTTTGTCATTCCGCTTTGTGAGTTCTTCAATGATCTTCTTCTCGCGGGAAAGCCGGTCTGCTGCCCTCGGGATGACTTTACGGATGACGTCTTCCCGCATGTCCGGGAACATTGAGTCGTATTGCCAGAAAGAGCGGAAGATCTCCTCGGTGTATTCCCAGGAGACGTTATAGGACGTTTCCCACTGGAATTCCCGTGCCAGCCAGTTGTAAACGGCGTTCATCGCCGTCCAGAGATTTAAAAAACGGTCAACGGCATATTCCCGCGTTTTGCTGAGCATATACGCCTGCAGAGCACAAAGCATCAGGTCGTTGTCAGCGGCGGTTTTTGACCGGCTGAGAACGGTGTCGATGATATCCTGATTGTTGACGATCGAGGTGGGAAGCTTCAGATCACCGACGGGGAGCATGCTCGTCATGAACGGGAAATTCGGATTGCTCTCGCGGGTAAACTCCACGGCAGCGTCATTGTCGACCGAGATGCTGATATTTTTGATCTCCATGCCGGAATTGAAAATGATGGCGTGGACCAGATGCATTTTTCGGTAGCAGCCGCGGAAGGCATAGCCGACGTCCGCATGATCACGCTGCCACTCCGTCATGTCCTCGCGTGCGATCACGTAGGGCAGGCCGGAGGTCTGAAAGGTGACCAGCAAATCGGCCTCAATGCGGTATTTTCCCCAGAAAGTGAAAGTCGCACTGTTTTCCCCAAGCCAAAGGGAGGCGGCGTTTCCGAACTCCTTGAACTTGAGCAGACGGCCGTCTTCACATCCCCCGTTGATTTTGACAGCATAATGTATCATCATTCCACCGCTTTCTCTTGTTTTCGACGATCTTATACCGTATTATTATACAATAGTTCGGTTCTGCTTGCAAGGGAAAAA
>JAZUDF010000175.1:0-2036 GCA_045639485.1 Faecousia sp. | reverse complement strand
GAACACGGAAGTTGAGACCAAAACACAGTACAGATATATTATGGAATGAGAAACGCAGAAGCCTGTAAAAATCCGGAGGAAAAGTATTTCCCGACTATCTGGACAAATATCTTTGCGATAGAGATCCCTGCCGCATTGATCCTTTCAGTCTGGGAAAAGGGCTATATCGCGATCACGCAGTGCAAATTTGCTGTGTTTTATTTCAGCTGCCTTTTGTATCTTCTGGGCTTGGCAGTCTATGCGATCCGTGCATTTTGCAAAGACAGAAAACAGTTCACTCAAGCCGCAAGAGAAACAATCATACGGATCGACCTGATGCAGGCGGGACTGCTCCTTTACTTGACGTTTACGGTCGTGTCTGCGATCGCATCGCCGTACGGATGGAGTGCCTGGATCGGAGAGCAGCGATGGGGCGGAGCTTTTGAGATCTGCACCTACGTGCTTTGTGCACTGGGCATGTCGGCTTTCGCACGGCCGCGAAAAGAAATGCTGTTATGCTGCGGGATCGTTGTCATGCTGTTTGGTACAGTCTGTGTTTTGCAGCTGCTGGGATTCAATCCGCTGGAGCTCGTGCCGAGAGCATTAAAATACGAGGCACAGAGAGAAGCCTATACGGACAAATTCCTGGGAACGATCGGCAGTGTCACCTTGGGTGCAGCATGTCTGTGCTTGCTGATCCCGCCGATGATTATCGGTATGATACGGCTCAAAAACAGTAGAAGATTCTGTCTTGCAGTCCCGGTAGTCTTAGGCATCTTTTTGCTGCTGAAAATGAATGTGCTTGCAGGTCTTGTGGGGTTTTCTGCCGGCGTCACGGCCATTCTGCTTTCCTGTGTCTGGCCGGACAAAAAAGGCAGATTGTTTTTGCTCCTGCTTCTGGCGGCAGCAGTGATCGGCCTGACCGTTGTCTTGTATAAGAAAGACTTCTCAACAAAGACACTGCATGAATTACATGAAATACTGAACGGACGGATCGAGGACAGATTCGGTACCGGCAGAGTTTACATATGGCGAAACGTTCTGGAACGGACAAAAAGCCAACTGTGGTTCGGCAGTGGACCGGATACGCTCCGTCTTGCAATGATTCCGGGATACACCGAGCTCGGCAATGTTGATACCGGTTGGATCGCAGATGCACACAGCGAATATCTGAACGTCCTGTTTAATCAGGGCATATTTGCACTGACAGCATATCTGTTTACAATTGCATCCGGCTTGATTGGCTGGATTCGATCCGGACAAAAGTCGGTCGCAGTCAGTGCACTCGGAATAGCGGTCTTCAGCTATTGTGTGCAGGCACTGTTCGGCGTGACGGCAATCGTCAATACACCGTGCTTTTTTGTGTTCCTCGGCTTGTTGGACGCATCGATCAGACAAGCAAAGAAATCGCAGGAATATACGGCAAGCAATCGCAGCCTGCAATGTCAGACTGCCGGATAGTTTTCAATTTTATTTTTTCAAACGCTCTGAAATTTAGAATCGCCATACTCAAAAAGCATGGCAGGGGGAGAGAAATATGGAAATCAATGAAATCAAGTGGCCCGGTTGGGAGGTCACACGGCTGATTGGCAGCGGCAGCTTCGGCTCCGTCTATGAAATTCAGCGTAACCTTTTCGGTAACGTGGAAAAAGCCGCTCTGAAGGTCATCTCGATCCCGCAGAACAAGAGTGATATTGAAGAACTTTATAACGACGGCTACGATGACGAGAGTATTACTGCACGTTTCCACAGTTATCTTGAAGATATCGTGCGGGAATACTCTATGATGGCCAACATGAAAGGCCACACGAATGTTGTCTACTGTGACGATCTTCAGCAGATCCAGCACGAAGACGGCATCGGTTGGGACATCTATATCAAGATGGAATTGCTGACACCGCTGACAAAGGTGCTCAGCAAGGACATCACTGAGGAGCAGACGATCAACCTCGGCATTGATATTTGCAACGCCTTGGTTCTCTGCAAGGAAAGAAACATCGTCCACAGAGATATCAAGCCGCAGAATATTTTTGTGTCGCAGGATGGCAACTTCAAGC
>JAZUDF010000174.1:0-9396 GCA_045639485.1 Faecousia sp. | reverse complement strand
ACCCCCTTGACAATCCCCCCGATCCTTGTAACTCAAGCAATCAGTATTCCCTATAATTCCTTAAAAAAGCGGGTAGGTACGGCATCCGGCGGTATCCCATTGATTGAAACCGCTTCAATGAAATCACACTTTATCAGTGCGACAAATTCCGATTTGCCGCGATGTTTCCTTGCCAAAATAATTCCGAATTTTTCTGACCACTGACCACTAAAAAAGCTCCCTGCCGACAAGCAGGGAGCTTTGTTTATTCTGCTTTTTCTTCTTCCGCAGCCTTGATCTTTGCCAGTTCTTCTTCCTCGAGCTGACGGTAGGCGACCTTGCCGACCTTTGTTTTCGGCAGATCCTCGCGGAACTCGATGTCATAGGGCATCGCGTATTTTGCGATGTTCTTGCGGCAGTATTCCATCAAAATCTGTTTGGTGCCTTCATCTGCGGGCACGCCGGCCGCAAGTTTGACAAAGGCCTTGACCTTCTGGATGCGGTAAGGATCGGGCACGCCGATGCAGCAGCTCATCTGCACAAGATCGCTCGCGTCGAGGATGTTCTCTAACTGTGCGGGATACACGTTGTAGCCGGAAGAAACGATCATTCGCTTGGCACGGCCCTTGAAATAGATGAAGCCCTGACGGTCCATCATGCCGAGATCGCCGGTATACACCCAGGTCAGTCCGTCCTTGTGGGTACGCAGTGTCTGTGCCGTTTCCTCGGGATGGTTGACGTACTCCTTCATCACCGTGGGACCTGCGATCAGAATTTCACCGACCTCGCCGTAGGGAAGCTCCTTCTCGGTGCCCGGGTTCACGATCTTGATGTAGGTGTCGGGGAAGGGAAGACCGATGCTGCCTTCCTTGAACATGTGGGGCGGCGTCAGACAGCAGGCATTGACGGTCTCGGTCGTGCCGTAGCCTTCCCGCACCTGCACCACCGCGTTGTGGTCGTAGAGGAACTTGTCAAGTTTTTTCTTCAGTTCCACAGACAGCGAATCGCCGCCGGAGAACACGCCCTTCAGACTGCTGAGGTCAGCGTTTTCCATGCTCGGCAGCCGCAGCAGAGCTTCGTACAGTGTCGGCACGCCCGCAATGAAATTGCAGCGGTATTTCGTGATCTGCTTTGCGTAGCTCTTTGCCGTAAAGCGGGGGATCAGCACACAGTGACCGCCCTGCGAGAGCATCGCGTGAACACACACGCCGAGACCGAAGCCGTGGAATAAAGGCATCGCGGCAAGCATCCGGTCACCGGGACGGAACATGGGGTTCGCGGCGATGACCTGCTGACCGAGTGCGTTGAAGTTTTTGTTTGTCAGCACGATGCCCTTGTTTGAGCCGGTCGTGCCGCCGGAGTAGAGGATCACGGCGGGATCGTCGCCCGTCCGCTTGACGCGGTAGCTGTAGAAACAGTTGTTGGAAAGCTTCAGAAACTCTTTCCAGCGGATCACGGGTGCGTCGTCCGGGATCTTCTTGATCTTTCTGCCCTCCGTCAGCATATAGCCGGCCAAAATGGGCTTGGAAATCTCGCCAGGGACGCTGGCGATGACCATGTTGATCACCTTCGTGTTCTGCCGGATGTTCTCAAATTTGTTGTAGAACTGATCGAGCGTGATCGCGGTGACGCTCTGCGACTCGTTGAGATAGAACTCGATCTCCTTTTCGGCGGAAAGCGGGTGGATCATGTTCGCAATACCGCCGACGAGATTGACGGCGTAGAACAGATAGACTGCCTGCGGGCAGTTGGGCATGGCGATCGTCACGCGTTCGCCCTCACGCACACCGATGGCACGCAGGGACTTTGCACAGCGTTCGATCTCCGCAACCATCCGACGGTAGGTCGTGCTTCTGCCCATAAAGGTAAAGGCAATATTGTCGGGATAGCTTTTGGCGATCTCTTCGACCGCCTCGAACATGGTGCCGTCAAAGTATTCCAGATGCATCGGTAATGCACCCAGATGAGCAGCCCACGGCGTTTTTGCAGTGATTTCAGGCATCGGTATTCCACCTCGTAATTTCTGCGTCGGTCAGCATTCCGTTCAGGTCAGAGGGAATGCA
This sequence comes from Faecousia sp., assembly GCA_045639485.1. Taxonomy (GTDB): domain Bacteria; phylum Bacillota; class Clostridia; order Oscillospirales; family Oscillospiraceae; genus JAFRPC01. Next base: position 7,354 of record JAZUDF010000174.1, on the reverse strand, counting down.
CATAATACACAAATTGTAGCTTCTGCGACGCGGTTTGTCAAGACGGGACGGGATCCGTCAGACCTCGACAGCCGTATCGGTCTGGAAGTAGTATAAGATCCGTTTTTCCACGGGCATCCCGAAAATGCGGGACAGTGCCATGCTGTAAGCCTCCAGCTGCGGGCGGTAGTGTTCGGCACTTACCGCCTCGTGGCCTGCCGTGACGCGGTCTGTCTTAAAATCGATCACGGTGAGTGCACCGCCTTTTTCGATGCAGCAGTCCGTCACGCCCTGCAGGATCATCTGCTCGCCGGGCTCGGCGGGGAAATAGTTCGATGCGTCCACAAGCAGGGAGAACTTGAACTCGCGGATCACACGGTCTGCATCCCGGAGCATCGCACCAATCGGGCCGTCAAAGATCCGGAACAGCTTCTCGGGCGAAACGGCATCCGCCTGCTTCTGCGTGAGAAATGCATCACGGACGAGCCTTCGCAGTTCGCCTTCCACTTCTTCCAAAGAGCCGGTCTTTGCAAAATCAAGATACTGCATTGCCAGATGTGCCGCCGTACCGCGTTCCGTGGCGGTCAGCGGTCGATCCTCCAGAAACAGCGGCGGCTGCCGGAAATGTACGGCTGCGGGAGCACGGCTGCCGTCCGCGATCTCTTCGTCAAGCACCCGCCCTTTGAGCTGCGTTGCCGTGATCTTGCTCGGTACCTGCACGGCAAGGGGAGTTGCATAGGCAAACTCCATCATCCGCAGATCGGTCGGCTGTGCCTGCTCGGGCAATTCTTCTTCCTGTGCAGTGCAGACGGCTGCGGCGGTATCCTCATGCAGTGCGATTTGCCACGGCAGCTCACTGACAGAGGTCGGCGGATAGATCTGTGCAAAGTTGAACAGAGCACCTGCTTCCGTACGTTTGAGGGCGGCAAGCAGCACCCAGTCTCCGAGACAGGCGGCGTCCTTTGCGATGGTGCGGCTGTCGGAGAGCAGCAGACGGGTGGAAAGACTGTTCAGCTTGCCCTTCAGATTACTTGCACAGTAGGACATGATCAGCAGATCCTGTGCTCTCGTCATCGCCACGTACAGCACACGCAGTGCCTCCGAGCGGGTGTCGGCGAGGATCTTTTCGGAAACGGCACGCTTTGCAGCAGAGGCATAGCGGGCATTGGTCGCAGGATCGGCAACGGTGCTTGCCGCACCGAACTGCGGATGCAGCAGTACGGCAGAGGACGCGTCACTCGTGTTAAAGCCGCGTGACAGATCCGGCAGCACGACCACGGGGAACTCCAGTCCCTTGGAGCTGTGGATGCTCATCACGCAGACGGCAGACTGCCTGTCTGCCACGCCGGCGGACAGACCGCCGCGTTTTTCCAGCAGCTCGAGATAGGTCAGAAACTCCCGCAGCCCGGTTCTCCCGCTGCGTTCAAAGCTCGTCGCAAGGTCGCGGAAATAGCGGAAATTTGCTGCGGCAGTCTCGGCATCGGGCATCGCACCGAAGATGGCCTCAAGCCCGGTCAGACGGTCGATTTTTTCAAGCAGGGTGTGCAGCGGAAGCTCCTGTGCCGCCGTACGCAGTGTTTCCACAGTCTCCAGAAACCTTTGACAGTCAGCATCGTGTCCGGCTGCGGCACAAACGGCATCGTACAGATCACAGAAGGTGCTTTCCGCACGGATCTTTGCCAGCTTGTCTGCGGAAAATCCGAACACGGGACTGAGCAGCACGGCCGCGAGCGGAATGTCGCGGTGTGCGTTGTCGAGTACCTGCAAAAGGCTCACGAGCAGCTCTAATTCCTCGGACTGCAGGATGTTCGCACCGCTTTCGCAGACGGCGTGGATGCCATGTGCACGCAGTGCGTCAAGATAGAACACGGCGTTGTTTTTCACCGTGCGGAGCAAAATCACGATGTCGCCCGGTGTCACGGGACGCAGACCTTCGCCGTCGCGTACGGGGGTGCCGTCGTCGAGCAGCCTGCGGATACGTGCGGCAACAAAGTCGGCCTCTGCGTGCCGTTTATCCGGGGCTTCCTCCTCGGCGGCGGGAGCAGTGGAGATACAGTGCAGCTCCACCGGCGTATAGGGCAGCTCGGGATGCGGCCTGCCTGCTTTCAAGGACTCCTCCTCGCCGTAGACCAGATCGCCGACGTCCTCCGACATGCAGGCGGTGAATACGGCATTGACCGCATCGAGCACCTCTTTGCCGGAGCGGAAGTTTTCAGACAGCAGGATCTTCCGCGACTCGCCGTCAGATGCCTCACGGTAATCGCGGTAGGCGGCGTATTTTTTCAGGAAAATCGTCGGATCGGCAAGGCGGAAACGGTAAATGGACTGCTTGACGTCACCGACCATAAAGCGGTTTCTCCCATCTTTGGAGATGGCACGGAAGATGGCGTGCTGAATTTCGTTCGTGTCCTGATACTCGTCCACCATGATCTCGGTAAAGCGTTCGGAAAGCTCCCGTGCGATCCTTGTGGGCAGACGGGTGCCCTTCTGCAGCAGCAGACGGACGGCACCGTGCTCCAGATCGCTGAAATCCTGAATGTGCAGCCGCTCTTTTTCGGCAGTGAAGCGGGAGGCAAACTCCCGCACTAACAGGAACATCCGGCGAAGTGCGGGTGCAGAGCCTGACAGCTCTGCAAAGATCTCGCAAGACGGTGCATAAAACGCGTCGAGCAGTCTTGCGATCTTGTCCTTGGCAAGCTCGTGGATCGCCTTTGCCTGCTCCTTTAATTCTTCATCATGGCCTTTTCCTGCGGCCTTAAAGCCGTTGAACTTGATGCCGCGGCAGGCAGCCGCCGCATCCCAGGTGGCGGTCTGTGCAAGGCTCTGCAGCAGCTCGATGTCAGCAAGGAAGGTCGGACGGTAGCTTTTGTTCAGTGCCTCGTCGCCTTCGAGCAGGCCTGCCATTTTTGTGAAATCATCTGCAAACTCCCGTGCGGTCGTTTGAAGCTGATCGAGCAGGTATCTGCCCCAGCGTGTTTCAGACGCATCGGACAAGCCTTCGGTGTTCAGTGCGTCAAGGCAGAATTCGATCCATTCGTCCGGGGAAAGATGACAGCACATCTCGCGGTAAACGGAGAGAATCAGCTCGGCGACGAGCTGATCGCTGCGTCCGGAGCCGAGCATCTCGGAGAGCATCCGCAGCTCGCCGGCTGCGGCCTCGTCCTGATAAGCGTCGTCCAGCACACCGGAAACCAGCTTTTGCCGCAGGGCTTCCAGTTCACTTTCTTCCGCCTGACGGAAATCCGCAGGCAGGTTAAGGTGATAGGCATATTCATGCAGCAGATCGCTGCAAAACGAGTCAACGGTAGAAATTTTTGCAAGGTAAATGCGCCGCAGCTGCTTTTGCAGATGCCGGTTATCGGGATCGTCAGCCAGCCGCTCCGTCAGTTCCTGTGCGATGCGGGCACGCAGCTCTGCCGCCGCTTTTTTTGTAAAGGTGATCACGAGGAATTCATCCACGTCGTGCGGCTGCATCGGATCGCAGATCCAACGCATCAGACGCTTGACAAGCACCCGTGTCTTGCCGGAGCCTGCGGCTGCGGAGACGAGAATGGCACCGCCGCAGCTGTTTACGGCTGCACTTTGGGCTTCTGTCAGATTGATCTCAGCCATCCTTTTCCGCCTCCTTTTCAAGGATATCCCAGAATAATTCACGCGGAGTCGCCTTCAGATTGCGTACCGGAATATCACCGCGGCTTCGGTGGCACACGGTGCTGTACGGGCAGTAGACGCAGATGCCGTACTCACCCCGCATATACGGATTGGGTGCAACGTTGCCGGCAAACAGTTCGTCCGTCAGATCGGCAAGCGTGCGGAACACGTAGCCGCGTAACTGCTCCATCTGCTTGCTGCTTGCAAGCGGGCCGCTGCGTTCGCCGGATTTGTAGATGCGGTAGGGAAGATAGGTCATCGAGCCCTGCTCGGGTTCGGACTCCATCGCGTTGAGAGAACGGTCGTCTTCCAGAAGCAAACCTTTTCTGCGTAGACTCAAACGGCGTTCTTTTTCCACTTTGTCCTCGGACAGTCTGGAGGTCGCGGAGACGTGCGGCATGCGGGCGGGGAAGTAGAGCACGCCTGCGGGGATGACGTCACTGCCGAAGCGTTCTCTTGCCTGCGACTGCATTGCAAACAGATAGATGAGCATCTGCAGACCGACACCGCTTAAAATGTCGGTATAGTCAAAGGTTTTCGTTCCGGTCTTGTAATCCACGATCCGCAGATAGGTGCGTCCGTCTGCACGGAAAAGATCCGCACGGTCGACCTTGCCGACGATTTCACTTTCGGCGTTTTTGCCGGAAATACGGACGGCCTTTTCGCCGAAAAAGTCGATCTCAAACCCTTCGGGAATATAGTCCGACTGCTTCAGCTCTTCCCAAAGCTCGTGTACCACGAAGCGGACTTCTTCCAGATTGCTGCGGAAGATGGCGATCTCGCGTGCGGACTTGTCCGCAAGACCGTTGAGCTGATCGTTTACAAATTCATCGATATACTGTGCGGCAAGTTCATTGAGCCGCTCTTCCGTCACGGTGTGGAAACCGCCCTCCGCCATGATCTGGCGGGAGGTTTTTTCAAGCACGTCATGCACAAAGGTGCCGAAGATGGAAGAATCGATGGTCGCCTGACGGCATTCCTTCGCCTGCAGGCCGTACTGCAGGAAAAAGGCATAGCGGCACTGTGCAAAACGGTCGATTTTGGAAGCGGAAAGACCGATCCTCTCGCCGTAAAGTGCGGTGACACTGTCCTGCGAAAGTGTGCCGGGCTCATATTCGGCACGCTGCTGTAACAGCTGTGCCTGCTGCCGAACCTCCACATGCCCGGGCAATTCTGCCTGCCGACGCAGGGCATCGCCTGCTGCCTGCATGGCAGTCGCGGGCAAAGGCTCGCAGGCATCACGGCGGCAGTGCGGGAACAGCCGCTCTGCTCTCTGATACAGATAGCTTGCCGCACCCGTCGTGCAGCTGAGATAGAGGGTATCTGAAGGTGCGGTCAGCACCAGATAGGCACTGAGCAGCTCACGTTCAAGTCTGGCACTTGCATCGGGGGCAAGCGTCAGTCCTGCGTCTGCAAGCACCTTCCGTTCGCGGTCGGACAGCAGTCCCGCCGTCGGTGCACCGCTCGGCAGCAAGCCGTCGGAGGCACCGAGCACCAGAAGGTGACGGATGCGGCGGTTTCTCATTTCCGCGAGCGTGCCCACGTACACGCAGTCGAGTGTCGCGGGGATCGTGCCGACGGTGTGCTGACTTAAGGTCGCACGGAAGAAACGGTAAAAATCCTCGGGCGTACGGACGGTTTCCCCCAGTACGCCGTAGATCTGCTCCATGGTGTCGGAAAGAATATCGTAGAGCTGGCTGTATTCCTGTGCCTGCTGCAATTCGTGCTGTACGGCACGCTGTTCTGCGAGGGTGCAAAGCGTTTCCCGCAGGTGGATCTGCTCCAGAAAACGGTGCAAAGAGAGCACCTGCTCCGCCGTGTTTTTTGCGGCGGTCAGACCGTTTCGGAACGTGACCAAAGGCTCGATGGCGGCAACGCGGGAGCGGTTGAGATCGCGTAAAAGGGCGACACTGTGTGCATGCCGGTCGTTTGCATAGCCGAGCGGGCTGAGCGTGAATTCCATCTCCCACACAGAGCCGTGGATATTCCACAAAAACGCATAATTTTTCAGCCGGTCGCATTCGTCGGCAGAAAGCGGAGAGATGCCCGTGTCAAGGAAGTCTGCCACATCTTCCTGCTCCATGCCGCAGGCAGCGGCACGCAGAGCGGCAAGCACACCGCGAAGCACACTTTTCTGCAGCACGTCCTGCGTGCCGGAAAGGTAGCAGGGGATCTGATAGCGGGCAAAGAGCGTTTCCAGTGCAGACAGATAGCCTGCGTCCGTGCAGGCAATACCGATGTCCCGCAGTCTGACACCGCCGAGCAGCAGCTTTTGCAGATAGCCGACCGCGTGCATGCACTCGTCAAATGCCGTCCCTGCGTCAGACAGACAGATCGCGTCCGTCTGCTCCGACCATTCGGGAAGCTTCACGGCAAACAGATGCTGCCGCAGATGGGTGAGGGCAGAGGCGTCATCGGCAGCGGGAAGCAGACGGTGCTCCACACCGACGCCGTAGGTTTCCGCCATGCGGATGAGTGAACGTGCAGTGTCGCGTGTCACGGAAAAAACGCTTTGACCGTCACGCAGATCGTCACAGCAAAGGAAAACGGTGACGGACGCGGCAGAACGCATCAGCTCGCAAAGCACCTGCAGCTCCTGTGCCGTAAAGTCGGAAAAGCCGTCTACAAAGACCGCACGGTTTTCGGCGTAATCACTTTCCGCGAGGGCGTTGCATAAAAGATCGAGCTTTGACGCAGGATCGAGCTTTGATGCGGTGCACACCGTATCGTAGGCCTCTAAAATGAGCGTCAATTCTTCCATCTTTTCCGCAAGTGTTCCGGTCAGATCGGGCCACACGCGGCGAACGGCCGCACTGCTCACACCGTAGCTTTTGAACTCATCACTGATCTGCAGCAGCTGGAGCAGAAAATCGGGCTTTGTAATGTAGGCACCGTAGATCTTCAGACGCGAACGCACCTGCTCCAGAGCACCCGCCATCGCGATCAGCCGTCCGCTTTTGTCAAGCGTCTGGATCGCGGTGCCGCCAACGGCAGAGAAGACGCGGGAGGAAAGTCTTGTAAAGCTGAGCACCTCGGCAAACCGGGGGATCGTGTCGCCGCCGAGCTCGCACAGACGGCATTCGGCTTCAAACGATGCCTGCTCGGGGACGATCAGAATCTGGCGTGCGATGCCGTTTGCCGCGTTGTCACAGACGGCCTGCATGATGCAGTCCGCACCTTGCTGACGCTGCGGAGAAAACCATAATCGAAGCATGCCGCACCTCCTGTCGAAAAGAAAAATGTTTGTCTTATTATAGCATAAAACAGCGGAATTTCCTACTAAAAGCGGCCCGAAAAAAATGAATTGAAAAAAATGAAAAAAACTACTTGACAAATAAAGGGGGCTTTTGTATAATTACACCCGTCGCCGGACAAAAGGCGGCAGCATGGAAGGTTAGCTCAGCTGGGAGAGCACCTGCCTTACAAGCAGGGGGTCACAGGTTCGAGCCCTGTACTTTCCACCATATATTTGGCCCGGTGGTGCAGTTGGTTAGCACGCCAGCCTGTCACGCTGGAGGTCGACAGTTCGAGTCTGTTCCGGGTCGCCAAAACATAAAGCCAAGCCTTGTGGCTTGGCTTTATGTACCAAATGCCCCGGTAGCTCAGTAGGTAGAGCAGCGGACTGAAAATCCGCGTGTCGCCAGTTCAACTCTGGCCTGGGGCACCATTTCCTGCGGGTGTAGCTCATCCGGTAGAGCGCCACCTTGCCAAGGTGGAGGTAGCG
>JAZUDF010000173.1:0-8764 GCA_045639485.1 Faecousia sp. | reverse complement strand
ACGTTGAAGGTGTCAACGCCGTTGGAGAAGAGGCCTTCGACAATGACAATATCGCCTGCACGCAGAGGTGCATAGGTGCCGTCGATCGTCCAGCCGGTCTCGCCCTTGAAATAGTAGTTGGTGTCAGAATACTTGATGATGCAGCCGCCCTTGTCGGTCAAGCCGATGGAGATGGCATCTGCCTCATCCAAGCTGCCGCGAAGCAGCTTGACGCAGTCTGCGGAGGTCGCCTTGAATTCGGTGGACCAGTCAGTGTTGTACTGAACTGCGTTTGCATCCATGCAGAAGTAGAAGTTGCCGCTGTTGAGCGAAGCTGCACCGGTGTTGGTCTTCATGACGCCTGCTTCGATGGGAGCTGCGGGTGCTTCGGGGATCTCGGTGCCGATGGAGATGGAGCCGTCTTCGCCGATGACGATGACGCTCTTGGTGACATTAAAGGTCACGTCTTCGCGGACGAAGTTGCCTTCAACGATGACGATATCGCCTGCCTGCAGAGGGGCATAGGTGCCGTCGATCGTCCAGCCGGTCTCGCCCTTGAAGTAGTAGTTGGTGTCAGAATACTTGACGATGCAGCCGCCCTTGTCGGTCAGGCCGACGGAGATGGCATCTGCTTCATCGTAGCTGCCGCGGAGCAGCTTGACGCAGTCTGCGGAGGTTGCCTTGTATTCATAAGACCATCCGTCGTACGGAACTGCATTTGCATCCATGCAGAAGTAGAAGTTGCCGCTGTTCAGAGAAGCTGCACCGGTGTTGGTCTTCATCAGGCCTGCTTCGATGACATCGGGTTCTTCGGGTTCATCCGTGGGCTCGGTGGTGCTGAACACCAGGTTTCCGTTCTTGATGGTGATGTAGGTCTTTTCGATCGTGACGGTGACACCGTCGGAGACGCCGGTGAAGTTGCCTTCAACGATCATCACGTCGCCCTCCGCCATGGGAGAGAGCTCGCTGTGCCCTGCACAGTTTAACAGCCACTGGTTGCTCTTGACACAGAACACATTGTCGCCGCGTTTGACGAGGATGCCGTCGGTGCAGCCGTTGAGATAAATATTGCCGATGCTGGCATAGGTGTCGGAGCCTGCCTTACGCATCTTGACGCAGTCAGCATTTTCAGCCTTGTAGTCCTGCCAGTTGTTGGCATAGCCTCTTTCAGAGCAGCTGTAGATGAAGCCGTCGGAGGTCATGGCAGCGTGGCTGGAGTCCGCGGAAAGGGTGCCGACATTGTAGCCGTCAACCTCGGTGATATTGCCTTCGCTGTCCTTGATGAAGTAGATCGGATCAATATGGAAGGTCTCGGTGCCGTTGGAGAAGTTGCCGCCGAAGTAGTAGATATCGCCTGCTGCAAACGGGGTCAGGCCGCTGACGCCGGAGCAGTTGATGTTCCACTGGGAGTTGCGGAATGCAAGAAGATTGCCATTTCTGGAAACGAAGATGCCGTCGGAGGTGCCGTACTCGGTCAGAGCGCCGATGTTGTAGACGGTACCGTTGCGGAACACCTTGACATTGCCTGCTTCTTCTGCCTTGAAGTTGTTCCAGGTCGCGAGGTAGGGATTGTATTCAGCGTTGAAGAAGAGATATTCGCCGTCTGTGGAGCTATAGGAAAGCTTGCCGGTCTCGAAGGTCTCGGAGCAGTGGGTGTTGCCGTCTGCATCCTTGGTGATGTAGGTGGTGGCGATGTGGATTCTGGAGCCGCCTGCACCGGTGAAATAGCCGCCGACGATCAGGGTATCACCGTAAGCAAGCGGAGTCGTGCTGACGCCGGAGCAGTTGATGTTCCACTGGGAGTTGTTGATGACGAGATTGGGCGTGCCGTCGGTTCTGCTGGTGATGATGCCGTCGGTAGTGCCGTACTCTGTCAGAGCGCCGATGCTCTTGGCCTCATCGCTGCCGCTCTTAAGGATTCTGACATTGTCTGCGCTGTCAGCATAGTACTGTGCCCAGTTTTCTGGCAGATTGCCTTCGGCGATCAATGCAATGGTATTGCCCGCGGTCGGGTTGCTGGGGTCTTCGTGCAGGTGGCCGAGTTCGATGACTTCATCTGCTGCGGCCGGCATTACAAAGCCGATCGACAGGATCATTGCCACGGACAGGACCAATGCAAGCACGCGCTTGAATTGTTTGCTCATGTTTTGTCCTCCATGATTTCTTTTCCGCTCAGTTAGCGGATTGATTTTGGGGTCTTGCGGGAACAAACGGGGTTTGCGGGGTTGCCGAGAAACAGATTGTCGTTTCACCACTTTCCTTTCTTTTTTCTTTTTTTATTTCATTTTGCTTTTATTTTCTGTCTGTCCGATCTGCGGAACAAACAAGGATTACAGGTTTGGGGCGAAGGATCTGCTTTCGGTATTCGATTGCAGATCCTTCGTCGCAAAGCTCCTCAGGATGACACAGAAAAGCCGGTAAATATTATTTGAGGAACGGGACAACGAAGATACCTTCGTTGACGTCAAGGTCAAAGGAAACCGTGTTGTCAGCACCGACTGCAATGTAGGTGATCTCACCCTTGCAGATCAGGGCAACGCACTGATAGTCGCCGTCTTTCAAGGACAGCGTAACTTTGGTGCCTTCCATGGTGAATTCTGCATCGTCATCTTCTGCTGCGGTGGCATTGCCGGCATTGGTGACCATGTAAGCGTAGCCACCGTCACCGTTCATGAAGCTGCCGATGAGCAGATCCTGCTCTGCATCTGCCGCTTCGAGGCAGCCGATGCTGCCGATGGGAGCATCGTTGCCGATGGCTTCAAGCATCGGATTTGCTTCGCCAACGTCAAGTTTGGAAATACCGAGCCAGTCATAGCTGAGGAAGATGTCGCCCCAGGAGCGGAACTCAAGGTTGACGGTTTCAACGTCATCGAACAGGTCGGTGGTCTTGCCGGTTTCGGTGTCAAACATTGCGTCCGCACCTTCAGAGGCGTAAGAATCCTGTGCGATCGTTCTTGCACCAAAGGTCAGGCCGAGTGCGAACTGCCAGCGAAGCAGTTCTTCGGTGGGTGCCGCTGCGGTGCCGTCGTCGGTCTTGCCGCCGACACAGTGCATCGTATAGGTCATAGGCAGGTCGTTTTCCATGGCCTGCTGTGCCGGAATGTCGAAGCAGTTGAAATATGCGGTGTTGACAGCCAGCGGTGCCTTCGGATCGTTTTCATCCGTCGTACGCAGAACGGGTACATTGAGGAAGATATCAGAAGGCTCTACGGTTTCAATGAACGGTTCGACGTAATCTTTTCCGTAGTCGGCATCCTTCTTGTCGGGATCGCCGTAAAGGGCTTCATAAGATGCGACCTGAGAATTGAGGTTGACGTAGAAGCCAAGGCCGCGAGGCATCAGTTCGTCGAAGGAGTCCTTCAGGAGCTTGATGTCATCAAAGTCTTCTGCAGTGGGATCGTCCCACACAATAAAGCCCTTGAGTGCCGGATGCTTTGCATAGGAGAACTGCGTTTCGCCGTCCCAGCCGGTAATATCAACGATCACGGAGATACCGTTTGCTCTTGCACGGTTGAGAAGTCCCCACACGCCGCCGTCGCCGACCTGATCTTCGCGGATGCCGACAAGCAGTGTGACACCGGCTTCTGCCAGTTCTTCCAGATTCTTATTGGTAAAGGAGTGGTAAGAGCCTGCCCACACAGCGATCGGCAGATCGTCTTCAGACGAGGAGAAATAGACCTTGCCGAACTCGGTCTCTTCGTACATCTTGACCGTCCAGAACCAGGTGTACTTCCCTGCCTGTGCAAACACACGGATGCTGCCGCGGTTGGTCAGTGCAGTGATCGTGCCATTTTGGTCAACGGACAGACGGTTGGGGTTGTCGCTGAACCAGGTGACGGTCTCGCCTTCAGGTGCGTTTTCAACGGTCAGCTGCATCTCGCCGTCCTGCGGCAGTTCAACGCCGCCCATGGACTTTGCGATGATGGCTTCACCGTTTTTGATGAAAATGTAGGTTTCGGGGATGTTCAGGATCGTGCCGGAGTTGCCGTCAACGTTGATGAACTGTCCGCCGAGGATCAGAACGTCGCCCTCCTGCCACGGGGCAAAGCCGCCGATCGCCCAGTTGTCGAGTTTCAGGTAATACTCGGTGTCCTTGAATTTGACGATCATGCCGTGTCCTTCAACGGCGATGTTGTAAATCTCACCGTTGCGGATGAGCTGCAGGCAATCGCTGCTCATCGGGGAATATTCGAGTGTCCAGTCGGAATTGGACGGTGCACTGTTCTCTTCGAGGTCGAAGTAGAGGCCGCCCGGCTGCAGTTCGCGTTCGTCCGCCATCGGATCGCCGGTTTCCACGGAGGAGACTGCCGGGCCGCTCATATAGTAGGACGAAACGAATGCTTTGCCGTACCACATGCCGATGTAGGTGGTGGGAACACTGATGACAACGCCGTTTGCAGCATTGACGAACTCGCCGCTGATGATCAGGACGTCGCCTTCACGCAGCGGTGCGAAGCTGCCGATCGACCAACTGTCGCCCTTGACGAAGTATTCCGTCGAGGAGAACTTGACGATGGTCTCACGACCGGGCATGCCGATCGTGTAGGTCTGGCCGTTGCGGATAAGCTGGACGCAGCCGGCTTCCGTCGGTGCGTAAGCCGTACGCCAGTCGCTGCCGTAAGGTGCAGCATTGGGAGAGGCGTCGAAGTAGACACCGGTGTCCGCCTTGCCGCGGGCATCGCCCTGCACGTTCTGCAGGTAGACGATCGTGAAATCGTTGTCGCCGCTCGGATACTCGGTGGAGAAGAAGGCAGTGCCGTATTTAAAGGAAATATAGCTTCTGGAGATGTGGAAGACGGTGTTTCCGTCGGTGAAGAGGCCTTCCACGACGAGGATGTCGTCCTCGGTGATGGGATAGACGTCACTGTGTGCCCATTTATCCAGGGCAAGATAATAATCGTTCTGCTTGAACTTGACGATCTCGCCTGCATCGACATTGGCAATGTCGATGGTCTCGCCGTCGCGGATGAGCTTGATACAACCGGGCTCTAACGGGTAGAAGCGGTTGCTCCAGGGATCGGAACTCTTGAGCGGGATGTCATTGTCCAGCATGGTGAAGTACAGGCCGCAGGTGCCGTTTGCCGTGTCTACATAGAGACCGGGGTTGGCTTCGCTTGCCCGCATCGCACCGGCTTCGATGATCTCGTCGTCATCACCGGAGGGATATTCGGTGGAAATGACGGTCTTGCCGGTCAGGATGGAAATGTAGCTTCTGCTGATCTCCATCACGGTGTCGCCATTTGCGAACTGGCCTTCCACGATCAGGATATCGCCGACCTGCACGGGTGAATATTCTCCGATCGCCCATGTGTCGGTCTTGAGGAAGTAGCCCGTTTCGTTAAACTTGACGAGCGTGCCGCGGCCGGGAATGGCAACGTCATAGGTCACGCCGTCACGGACGAGTTTGATACAGTCAGCACTTATGGGATTGTATTCAACTGTGAAGTCGGTTGCATAGGGTGCGGCGTTGACATCCATGGAAGCATAGATGCCGGAGCTCGTTCTCGGTCTGGAGTCCTGCTGGAGGTAGCCTGCCTGAATGACCTCAACGGGATCATCGGAAGGATACTCGTCGGAGAAGACTGCCTGACCGTACTGAATCTTGATATAGCTTGCGGTGATATTCAGGATGGTGTTCTTTGCTTCGTTGATGAAGTCGCCTTCGACGATGAGGATGTCGCCTTCCTGCAGCGGCACGATGCCGCCCATGGTGTATTCTTCAGTTTTGAGGTAGTATTTGTTCGCATCGTATTTGACAAGCGTCTCTGCCGCAGGTCTTGCGATGGAGATCGTTTCACCGTTGCGGACAAGCTTGATGCAGTCGCTTGACATCGGCTTGTAGGCAAGTGTCCAACCGGTGTCATAGGGTGCGGCGTTTGCATCCATCGTGCAGTAGATACCGGTCTCCGTTCTGCCGGCATCGCTGCCCTTGAGCGTACCGCCTTCAATGCGAGTCGTCTTGGGCGGCTCTTCGCCGTTGATCGTCAGGCTGCCGTCATCGTTCACGGTGATGACGCTCTGCGAGACGTGGAAGACCACACCGTTGGGGCCGGAGAAATTGCCGCTGACAGTGAGGACATCGCCGGGCTGCAGTGCACCGCCGATTGCCCAGTAAGCCATGAACCAGCCGTTTGCGGAGTATTTGAGGATCGTGCCTGCACCGGTGTTGCCGACAGCAGTGGTCTCACCGTTTCTCGTGCGGAGAATCACGCCGGGCTCTAAAGGCATATAGCGGTTTGTCCAGGTATCGTCAATGGGGACGTCGTTGGCTTCCATTTCAAAATAGAAACCGTCGGCAGCAGGAGCCTTGTCGCTTCTGTGCATGACGCCAGCTTCGATGATATCCGTGGGCGGCTCGTCTTCGGGATACTCGGTGTAGAAGACTGCCTGGCCGTTTTCGATGCGGATGTAGCAGGTATCAAAGTGGAGTGCGACGTTGTTTGCTTCATTGAGGAAATTGCCTTCGATGATGAGGATGTCGCCCTCCTGCAGGGGTACGATGCTGCCCATCGTGTAAGCCTCGGTCTTGAGGTAGTACTCGGTATCGGAGAACTTGACAATGGTTTCTGCAGCGGGATTTGCGATACTGGTGGTCTCTTCACCGCGGACAAGCCGGATCACGTCCCGTGATTCGGGCGTATAGGCAAGTGACCAATCGGTAAGATAAGGTGCTTCGTTTGCAGCCAGATCAAAGTAGATGCCGTTGGCGGATCTGCCGCGTGCATCTTCCGTCATTGCACCCGCTTCGACGACCGTCAAAGGTTCGGGGAGCGTGTCGGTGATCGTCAGGCTGCCGTCTGCGTTGCAGATAACGTAGCTCTCGCTGATGTGGAAGATGATACCGTTCGTGCCGGTGAAGTTGCCGCTGACGGTGAGGATATCACCGGGCTGCAGTGCACCGCCGATCGCCCAGTTTTCCATCCACCAGCCGGTCTCGGAATATTTGAGGATCGTGCCTGCTGCCGTGTTGCCGACATTCGTCGTCACGCCTTCACGGGTGAGGGTGATGACATCGGCACTGACAGGACTGTAGCGGTCTGTCCAGGTGGAGTCTGCGGGAACGTCATTGGGCTCCATGTCAAAGTAGAAGCCACTGGAGAGCTTTTCTTGTTCGCTCTGGAGCATCTTGCCTGCTTCAATGACCTCTGCGGGCGGCTCATCCGGCTTCGGATATTCCGTGGAGAAGATCGCCTTGCCGTCCTTGATCAGGACGTAACAGGTGTCAAAGTGGAGTGCAGTATTGCTTGCCTCATTGATGAAATTGCCCTCAATGATGAGGATGTCGCCTTCCTTCAAAGGCACATAGCTGCCCATCGTATAGGCTTCGGTCTTGAGGTAGTACTCGGTTTCGGAGAATTTGACGATGGTCTCTGCCAGAGGATTGGCAATGCCGGTCGTCTTGTTGTCACGGACAAGCTGGATGCAGTCTGCAGTTTCCGGCGTATAGGCAAGTGTCCAGTCCGTGTTATAGGGTGCTTCGTTGCTGTCAAGGTTGAAGTAGATGCCGCCGGAGGTCATGCCGTTTGCATGATCCTTCATCTCACCTGCTTCGACGACCTTCAGATCAGTCGGAAGCTTGTCGGTGACAGTGAGGCTGCCGTCTGCGTTGCAGATGACATAGCTTTCGGAGATATGGAACGTGAGCGTATCGTTGCTGAAGTTGCCTTCGATCCGGAGATAGTCGCCGGGAGTCAATGCACCGCCGACAGTCCAATATTCGAGCCACCAGCCGGTGTCGTTATACTTGAGGATCGTTTCACCGTGCACGTTGCCGACATTGTAGGCCACGCCGTCTACGATACGCTGGATCACGTCGGCACTGACGGGCTTGTAACGGACAGACCAGGTAGAGTCTGCGGGAACGGCGTTGGGTGCCATGTCGAAATAGAAGCCGCTCGAGGTTCCCGCCTTTTCGCTTTGGAGCATCACACCTGCTTCGATCACTTCGGGCGGTACGTCGGGCTCACCGAAGGTCAGGGTGCCGTCACTTTCGACGGTAATGAAGCTCTTGGTAACGTTGAAGGTCACGGTGCCGTTGGTGAACTCGCCCTCTACAATCAGCTGATCGCCCGCCTTGAGCGGTGCAGAATCGCCGATGAACCAGGCATTGCCGGTGTTGAGGTAGTATCCGTTCTTCGCATACTTGACGAAGACGCCACGGCCTTCCTGCGGGATCGCGATGGAAACGGGATCCTTGCCGTCACGGATGAGCTTGATGCAGTCTTCGCTCGCGGCGTAGAACGCATTTTCCCAGTCGCCGTCGGTGAACGGGATGTCGTTGTCATCCATCATAAAGTAGAAGTTGCCGCTATTGAGTGCGGGATGATCGGGGTTGAGCTTCATCTCGCCTGCCTCGATGGGAGGCTTCGGTGCGGAGCTGGTGAAGTTCAAGGTGCCGTCTGCATTCTTGGTGATGTAGGTTTCGGACACATTAATCACGGTGCTGCCGTTCTGCGTGGCAAACTGGCCTTTGACGACCATCACGTCGCCTTCTTCCAGCGGCGTCAGGTCGCTGTGTCCCGCACAGTTCAGGTTCCACTGGGAGTTGCGGATGCAGAAGACGTTGTTGCCGCGGTTGAGCAGGATGCCGTCGGAGGTGCCGAACTGCGTCAGCTGTCCGATTGCGACCGGTGTGCTCGAGCCTTTTTTCAGGAGCGTGACACAATCATCACTTGCAGCATAGTAGTTCGTCCACGTTTCGGAGACGGATCCGTCGCTGATCGAGTAGATAAATCCATCACTGGTCTGTGTGGGATTGTTCGGATCGGCGTGCAGGCTGCCTACG
>JAZUDF010000172.1:0-13068 GCA_045639485.1 Faecousia sp. | reverse complement strand
CGCAGCCGATCCTGTTCGATATGGACAACTGGAACGACGAAATGTTCGATCTCGTTCCGGAATGGATACAGAACAAGATCAAAAAGAGCACACAGTATCAGAAGGAGCATGCACCGGAGGAGACCGTGAGCGTGGAAACGGGTACCCCCTCAGTCAGCTCCGCTGACAGCTCCCCCGCAGAGCAGGGGAGCCAATCCCCAGCCGACGATGCCGGCACCCCCTTTAGCAAGGGGGACAAGTTTGATGCGATCTTAAAGAAGTCCGGGGGTGTTCCGTTTTGATGACCTTTGAAGCCATCGCGTCATCCTCTCACGGCAATGCCTACGTTGTGACAAGCGGACAGTCCCGCCTCTTGATTGAGGCGGGTATCGCCCACAGAACGCTTCTGCGTGCACTCGGCGGCCTGCCGGATGCCGCACTGCTGACGCATGAACATAAGGATCACAGCAAGTGCGTCAAGGAACTGCTGGCTGACGGCCTGACCGTCTACATGAGTCTCGGCACAGCTCTCGCACTGGAGTGTGCGGTACAGGTGGCAGAGACAGAGACGGACCGGCACTACATGGGCACCTGCGGCGTGGAGCTGATGGAGCCGGGCAAGACCTATCATATCGGCGGCTTTAAGGTGACACCGTTCCGCACGTTCCATGACTGCACGGAGCCGTTCGGATTTTTCATCGTGGATCAGGAGGGCGAGAGCCTGGTATTTGCGACGGACACGGTCAATATGGCGTACCGCTTCCTGCCGCCGGTCACGATCCTTGCAATCGAGGCAAACCACAATGCGGAGATCCTTGCACGGTCCGAGCGGATGCCGATCAAGACGAGAGACCGCGTGTCGAACACGCACATGGAGATCACACGTCTGTGCAGACAGCTGCACAGAATGGACCTGTCACGGTGCCGAGAGATCGTGCTGCTGCATCTTTCCGATGCGACATCCAATGAGAATGACTTTATCTACCGCGTGGAACGTGCCGTGCCGAAGAACATCAAGGTAACTGCAGCACCGAGAACGATTGAGAGGAAGTGAGCCGATGGGAAAACCGGGAATGATGTTCTATTTCGGAGACTTCCATATCATTTCAAGCCTGACGGACGCGGAGCTCGGTTCGCTGATACGTGCAGCGATAGAGTATGCAGAGTATGGGACGGTTCCGTCCTTTGACAGCAATCTGCTGATATCGTGGCAGCTGCTGCGTGCTGCTGTTGACCGTGACAGTGCTGCTTATGAGCTGAAATGCCGAAAAGGAGAGTATGCGGCATACTGCAAGCAGCAGAAAAAACTCGGACTTCCGGAGGTGCCGTTCGCGGAATGGATGAACGGATGTATACGGACGATAACGGACGATAACGGATGTATACGGACGATAACGGACGTTAACCAAGCGTTACCAAATCAACCATTACCAAACCCAAACCCAAATCCAATTCCAGTGCCAATTCCAAATCCAAATACTTCTTTTAAGAAAGAAAGGGTAAGGAAAGAAAAAACGCTGCGGTACTGGATCGACAAGTTCGGCGAGCTTTCGACCGATGATATGAAGGAGTTTGATTACTGTTACAAAACAGTCGGAGCTGATAGGTTGATGCAGATGATCGATGAAGCTGCGGCCAGAGGTGTACGCGAGAATACAGCAGCATTGGGGTACATTGGTCTTTTGGCGACCAGAATAGAACTTCAGGAGGAAGACAATGAAACAACATAAACTTACACAATGTGAGATGGTACTTGCATATATCGCAAACCACGGGCATATCACGCAGCTCGACGCGGAAGGGTTCGGCTGCAGACGGCTGGCTTCCCGCGTGTGCGACCTGAAAAAGCAGGGGTACGGCATCATCAGCCGTCTGGTCGACGTGCAGTGCAGCGACGGACGGATCGTCAAGGTGGCACGCTATGAGATGGGGTGACGGCGTGACGGAACTGAAACCGTGTCCGTTTTGCGGAAGCGAGAACGTGGCAACAGCCCTTGCACATCCAAATTATATGCTTGTGAAACTTTGGAACAAATATGTTTTCGCTGGATGCAAAGACTGCGGAGCAACGACAAGCCTGTTCTTTGCGAACAATCGAACAGGTGTTTCTATTTTTAATAAAGAAAATGAAAAAGTAGCGGTTAACAGGGCAATCGAAGCATGGAACAGGAGGGCTGACGATGCAGGGCCGGTGAGGCACGCGAAAAATGTAATGGAAGATTATCCGAGCCTTTTTCAGTGTTCTGCTTGCGGCTGGTCGTGCGATGACACTTACTGCGGAGACAGTGCATACAGATATTGCCCCGGATGCGGAGCAAAGATGGACGAGGAGATAGAAAACGAATGAGTTTAAGTGGGAGTAAATTAGCGGGCGGAAACCCCAAAAAAGGCAGGACTGAAAATGACTTTTATGCTACTGATCCGAAAGCCGTTTACGAGCTTCTTAAAAGCTATTCTTTTGACGGAGTAGAAGTTTTAGAGCCGTGTGTCGGGCAGGGGCATATCGCAAAAGCAATCAAAGACTTTTACACGAACAAACGCAATATCACCGGCGTTGACATCGTGGACAGAGGTTATCCGAACACGATCGTCCATGACTTTCTAACGTGGGAGCCTGGAAGAAAATTCGAGGCGATCATCACAAACCCGCCGTATTCGTTGGCAACCGAATTTATCAAAAAAGGAATTAGCCTTCTGACGGACGAAACAGAAAACACCTGCAACGGACAGATGGCAATGTTTTTGAAAATTCAGTTTTTGGAAGGACAAAAACGAAAAGAACTGTTTGATAAATTTCCGCCGAAATTCATCTTTGTGTTTAGAAATCGCATGTCTACTTGGAATGAAGGAAAAGAGTTTGATATCGATGAAAACACGGGAAAGAAAAAACGATGGGCAACAACAATATGCCACGCATGGTTTGTGTGGGAAAAAGGATTTTGCGGTGATCCTGTCATTAAGTGGCTGTGAAAAGAAACGGAGAATATGAAAATGGACAGACTGTTGTTGACAGCTGATACACCGACCATCGATGCCGTGCCGGTGGTGCGGTGCAAGGATTGCGACCTTCACACGAACGAAGATCAAGGGATGGTTTACTGCCCTGCGGTAATCGGTGACTGGGTGAATGAGAACTGGTACTGTGCTGACGGCTTTAAGATGGACGAGGAGGCGGACACATGAGAGCAGCTGCATTGATACTGGCTGTACTGCTTACGGCTGTGCCGGTGACGGATACCGGAACGGGAACGGCGACGGAGTATGACCTTCCTGCCGTCACTATCGAGCAGGAAGCAGCCGAGCCGGCAAGTTACCGGCAAGTTACGCAAACGCCTGCTGCCAACGTCTCCGACGACCATGAGCGAGAAGCTGACGCAGATCAGCAAGTTAGTTTTGATGAGCAAGGCTATCTCTCCTTTTGCACTTGGCGTGAGATCGAGATGCTCGCCTGCCTGATCGACTGGGAGATCGGTGGCGGCACACGGAACGAGAAGGCGGCTATTGCGTGGGAAGTCTTAAACCGCATCGACTCAACAGATTATGATTTTCGCAACATCCACACGGTCAGTCAGGCATTATATCAGCCGGGGCAGTATTACAGTTCCTACGCCGTAGGCAGTCAGGAAAGCACCGAGATCGTCATTGAGGTATTGACGCTCTACATGATGGAACAGCAATCAGGCTACCCGATTGAGGGACGTGTGCTGCCGCGGGAGTACCGCTGGCACCTCGGAGACGGGAAGCACAATAATTTTGAAGACCGCTGGCCTTTCGGCACAGGGAATGTGTGGGACTGGCGATGGACAGGAGGCTACTGATGGAAAAGAGCGAACAGAAAACTGTGGCGGAAATCATTGAAGAAGTATGCGATGAGATCTGCGACCGTTACTGCAAGTGGCCGAGTATTTACGAGAACGAAAATGCAGACGAAGACAAGCTCTATGAGGAACAGTGCGACCGTTGCCCGCTTATGCGGCTGAGGTAGTATGTATGGAGGCATACATACCGAGGAGAAGTGGCTTTTTCGATGATCGGCAGGGGATCGTATATGGAGACGACCGATACAGAGCCTTCTGCCCGATCTGCGGAAGAGAAAATCTAAAAAAGCGGATGGTCACGCTCATGATCAGCCGCTGCTGTCGAACTCCGAAAACAGTTGCACACCTCTGCGAACGCTGCTGGACAGAGCTGTGCGATCAATATTCGATCAGCGAGTAAACAAACAAATTTATTTAATTTCTACACACAGAATTGAAAAAGTGTGTGTAATTCTTGTGAGGCGAGACTATGAAAAAGAAAATCAGCGTCATTATCAAGGAGCCGTGGATGAAGCCGCGGCACACATACATCAGCAATACGCTGGAGAACCTGCAGCACACCGTCGAGGGCTATATCGAGCACGTGGATCTCGGCCACGACGGCCTGCAGCTGATCGTCAATGAGGAAGGGATTATCAATAACCTGCCGTACTGCTGCCTCATCGACGGTCATCAGCTGTTCGGTACCGTCATCTTCTGCGGCGTGGACGGGGAGGACTTCTCCGACGTGCCGGTCAGCTTTGAGCGGATGAAGGAGCTGTATCCGCAGATGTGGGAGGTGTACCGGTGATAGCAGTAATGATAAGCATCCGGCCTGAATGGTGCCAGCTTATCTCGTCAGGGAAAAAGACAATCGAGTTAAGAAAAACACGACCAAATGTCAGTTCTCCGTTCAAGTGCTACATCTATCAGACGCAGCCTAAAAAATCACTTGTCGGAGTGCTCTATGACGGGGATGAGCTATACGGTGAAATCTACCGCGGTAAAACAGCATTTATAAAGACTTATAAAGGCGTATCTGCCGGGAGCAGAACTTTCGGAACTTGGGGTAAGGTTGTCGGAGAGTTTGTTTGCGATGCAATTCTCCCAATCTCCGTTAAATATTCTGACCCCAATAATCGCATCGCACAAAATGAGTTCCCTTATACTTGTCTAACGGATAAGCAGATTATGGATTATCTTGGAAATGGCAGAGAGGGATATGGCTGGCACATTTCAGGTCTGAAGATCTACGATCAGCCGAAAAAGGTCACGGAGTTTTTGAAGCCGTGCAGAGATCCTTACAGATTCTGCGATGGCTGTAAGCATGGCATTGTCAAATATCCTGCGTGGGTAGAAACAAGGGAAGATCTTGACGGTGTCTGCTATGACACTGAATGTCTCAATACACTCGGCAGACCGCCGCAGTCGTGGTGCTATGTGGAGGAATTGAAATGACATACGAAGAAGCAAAAGCCCGCGTGTTGGCGATGTGCAACACAAAGACCGATGAGGATGCGGATGCCGTCATGCTGGTTGTACGTGCCTGCAACAAGCAGATCAGGCAAAGACCGGTGCGCAGCCGACGGACAAAGAGCGACGATCTGTTCTGCCCGGTCTGTGCTGCAAAGGTCGGCTGGCGGAACGTGAAGTTCTCAAAGCAGGCAAGATACTGTGCAGAGTGTGCTGCGGTGCTGTCAGATCCGCGATCGGCACGGATGAAGAAGGCCTTGCCGAAGACGGCGGACGGCATGAAGCTGACGATCGAGAACGTGGTGGAGCTGTGCCGTCATTACCGGGCACCATACAGCTCCTACGGGCAGATGATGTCCTACCTGACGCAGTATCACGCCATGCCGCCGAAGGAGTACCGGAGGTGATACCCTGTGGAGAAGAAAGAGACGAAACTGGAGGCAGACGTCCAATGCCCGTTTTTTAAAAGGTACACGGCAAGGACACTGACCTGCGAGGGCATTACCGACGGCAGCAACATCGATATCAATTTCCCGGCACGGACGGAGCGTGTCAAACAGATGGAGATCTTCTGCTGCGGTATGTTCGAGAACTGCGAGATCTGGGAGGCAGTCATGCGGGCAAAGTATATGGATGATTTGCTCGAAATTTGACATTATTTTGCCGGTTTTTGCAGAAATTTTACGAATTAAGCAAAAATAATGCGAAAAACTTTAATTAAGAACTCAAATTACGAGTTTAATTTAAATCCTTTTATCGATTGTTTTATTTCAAGCGATAAAACTTAACTCGTTTTCCTCTTGTTTGAGCTATTGTTTAACGCATAGAAAGTCAACTTTAATGCAATAGATAATTTACTTTTGCGTTGGAATGTTGATTTTCAGTGTTGGAAACGGCGGGACGGGGGCGTCCCGCCCTACGATAATGATATCTTGATATCATATAGCATACTCCGATAGTCGCCAAACTACGGAACGGGCGGGAGGTTTCGGCCTCCCGCTCTATCGTTGTGGGCTGACAATTTCTCCGGCACTGTGATACTGTCAGGAAGAAAGAAAGGTGGTGTACGGTGGCAGACATCAACTGGACGGCGATCAAGGCGGAATATATTGCCGGTGAGGGCAGCTACCGCACGCTCGCCCGTAAATACGGTATCAGAATGGCGACGCTCGCGGCACGGGCGAAGGCAGAAAGCTGGGTGCAGGAACGCGAGAAAGTCAGTAACGATACAGTAGCGAAAGCGATACGGAAGAATGAGACCGCACAGGTGAATGCACTTTCCTGGCTCGGGAAGGCAAAAGAACGCCTTGCGGAGAAGCTGGCTGCTGCCGTGGAGGCCGTGGATGAGACTGACGCCCAGGCAGTACGGCAGATCGTTGCCGCTGTCAAGGACGCACAGATCGTACTGAACGATAAGACGGATGCACAGATCCGTGAGCAGGAAGCCCGCATTAAGACACTGGAGAAGCAGGCCGAGAGCGAGCAGGAGCAGGACAAGACGGTGCGTTTTGAGTTGTCTGCGTCTCTGGAGGAATACAGCAAATGACAAACACGACCATGTTCGCCCAGGAGCCGAACGAGCGGCAGAAGCTGATGCTGAAGGCTGAGACGAAGTACATCGGCTTCGGCGGTGCCCGTGGCGGCGGAAAGAGTTGGGCGGTGCGATTTAAGGCGAAACTGCTTGCGGTGCGGTATCCCGGCATCCGGATGCTGATCGTCCGCCGCACCTATCCCGAGCTTGTGAACAACCATATCACGCAGCTGCGGCAGGAGACTGTCGGCGTGGCATCATACAACGACAAAAACAAGGTGCTGAACTTTGCGAACGGCAGCAGCCTGCATTTCATGTATTGCGCGAAGGACAACGACCTCGACCGTCTGCAGGGCGTGGAATACGACATCATCTTTTTCGATGAAGCGACGCAGCTCACGGAGCATCAGATGCGGACCATCTCCGCATGCTTGCGTGGTGCGAACAGTTTTCCCAAACGCATTTACTACACGATGAACCCCGGCGGGCAGGGACATTCCTACATCAAACGCATTTTCATCGATAAGCGGTATGAGGCTGACGAAGACCCGAAGGAATACACCTTTATCCAGTCGCTCGTGACCGACAACAAAGCACTCATGGAAGCACAGCCGGACTACGTCAAGCAGCTGGAGGCACTGCCGCCGAAGCTGAAGCAGGCGTGGCTGTACGGAAGCTGGGACATCTTCGAAGGTCAGTTCTTCGAGGATCTGATCGACGATCCGGAACATTATCGGGACAGGCTCTGGACGAACGTCATAGAGCCGTTCACGCCGCCGCGGGAATGGCACATCTACCGCAGCTTCGACTGGGGCTATTCCAAGCCGTTCTCGTGTGCCTGGTGGGCTGTGGACTTTGACGGCAGGCTTTACCGCATTCTGGAGCTTTACGGCTGCACGAATGAGCCGAATGAGGGCGTGAAGTGGATACCGCAGGAGGTGTTCAAGAAGATCGCGGAGATCGAGCGAGATCACCCGTATCTGAAGGGAAGACGCATTGAAGGCGTCGCTGATCCGGCGATCTGGGACGCAAGCACCGGCGAATCGATCGCGGAGACTGCACAGAAATTCGGCGTGTATTTCCAGCCCGGCGATCACAGACGTATTCCGGGATGGATGCAGTGCCACTACCGTCTGGCCTTCGATGAAAACGGCATCCCGATGATGTATGTGTTCAACACGTGCAAGGCGTTTCTGCGAACGGTGCCGCTGATGGTATATGACAAAACGCACGTCGAAGACCTGGACACCTCACTGGAGGATCATGTCTGCGACGAATGGCGGTATATGTGCATGGCACGGCCGATCAAGCCGGTGCAGGCAAGCGAGAAAAAAGAGATCGTGAACGATCCGTTCGACCGAAATAATGTTAGGAGGAAAACCACATATGGCATTTTTAGATAGATTTAGAAATCCGCAGGTACCGATCGGCAAAGCGGGTGCACCGTATGCTTCCGACACGGTGAGCACGATGGGAACCGAGCCGTACTACAGCAACGGCACAGACGGCGTTCTCCGGCAGAACGGCCTCGGAGCGATGTTCGACGCACAGATCACGGATGCTGCCTATCAGCAGCCCGTCGGCAAGGAGCAGCTGCACAAGGCCATGGAGACGCTGCGGCGTTACAAATCCGGTAAGGCAAATTACGAAAAACGAGTGATCGAAAACGAGGAATGGTGGAAGCTCCGTCACTGGAAGTATTTCAAGCAGGAGCCGACCACCGACATGACATCTGCTTCGGCATGGGCTGTCAATGTCGTGCTCGGAAAGCACGCTGACGCGATGGATGCGGTGCCGGAATCGTCTTTCCTGCCAAGAGCGGAGGATGATCAGGAAGAAGCCAAGAAGCTGTCCTCGATCGTGCCCTGCATTATGGAGCATTGCGACTTTGAGAATGCCTGGTCGGACAACTGGTGGAAGAAGCTGAAATCCGGCGCGGGCATCTACGGTGTCTATTGGGATGCTGCAGCCCTCAACGGCCTCGGCGATATCGCGATCCGCAAGGTCGATCCGCTGAAGATCTACTGGCAGCCCGGTGTGACCAACATCCAGGACAGCCGCAACGTCTTCACCGTGGAGCTTGTGGATAACGAGGTGCTTGAGGAGACCTACCCGCAGCTCAAGGAAAAGCTCGGCGGCAGAGACATCATGCCGGCACAGTATTTGTATGACGATAACGTCGACACGAGCGACAAGAGCGTCGTGGTCGACTGGTACTACAAGCGCGGCAAGAAGCTGCATTACTGCAAGTTCGTCGGCGAGGAGATCCTGTTCTCGACAGAGAATGACGCGGGCATGACCGAGCGAGGTCTGTATGACCACGGCAAATACCCCTTCGTGGTTGACGTGCTGTTCCCGGAGGAAGGCACGCCCGTCGGCTTCGGATATATCGATATCTGCAAAGAGCCGCAGCGCATGATCGATCTCATGAATAACTCCATCGCGGCCAACTGCCTCGCCGTGGCGACGCCACGCTGGCTCGTGCGCGGTGACGGCGGCATCAACGAAGAGGAATACGCCGACTGGACAAAACCGTTTGTCCACGTGCAGGGACCGATCGACGACCAGACGGTCAAGCCGATTCAGGCGGCAATGCTCAACAGTAATTATTTGGGCATCCTGCAGCAGAAGATTGCGGAGATGAAAGAGACTTCCGGCAACCGCGATGTGAACAATGGCGGTGCACCCTCCGGTGTGACTGCTGCATCCGCGATCGCAGCCATGCAGGAGCAGTCGGGCAAGCTGTCCCGCGATGAGATCAAGAACAGCTACAGGTGCTACCGCGAGATCTCCTATCTCGTGATCGAGCTGATCCGGCAGTTCTACACCGCACCGCGTATGTTCCGCATCATGGGGGCGGCAGGGCAGCAGGAGTTCATGAGCTACGACAATGCCGGCCTGCAGGTCGTGCAGCAGAGCAGCGAAGCGGGTGTCGAAAACATCCGCAATCCGATTTTTGATATTGACGTTCGTGCCGCACGCAAATCCGCGTACTCCAAGATCAGCCAGAACGAGCTGATCCTGCAGCTGCTCGGCTCCGGCCTTCTCAATCCGCAGAACGCGGCCGTGAACACCTTTGTGCTGAAGCAGCTTGATTTCGACGGGAAAGACGAGCTGATCGGCGAGCTGCAGACGCTCGGCATGCAGATGGACATGTTCATGCAGTTCCAGCAGATGCTCCAGATGCAGCAGGGCACGGCACCCGGCATGATTCCCGTCGCGGCACCCAATATGCCGATGCGGAACGGTGAGCAGCCGGATCTGTCCAGAACAGACGGTGCGGCGGCTGACAATCCTTCCGGTAACCGCAACGTGGAGAAGGCACGCGAACAGACGCAGGCCTCCACGCAGCCGAGATGATCAGAGCAGTCTTTACAGGGCCGTGCTGCCTTACTGTCAGCGGGCACGCGGGACAAGATGTGCCGGGGAAAGACATCGTCTGTGCGGGTGTTTCCGCGTTGGTGAACGCTCTGGCCTATACGCTGACAAAGCTTGAGCCGAAGGAACTTGACATCACCTTACAGAAGGGACATGCCGAGCTGTCCTGCATGCCGTCGAAACGGGCGGCTCAGGCGTTTTTACAGACGAAATACGGGATGTTGCTGATCATGTCGGAATACGGAGAGTATCTCGACGTTTCCTGACGGGAGCGGGACGGTTTTATACTGTCCCGCACTTTTCTTTTCTGCGGTGCGGGTAGTGGGCTGACATTTTGAATTTTTATTTTCTACAATCATTTCAGGATCGCCCACTGACGGGCAGAAAGGAGCATAACGATTTATGCGATATATCTTATTTGACTGGGATCTTCAGCTGTTTGGTGAGGGCGGAGACGGTGCAGGCGCAGCTCCGGGCGACGCTCCCGCAGCAGAAGGTCAGACGGGCGTAAACGCTCCCGACGCCGGGGAAGCAGCAGTCAACAACCGTCGGCAAAACAGACGACAGCAGTCGCTCAACGTGGACTACGGCCAGGCTCCCGGGCAGAAGGAGCAGACACCGGAGGACACGAAGGCGGATGGGCCGAATGGAGAACCGGAGGCGAAAGAAGAGACCTTCGAGGAACTTATCAAGGGTAAGTACAAGGAGGATTACGACAGGCGCGTGCAGGACACAATCTCCAGGCGTTTTAAGACCGCAGACCGCGATAAGAAGACGCTGGAGAGTCTGGAACCTGTGCTGCAGAAGCTCGCCGCAAAGTATGAGGTTGACATGTCCGATATCAACGACGATACGCTGAAGCAACTGATCGACGCCGTGGAGGAAGACGACACATACTACGAGGATGAAGCGGAGCGGCTCGGACTCACTGTGCGTGCTCTCAAGTCGAAGAAAAAACTCGAGGCGGAGAATGCACGCTTTAAGCAGATTGAAGCCCAGAGGCAGAAAGAAGCTGCAGAGCGTGCAAGAGAAGAGCAGATGCAGCGGTCTTTTTCTGCTGTGAGACAGCAGGGAGAGCGGTTGAAAACGGAATATCCGGATTTCGATCTGTCCGCCGAGATGAAAGACGAGCGTTTTATGCGCTTGATCGCAAACAATGTCGACGTGCGCACCGCTTATGAGGTGTGCCACAGAGACAGGTTCTTGAAGCAGGCAGCACAGAAGGCGGCACAGCAGGTGTCCGACTCCGTGCAGGCCAATGCCGCACGTCCGACCGAAAACGGCGTGCAGGCACCCGCGGCACCCGCAAGAACGCGAGTGACCGATCCTCGCAATCTGACACCCCAGATGCGTAAGGATCTGAAAAACCGTGTCCGCAGAGGCGAGAAGATCTACTGGTAGATCGCGCTTCTCCGGGCAATATCACATTGGGCGAAAGCCCGGAAAGGAATTATCACTATGTTTGAACATTATTTTGATCTGCAGATGTTCGCAGACGCAGGTACGCTGGTCAACGCGACCAACGGTACCGTCAACGCTTACACCGGTGCTGTCACGCCTTCCAACGACATGACTCCCACCATGAAGACCTACTACGACACGGAGCTTCTCGAAAACGCACGTGCGAAGCTGATCTTCAGCCAACTCGGCAAGCATCAGGCACTGCCCGCAAATCACGGCGATACCGTGGAATGGCGCAAGTGGAACACCTTTGACAGAGCTATGACCCCGCTGACCGAGGGTGTCATCCCCACCGGTCAGAAGTTCGGCCAGACCTCTATCAATGTTTCCGTGCAGCAGTATGGTGACTATGCGGCAATCACTGACCGTCTCGACCTGCACGCCGTCGACGATGTCATCCTCGGCTGCACAGAAGAAATGGGCGCTGCAGGCGGCGAAACCGCTGATACCCTCGTCAGAAACGAGCTGGTCGCAGGTACTTCCGTAATTTACGCAGATACCCTCGACAGCTCCGGCGCTGTCACCGGCACTCCCGTCGGCCGTTACGGCATGGTGTCCACCAACAACCGCCTGACGCCAGATGCCGTCAACAAGGCTTACACCTTCCTGAAGAAGCAGAAGGCTCCCTTCTTCGAAGGCAACAAGTATGTCGCTTCCATCCATCCTTCCGTTGCGTACGACCTGCGCTCCAGCAAGGACTGGATCGAGGCACACAAGTACGCTGACGTCACGCCCATCTTCGCAGGCGAGATCGGCGAGCTGCACGGTGTCCGCTTCGTCGAGACCACCGAAGCTCCCATCTTCAAGGGCGAGAACCTGATCGAAGCGGCTGCAAACCTGACCGTCGCGGCTTACGCCAAGACCGACACCACTGCCTCCGCTACCTACGGCGCGACCTCCGCGACCAAGATCACCGTCGACGAGAGCATCTCCGCTGACGAAGGTGCTGCGCTCATCGGCCGTAAGATCGATCTGTCCGACGCTTCCGACAGCGATAAGGTCGTCGGCACTGCTGTCATCTGCGGCTGCACTCCCGCATCCAAGTACATCTGGATCGAGACTGCATTCGGCGTTGACGCTGCTGACGGCGACAGCCTGCTTCCCGGCGAAGGTGCTTCCGACGGCGGTGCTGTCTACGGCACTATGTTCTTCGGCAAGGACGCTTTCGGCGTTGTTGATCCCGAAGGCATGGGCATGGAACTGATCGTCAAGGAAGCCTCCCAGATCGGCGGCCCGCTCAACCAGTTCAGCACTGTCGGCTACAAGTTCGAAAACGGCACCAAGATTCTTTATCAGAACCGTATGGTGCGTGTCGAGAGCTGCTCCGCCTACTCCCTGACCGACGAGGCGAACTAAAAGAAACGGGGCGGGCAACCGCCCCATTTTTTGGAATTCCGAGTGCGGAATTATGCGATAAATTGGAATTTACCGCACTGCTTGTGACGCACA
>JAZUDF010000171.1:0-2119 GCA_045639485.1 Faecousia sp. | reverse complement strand
CTGTCGCACCTTAATTCGAATCTCCAGCGGGTAAAAAAGAAGAAGGACACCTGAAGGTGTCCTTCTTCTTTTTTGGTGACCCGCTGGAGATTCGGACTCCAGAACCACTGCTTAAAAGGCAGTTGCTCTACCTGCTGAGCTAGCGGGTCATTTGGCTGGGCTGGCAGGATTCGGACCTGCGCATGCAGGAGTCAAAGTCCTGTGCCTTACCGCTTGGCGACAGCCCAATGTGTGCTGCACAAGGATAATTTGAGTACGCCTTCCCGCCTGTGGCAGACGGGAAGGCGGTTTTGAATGGGGTGAGTGAAGGGACTCGAACCCTCGGTCTTCAGAGCCACAATCTGACGCGTTAGCCAACTACGCTACACCCACCATATCAAATTCGGCTATGCCTGTTGGCACGCCAGGAGGGATTCGAACCCCCGACCTACTGCTTAGAAGGCAGTTGCTCTATCCAACTGAGCTACTGGCGCATATTCTGGAGCGAGTGATGGGAATCGAACCCACGCCCACAGCTTGGAAGGCTGTTGTACTAGCCGTTATACTACACCCGCAGCTGTCTGACTTCCCAATCAGCCATACGATATTATCATAAGGCTTCTGCATTGTCAAGATTTTTCTGCCCTTTTCCCGGATATTTTGGTTGCATCTTTCTCGCATCTCCGCTATAATGACTCACGTTATGACATTAAAGAGGGATCCTATGGAAAAAGAAATGACTTCCCCGCTGCGGGAAAACAAAATGGGTACGAAGAAGGTCGCACCGCTCCTCATCACCATGGCACTGCCGATGATCGCGTCCATGCTGGTGCAGGCTCTTTACAACATTCTGGACAGCATCTACGTGTCGCACTATTCCGACGCGGCACTCAACGCATTGTCCCTTGCCTTCCCGGTGCAAAACATGATGATCGGCTTTGCCACCGGTATCGCCGTCGGTGTGAATGCACTGTTCTCCAAATCGCTCGGCGAACGCGAAACCGAGCGTGCCAACCGCTGTGCGGGCAACGGCATTTTCCTGATGACCTGTGCTGTTGCACTGTTCGTTCTCTTCGGTGCATTCGGCACCCGGCTGTTCTACACCGTGCAGACAAGCGATGAGGCTGTCATCGCGGGCGGCACCTCCTACGTCTCGATCTGCTGCATTTTCAGTCTCGGCATTTTCGCAGAGGTGCTCTTTGAGCGTTTGCTGCAGGCATCCGGCCGCACGGTCCACACAATGATCACGCAGGGCACCGGTGCAGTACTGAACATCATTCTCGATCCGCTGTTCATCAACGGTTTCGCTCCCCTCGGTATTCCCGAGCTTGGCGTTGCGGGTGCGGCGATCGCGACCGTTATCGGTCAGTGGATCGCAGCCATCCTCGCGATCGTCTTTAATTTCCTGTTCAACCCCGACGTAAAGCTCCGTCTGCACTATCTCAAGCCGGACGGCAAAATTCTCAAGCCCGTTCTGATCGTCGGCATCCCCACCGCCGTGATGATGGCAATCAGCTCCGTGATGAACTTCGGCATGAACCAGATCTTCCAGGGCATGGACGAGACGGCCACCAACGTGTTCGGCATCTACTATAAGCTGCAAAGCTTCTTCTTTATGCCGATCTTCGGTCTGAACAACGCGACGATCTCCATCGTTGCGTTCAACTATGGTGCACGCAATCCCGGACGCATCAAAAAGGTGCTTGCACTTGCAGTCGTGATCGCGATCGGCATCATGACGCTCGGTCTGCTTGCCTTCCAGATTTTCCCCGATCAGCTGCTGTCGATCTTCGCACAGGGCGAACACTTTGCAGAGCTCGGCAGAAGTGCTCTGCGGATCATCAGCATCCACTTCCCCGTCGCCGCCGTTTGCATCATCCTCGGCGGCTGCTTCCAGGCACTCGGAAACGGTCTGTACTCCACGATCACCTCGCTTTGCCGTCAGCTCATCGTGCTGCTGCCCGCAGCGTATCTTCTCAGTCTGACCGGGCAGGTCAACGCCGTGTGGTGGGCGTTCCCCATCGCGGAAGTGGCAAGCCTGATCGTGACGCTGTTCTTTATCGTCCGGATCTGGAAAAAGAAAATTGCTCCTCTGCAATCGCAGACAGCATAAGAAAAAGCCTTTGCGGCAAAATGCCGC
>JAZUDF010000170.1:0-13727 GCA_045639485.1 Faecousia sp. | reverse complement strand
GGACGGCTGCAGCCTTCCCCGCAGGCACGGTCGGAGCCCGTGCAGCACGGAAACTTCTGGCATCGGAGCCGACCGGCTTCCAGATCGCCGCACAGACCGCATTTTCGGCCAAGGCGATCGATCTGGGCGAGGAGGCATCCGGCTGTGCAAAGGTCGCATCCAAGCTTCTGGGGCTTGATCACCTCTGGAACGAGGTACGCGTCAAGGGCGGTGCCTACGGTACCGGCATGGGCGTACGTCTGAGCGGCATCACGCTGTTTTATTCCTACCGTGATTCCCATCCCGACGGAGCCTTGAAGGCATTTTCTGCCTGCGGTGATGCTCTGCGTCGGTTTTGCGACGGTGACGAGACCGTGGATGACTACATCATCAGCAGCATCTCCGATCTGCAGCCGCTTTTGAGCATCAAGGCCGAAGGACAGCGGAATGCGGGCATGGTTCTCGACGGCACGTCCAAAGAACGCCTGCAAAGACAGTATGCCGAGGTGCTGCACACCACGAAGGACGACCTGCGTGCCTTTGCCGATCTGCTCGATGCAAAGCAAAACACGGGCACGTTCTGCGTCGTCGGCAGCAAGCAGTCGCTTGATGCCTGCGGTGACGTGCTCACACGGCGTGAGCAGGTGCAGAAAACGCCTGCCCTTGCATAAAAACAAAACAAACCCCCGACGGAAGCTCCGTCGGGGGTTTTTGTATCAGTTTGCGGCGATCTCGGACAGTTCCAGACCGGGATTGCGGCGAACGGTGAAA
Source organism: Faecousia sp. (assembly GCA_045639485.1). GTDB lineage: Bacteria > Bacillota > Clostridia > Oscillospirales > Oscillospiraceae > JAFRPC01. Next base: position 12,977 of record JAZUDF010000170.1, on the reverse strand, counting down.
TCGATTGCCCAGTAAGAGGAGAAAACGAGCAGCCGTCTGCCGCGGTAGTCTTCCAAAAGGGCAACGTCCGAAGACAGATTGAGATCCTTTTCGTCCACCGGGGAGGCATCGATAAAACGCAGCTCCTCATAGGGCAGGTTTTCCATCCGCAGCTCCACGCCGTATTCGCTCTGCATTCTGTATTTGAACACGTCAAACTGCAGCGTGCCCACAACGCCGACAATGACTTCTTCCATGCCGGTGTCGGGCTTCTTAAAGATCTGGATGGCACCTTCCTGTGCGATCTGCTCCGTGCCCTTGATGAACTGCTTACGTTTCATCGTGTCCTTGGGGCTCACGCGGCAGAAATGCTCGGGAGCGAAGGTGGGAATGCCGGAGAAACGGAATTTCTTGCCGGGGGCGGTGATCGTGTCGCCGATGGCAAAAATGCCGGGATCGAACACGCCGATGATATCGCCGGCATAGGCCTCATCTACGATCTCACGCTCCTGTGCCATCAGCTGCTGCGGCTGACTCAGACGCATCTTGCGGCCTGCCTGCACGTGCAGATATTCTGCCTCACGCTCAAACTTGCCGGAGCAGATCCGCATAAAGGCAAGACGGTCGCGGTGTGCCTTGTTCATGTTCGCCTGAATTTTGAACACAAAGGCGGAAAAATCGGGAGAGAAAGCATCGACAACACCCTCGTCTGCCGTACGCGACAGCGGGGGAGGCGTCATGCGGAGGAATTCCTCCAAAAACGGCTCTACGCCGAAATTCGTCAGTGCCGAGCCGAAGAACACGGGGGAGAGCTGCCCTGCACGGACTTCCTCCATGTCAAAATCGCGGCCTGCGGATAAAAGCTCCACGTCGTCCTTGAGCTGTGCGTGGCGTCTTTCGCCGATCATGTCGGCGACCGCGTCGTCGTACAGATCGATCTCCTGCTTTTCCGCCTTGTTCTTGCCGGAAAGGCCGGAGAAGAACAGAAGCTGGCTCTTCTGACGGTCATAAACGCCCTGGAACTCCTTGCCGGAGCCGATCGGCCAGTTCATCGCATAGGTCTCGATGCCGAGCTCATTTTCCAGCTCGTCGAGCAGATCGAAGGGATCCTTGCTCTCGCGGTCCATCTTGTTGATGAAGGTGAAAATGGGAATGTGCCGCATCGCACAGACCTTGAAAAGCTTTCTCGTCTGTGCTTCGACGCCCTTGCTGCCGTCGATGACCATGACGGCGGAGTCTGCCGCCATCAGGGTACGGTAGGTATCCTCGGAGAAGTCCTGATGTCCCGGGGTGTCGAGGATGTTGATGCAAAAGCCGTTATACTGGAACTGCATCACGGAGCTCGTGACGGAGATACCTCTCTGTTTTTCGATCTCCATCCAGTCCGACACGGCGGCTCTGGAATTCTTTTTGCCCTTGACGGCACCGGCCTGTGCGATCGCACCGCCGTAGAGCAGGAATTTTTCAGTTAAGGTCGTTTTGCCGGCATCGGGGTGCGAGATGATCGCAAACGTCCGTCTGCGGCTGATTTCTTCTTTCAAACTTGCCATGTTTTCCTCCGTATTTCAAGCATCCGGCACTCGTAAGCCTTCTCCTTGAGGAGAAGGTGCCCCGAAGGGGCGGATGAGGTGTTTGCGGTTCTTTACACCTCATCAGTCACGGCAATGCCGTGGCAGCTTCCCCTAAAGGGGAAGCCTTTGGCGTGTGCCACTGAATCACATCAATATTCTGTGAAATTTTAACACAGAAGCGGCGATTTTACAAGCAAAACCATAGAAAAATCGGTATTTGAGAAAAAACTGTTGCACAAACGGTGCCTTTGCGGTAAAATATCGGCACAAGCCCTCAGGGGAGTAGGATGTGTGCGTTAGCCATTTGGCTTGAAGTGCTGTCGGATGGGAGGTTGCCGACAGACGAAACGGCAGCTTTGCCGTACGGTACAGATCCGCTGCCGCCCCTGCAAAACAAAGGGCTTTCTGTAACCTCCTCCGAACAGGAGGATTTTTTATGTCCAAAACCAAAAAACTTGCCGTCTGCGGCATGCTCGCGGCGATGTATTTTGCTCTGTCTTTTCTGACGATCCAGACGGGAACGTTTAAATTCACGTTCACCTCGCTTGCACTCGTCATCGCGGCATTTCTGCTCGGCTTGCCGGAAGCGTGTGCCGTGGCACTGGTCGGCGAGGGACTGTATCAGCTGCTTCTTTATCCCTTGTCTGCCACCACGCCCCTGTGGGTGCTGCCGCCTGCTCTGCACGCTGCGGCACTGTGGCTGTTTGCCAGGATTTTCTGCGGCAAAACGCCGCCGGAGCAGAAAATCGTTTTCTGTTTTCTCACGACGTTTCTTGCCTCGCTTGTCAATTCTGCGGCAAACACCGCGGCCCTCTATATTGACAGCCATGTGTTCCACTACTATAATCCTGTGACGTTCCTCGGGGATGCAGGCATCCGTCTGCTGATCGGACTTGCCACCGCAGCCGTGATCACCGCAGCAGCGATCCCGCTTCTGCGGGTGCTCAGAAAGAAGGTCACCGCATGACGTACGAACAGACGCTTGACTATATCCACTCCGTATCCTGGAAAGGCTCCCGCCCGGGGCTTGAACGCATCACGGAGCTCATGCACCGCCTGGGTGATCCGCAGAAGGAATTGAAATTCATCCACATCGTCGGCACCAACGGCAAGGGCAGCACGGCTGCCATGCTTTCCTCCGTGCTGACAAAGGCAGGCTACCGCACCGGCATGTTCACCTCACCCTACGTGATCTGCTTCCGCGAGCGGATGCAGATCAACAATGAGATGATCTCCGAGCAGGAGCTTGCCGAGGTGACAGAATATGTGCGTCCCTTTGCCGATGCCATGGAGGACAAGCCGACGGAGTTTGAACTTATCACCGCGATCGGCTTATGTTGGTTTGCACGGCAAAAATGCGATATCGTGGTTTTAGAGGCCGGCATGGGCGGAGAACTTGACTCCACCAACGTCATCACTGCACCCGAGGTCGCCGTGTTTACAAATATCGGACTCGATCACACGGAATATCTCGGCGACACCGTGGAGAAGATCGCCGCGACCAAGGCGGGCATCTTAAAGCCCGGCTGCGACTGCGTGCTCTATCCCAACACGCCGTCGGTTGAGCAGGTCATCCGCGACCGCTGTAAGCAGCATGGAATTTCTCTGACGATCTCCGATTTTACACAGCTGACACCGCATAGCAGTACCCTTGACGGACAGCTGTTTGACTTTGAAAACAGAACGCTTCTGTTCTCGCCGCTGCTCGGTGCACATCAGCAGCACAATGCCGCCGTGGTATTGACGGTGCTTGACCGGCTCAAAGCCCGCGGCTGGGACATTCCGGAGGGGGCGATCCGTGCAGGCCTTGCATCTACATACTGGCCGGGACGCTTTGAGGTGCTCTCCCGCAAGCCGCTGGTTCTTCTTGACGGCGGGCACAACCCGCAGTGCATGCAGGCACTTTCACAGGCGGTGCGGGACTATCTTCCCGACCGCAAACTCATCGTCCTGACGGGCGTGCTTGCAGATAAGGACTATGACGCAATGTACGCACAGACGGCACCGTGTGCCTCGTCCTTCGTGACGGTCACACCGCCCAACCCGCGTGCACTTCCTGCCGCCGAGCTTGCCGCCTTCCTGCAAAAGTACGGTAAACCCGTGACCGTCTGCGAAACGGTCGAGGCGGGCGTTCAAGCGGCACTCACGCAGGCGAAAGAACAGAATGCCGCCGTGCTTGCCTACGGCTCTCTTTACATGGCAGGCACCATCCGCACCTGTGCACAGGTGGCACGGCAGTAAATACTTATTTATTGACAGAAAAAACCGGATATTATATAATGATCCTGCAGAAAAACACTTTGAAAGAAGGTTAAAAGCATATGAAACGAAATCTCATTTTGCTTATTGTGATTGCTGCGATTCTTGCAACGATGTTCTCGGGATGCGGAAAGAGCAGCGGTGCTGCGGCTGAAATCTTTTCCGCCAGAATCAAAGAAGTCACCGAGGCCACTCCCGAACTGGCAGACTATTCCATGGGTACGCTGACCGATCAGGGCGACGGTGTGTATACCGCAGACGCTTATGTCGGCGGCAAAAGCATCGGCACGATCTCGATCACCTTCAGCGGCAACGAGGTTAAGGAATACCGTTTTACCTTTGCTAATGATGGGCCGAAAGGCTACGAGTATATTCAGCCTTCGATCGCCACTGCCATGGTCATAGACTCGACACTGGACTATGCCGCCGCGAAAGAAGTGATTGATGGTCTGGATTTTGTCCATCTTTTCAATGATCCTCCGATTGTCAGAAACGGATACACCTATCTGGAAAAAGACAGCGATCCCGGCTTTTCCGTCGTCAGAATCTACAAGTAACCGTACCTTTAAAGACCTGATGCTCCTCCGGCACTGTCGCAGAGCGGAATATGCGTTCCGCTCTGCTTTTCATTTGCAGGGTACGCTTTGAGCAAAATACTCACTTTACTTAAGACAGATGATAAAAACGCACCGACACAGACCGTGTCGGTGCGTTTTGCTGTTCAATGATCAAAGAATATCTCTGGAATCGTACGCCTCCCGCGGAAGGACGTTCGATAAATAGATCAGACCGTTGGATAGGGTGACCTCCACAGGCATCGGACTGTGCACCTCCACCGGGACGGGGTGTGACAGATCGAGCGTGACCGTAAAGGCAACCTCCTCGCCGGGCTTTTCGGAAAAGAGGACGGTGCCGCCGTGCAGTGCGGCTGCCTTGCGGATGACGGACAGACCGAAGCCGGTGCTGTCAGACGCCGGGACGTCGTCGAGTGCGACCTGATAGCGGCTGAACAGATTGGGTTGTGCAAGCAGCATCCCGCTGTTGAGGAACGTCAGCTGCAGAAGATTACCGCGGTGTGCCGCACACACCCGGACAGTGCCGCTTTTCGTGTTGGCTGCCGCATTGGACAGGGCGTTCCAGAAAACCGACTCGGCGACCTTATGGTCGAGATTGCCGTTGAACTGCTTGTCGGGAAGCTCATATTCCAGACGGATGCCGGCGTAGCGAAGCAGATCCTCGGCATGCTGACACAGGGAAGACAGATAGGAAACGATCTCTGTCTTTTCCGGATCAAGCGTCCGATTTCCGCTCGAAAGCTCCTGCAGCAGGCTCATGTTCCGTGCCGTGCGTTCCAGAAGGTAGACACCCTGAAGGATGCCGTTGAAGGACGCCTGATACTTCTCGCTTTCCGCACTCTCGACAAAATCGCTGAGCCCGGCAAGGGCACTGTACATCCCGTGCAGGGAGGTGCGGATGCTCTTGACGGAGTGTGAAAGTGCATGGACGGAAACCGTCTTCTCGGGTAGCTGCAGGATGTAGAACACGCAGTCCTGCAGCGGGATCGCAGTCGCCTGACAGGGAATGCCCGCAGCGATGCAGGCAAAGGTCGTCTGCTCTGCGATCGGCACCATACGCTGTACACCGAGAAAGGCGGACAGCGGCGTACCGACGGCGATCTGCAGGGCGGAAAATTCGCTGTTGGCATAGCAGACAACGCCGTTTTTTTCGGCAAACGCCGGCTGCGTCAGCACGTCTGCGACCGATCGGAATTGTTCAAGTGAAAACTGTTTCATGTTCTAACCTCGTCTGTTTCTTGGATAGAATATGCAACTCGTGCGAAATTAAACATTGAATAGGAAGTTGACGATGTCGCCGTCCTTCATGATATATTCCTTGCCTTCACTGCGAAGTAAACCTTTGGACTTTGCAGCAGCCATCGTGCCGCAGGCCTTCAGATCTTCAAATGCAATGACTTCGGCACGGATAAAGCCGCGTTCGATGTCGGTGTGGATCTTGCCGGCAGCCTTCGGGGCCTTGCTGCCCTTCGTCACCGTCCAGGCATGAACGTCGTCGGGGCCTGCAGTCAGGAAGGAGATGTAGCCGAGCAGCTCGTAGGAAGTCTTGATGAGACGGTCTAAACCACGCTCATGAAGACCGAGATCTTCCATAAACATCGCGGCCTCTTCCTCGTCCATCTCCAGGATGTCTTCTTCAAACTTGGCAGCCACGGGAAGTACGGCGGCACCCTGCTCTGCAGCAAGTTCACTCAGTGCAAGGAACTGTGCGTTGTTGCGGTAATCTGCCATACCGTCCTCGTCAAGGTTTGCGGCATAGATGATGGGCTTGACGGTGAGAAGACCGCCGTCCTGCAGAATGTCCTTGTCCTCATCGGTGAACTCAAAGGAGCGTGCAGGCTTGCCTGCGGACAGATGGTCGAGCAGTGCCTGACACATATCTGCCTCACGCTTGTACTTCTTGTCGCCGCCCTTGAGGTTTTTGTTTGCTTTTTCCAGTCTGCGTTCCACCACTTCGATGTCGGAGAGGATCAGCTCTAAATCGAGCGACTCCGCATCGCCGCGAGCATCGGCAGGCTCGGTGAAGAGCAGTGCATTGTCAAAGCAGCGTACCACGTGCACGAGTGCATCCGTCTGGCGGATGTTCTGCAGAATCGCACTGGACTTGCCGCCCTTTGCAACACCGGCCACGTCGACAAAATCGATCGTCGCGGGGGAATACTTTTTGGGCTGATAGAGGTCTGCCAGCCAGTCAAGACGTTCATCGGGAACCTTTGCCTGACCGATGTTGGGCTTGGAGGAGGTGCTGCCGTAGCTGCTGGTCTCCGCCTTCATTCCGGTCAGTGCATTAAACAGCGTGGTCTTGCCGACGTTCGGCAGTCCGACGATACCTAATTTCATGGAAAAACTTCCTTTCAGGATTTATTTTTGTCTTCTGTAAAGCCGTGCAAGACCGCCTTCGGAGGTCTCACGGAACGCGTTTGCAATGTTGATACCGGTCTGATACATCGTCTTGACGACCATGTCAAAGCTGATATTCCGTGTGTCGCAAAGGAACCAGGAGAGGTTGCAGGCATTGATGGCACGCATGGCGGCAACGGCATTTCGCTCGATGCAGGGGATCTGCACAAGGCCGCAGATGGGATCGCAGGTCAGGCCTAAATGATGCTCCAGTGCGATCTCGGCTGCATACTCCGTCTGGTCGATGGACATGTCGTCAATGACGCAAAGGGCAGCCGCCGCCATGGAGCAGGCGGTACCGATCTCTGCCTGACAGCCGCATTCGGCACCGGAGATGGAGGCATTCTGTTTGACCAGATTGCCGATGAGACCTGCGACGGCAAGGGCATGCAAAATCGTTTCATCCGAGTGGGAGTGCCGTTCCTGCATATAGCGGAGCACTGCAGGCACGACGCCGCAGCTGCCGCAGGTGGGTGCGGTGACGATGGTGCCGTTGTCGGCGTTCTGCTCGGACACGGCAAAGGCGTAGGCACACACGGTGCGGCATTCGCGGATCTGGGGCAGCTCACCCTTCACGGCCTGCTCATATAAGTGCTTTGCCTTGCGTTCCACGTTCAATCCACCGGGGAGAACGCCGTCTGCGGCAAGGCCGTCCGCGATCGCCCAACGCATGGTCTTCCAGACCTGTGCGAGGAAGTCCCAGATCTCGGGACCTTCGTTGATCTCAACGTACTCCCACAGCTTGAGGTTCCGCCATTTGCAGAACTGTGCGATCTCGGCGAACGAGTTTTCGGGGTACACGTCAACGTCTTCTGAAAGCGTATCACCCTCAATGACGATATCGCCGCCGCCAATGGACTCCACACGCATCGGCGTGCATTCGACGCCGTTTTCCGTTGCAAAAAAGTCCATGGTGTTGGGGTGCTTGATATCTTCGGGCGTCTCGTCGGAGAAGACCACTTCCGTCGGTACGGGGCCGAGCACTTCCTTCAGCACGCGGTCGGTGCCGTGACCGACGCCGGTCTTGGAAAGAGAGCCGTATAACACGACACGGAACTGTGACGCGTCGGGATGTTGCTTTTTAAACAGTTCGGCTGCATAAGCCGGCCCCATCGTGTGTGAGGAGGACGGGCCTTTGCCGATCTTGTAAATGTCTCTGATTGATTTCAACTGTATCTTCCTTTTGCTTTAAATAATATTCATACAGAATAATAATAACTTTTTGACTGTGCAATGTCAACCGTAAAACAGACTTTACGGGCTTTTTGCTTTCGAGAGTGCCTCCAAAGACAACTCTCCCGCGAGTTTGAACAGTGCATCTGCCAGTACCGTTTCCACCGGCAGATCAAGCAATGCGGCAATGCGTTCATAAAAGATTGCCGCCGCAGGTTCGAGTGTTAGGGTGTATGTTGTCATATCGTCCTCCGCAACCGGTGATATTTAGTGGTCAGTGATCAGTGGTCAGCGTAGGGGAGGGGCTTACTCCTCCCGCCCCGGAAATTTTGAATTTTCTTTGCAAATCATCCTATGCAAACGCTTGACAAATGTGATAAAATGGTAAGCGTGAGAAAACGTGCCGAAAGGAAGAAAAAACCATGGCAAAAGATAAAAAAGTTGAACAGATCACCGATATGGAGGTCGACTTCGCCCAGTGGTTCACCGACGTGTGCAAAAAGGCGGAACTGATCGACTATTCCTCCATCAAAGGTGTCTTCATCTACCGTCCCTACGGCTATGCCATCTGGGAAAACATGCAGAAGGTTCTGGATGCGGAATTCAAGAAATGCGGCGTTGAAAACGTCTATATGCCGCTGCTGATCCCCGAATCCCTCCTGCAGAAGGAAAAAGATCACGTCGAAGGCTTCGCACCCGAGTGTGCTTGGGTGACGATGGGCGGCAGCGAAAAGCTGGAAGAACGCTACTGCATCCGTCCCACCTCCGAGACGCTGTTCTGCGAGCATTTCCGCAACGTCATCCAGTCCCACCGCGACCTGCCCAAGTGCTACAACCAGTGGTGCAGTGTTCTGCGTTGGGAAAAGACGAGCCGTCCGTTCCTGCGTCACCGCGAATTCCTCTGGCAGGAAGGCCACACGATGCATTCTACTGCCGATGAAGCAAGAGCCTTCACCGAACGGATGCTGAACGTCTATGCCGACTTCTGTGAGAACGTCCTTGCAATGCCCGTCACCCGCGGTCAGAAGACCGACAAGGAAAAGTTCAACGGTGCGGAAGCGACCTATACCATCGAGTGCATGATGCACGACCGCAAGGCACTGCAGGCAGGCACCTCTCACTATTTCGGCGACGGCTTTGCCAAGGCCTTTGACATCACCTTCACCGACAGTGCCAACCAGCGTGTCTACCCCCATCAGACGAGCTGGGGCGTTTCCACCCGTCTCATCGGCGGCATCATCATGACGCACGGTGACAACAACGGTCTGGTTCTGCCGCCCAAGATCGCACCCGTGCAGATCATCGTTGTGCCCGTCGCACAGCACAAGCCCGGCGTCACCGAAGGTGCACAGGCACTGTGTGACCGCCTCAATGCTGCCGGCTACCGTGCAAAGATCGACCTGAGTGACAACAGCCTCGGCTGGAAGTGTGCGGAATATGAAATGAAGGGTGTGCCTCTGCGTGTGGAAATGGGCCCCCGCGACATGGAAAACGGCCAGTGCGTCATGGTACGCCGCGACAACGGCGAAAAGGAATTCATTAGCATCGATGACCTCGAAACCAAAGCAGGCGAGCTGCTTGATGCAGTCCACAACGGTCTGTTCGAGCGTGCCAAGAAGAACCTCGACGAGCACATCTATGAAGCCCATTCTCTGGAAGAAGCCAAAGAACTTCAGGAGAAAAACGGCGGCTTCATCAAGACCATGTGGTGCGGCGAAGAAGCCTGCGAACTCAAGATGAAAGAGGTCGCCGGTATGTCTTCCCGCTGCATGCCCTTCGTGCAGGAACACCTCGACGACGTTTGCCCCATCTGCGGCAAGCCCGCCGTGAAATCTATTCTTTGGGGCGTAGCGTATTAAAAAACAGAAATTAAAGAGGGACCGGCACCGGTCCCTCTTTTTTGAAAGGAAGTGTCCTCTATGGCAGGCATGGGCGGCATGCGCAACAGTCTTGGCCCCCGCGGATTTCTGACCGACGAAGAAAAACAGAATATGCCGAAGGTGACAAAGGAACTCCTTCTGCGGATCTTGTCCTATCTCAAACCCTACTGGCTGCAGTTCACCCTTGTTTTTATCGCGATCCTTGCCTCTGCGGCGATCGGTCTGTTCCCCTCGATCCTGACCGGACGCATCGTGGACGAAGCACTGACCGATAAGAATCTGGCATTGCTCATCAAGCTCGTGCTGCTTGCCTTCGGCACCATTGCGGTGTCGCAGGTCATCGGTGTTTTGGAGAGCTACATCAACGCGTGGATCTCCCAGCGTATCATCTACGACATGAAAAACCAGATGTACGATCATCTGCAGCACATGCCGCATTCGTTCTTCACTTCGGAAAAGCAGGGCGACATCATCACCCGCATGAACACCGATATCTCCGGTGTCAGTTCCGTCATTTCCGGCACCCTGACCTCGATCGTCAGCAATATCGCAACGCTGGTGACGACGCTCATTGCCCTGTTCTCCATGAGCTGGAAACTGGCACTGGTCGGCATCGTGGTCATCCCGTTGCTGATCCTTCCTACCAAGACGGTCGGCAAGACGCGTTGGAAACTGCTCACCGAGTCGCAGGAAAAGAACGACGAAATGAATCAGATGGTCAACGAAACGCTGTCTGTCAGCGGCTCTTTACTTGTCAAGCTCTTCACCCGTGAGGACGAAGAATACCGCCGTTTTGTCAAGGTCAACGACGAGGTGACGAAACTCAACCTCAAAGAACAGCGAAGCGGCAAATGGTTCGGTGTCATCATGGGCATGTTCACGCAGATCGCACCGCTGCTCATCTATCTTTGCGGCGGTCTGCTCATCATCAAAGCCTGGGACCCCGCACTTACCACCGGTATCATCGTCTCCACAGTCTCTCTGGTCAACCGGCTCTACCGTCCGGTGCAGTCCCTGCTCAACATCTCCGTGGACTTCACGAGATCGCTTGCCCTCTTTACCCGTATCTTCGACTACTTCGACATGAAGAATACGATTGAGAGCAAGGTGGATGCCGTTTCTCCCGACGTGACCAACAAAGAGATCCGCTTCGACCACGTTGCCTTCTCCTACGATCCTGAAAAGCCCATCCTCACCGATGTCAATTTCACCGTGCCCGGCGGCAAGATGTACGCCATCGTCGGCCCGTCCGGCTCCGGCAAATCCACGGTCGTCAACCTCATCCCGCGTCTTTACGATGTCGACGGCGGCAGCGTGACGATCGGCGGTACGGACGTGCGTGACATTGATCTTACGTATCTTCGTTCCTGCATCGGCGTGGTCACACAGGATACCTATATGTTCAACGGCACCATCTTAGAGAATCTGCGTTACGCGAAGGAAAATGCCACCATGGAGGAGATCGAGGAAGCCTGCAAGATCGCAAGCATCCACGACTTCATCGTCAATCAGCCGGATGGCTACAACACGATGGTCGGCAACCGCGGCCTGAAACTCTCCGGCGGCGAAAAGCAGCGTCTGTCCCTTGCCCGCGTGATTTTGAAGGATCCGAAGATCCTGATTCTGGACGAGGCGACCTCCGCACTCGACTCTATCTCCGAAAGTGCCATTCAGGATGCTTTGGAGCACCTCATGGCAGGCAGAACGAGCATCGTCATCGCCCACCGTCTGTCCACCATTCTCAAGGCAGACAAGATCCTCGTCGTCAAGGGCGGAGTGATCGCCGAGCAGGGCGACCACGAAGAGTTGCTTGCACTTGACGGCATTTATCACGACCTGTACGAAACCCAGTTCCGCACCATCCTCGATTATGAAGAGGAAAAGAAAGAAGCGGAAGCAAAGGCCTGATTATTAATCAAAACAGCGAGGCAGAACTTCTGCCTCGCTTTTTTCGTAGGGGACGATGCCCACATCGTCCCGCCTGCACGCGCTTGTACAAACACCGTAGGCCACGGTCTTGACCGTGCCGACTGCCGTACTTCTTTCAATGCCGTAGGGCGGGGCGCCCCCGTCCCGCCGAAAAAATAAAAACACCACGAAGGACATTGTTGACTCATACGGGAAAACCCGAAGTTCAACTTCCTCCGTGGTGCTTTTTGATGCTTGCCAATGGGTGTAAAGGGTTCAAGCATAAGCCCTAGGCCCATCACTCCACCGGCAAGCAACCCATTCTCCAGACTCAAGGCTACTTGGCCGCAGTGGGAGAATGAACTTACTCGGACAGTATATGTAATTTCTTGACAAATGTCAAGAATCTACATTCAAATTGTCCGCTTGCGGACACCATAATTCCGAATTCCGCATTCCGCATTCCGAATTTACTTATCCAAATATCTGCACGCATTGAGTGCCGCAGCCGCACCGTCAGCAACTGCCGTTGCCACCTGACGGTACGCCTTCGTGCGGCAATCGCCTGCCACGAAAATGCCGTCCGTGCCGGTCGTGCACTGTTCGTCTGCCTTGATATAGCCGCGTTCATCGATCTCGGAAACTGCGGCATAGGGTTTGTTCTCCGGCTCTGTGCCGATGGCAAGGAATGCACCGTCGACATAGAGTTCGCTTTCTTCGCCGGTTTCCTCATTGTGCAGCCGTAAGCCCTTCAGCGTGTCATCGCCGAGATACTCACTCACAACGGTGCTGTAAATGATCTCGATGTTGTCCTTTGCCTTGACCGCGTCGATCATCTTGCTCTCACCCGTGAGGAAAGCAAGGTTCTGTACGACGGTGACCTTTTTGCAGACCTCGGCAAGCAGCACGATCTCGACGAGTGCCGTATTGCCGCCGCCGATGACCGCAACGTGCTGATCCTTGTAGAACGCACCGTCACACACCGCACAGAAGGAGATGCCGTTGCCGATGAAGTCTTCTTCCTTCGGCAGACCTAATCTTCTGTGCTTCGCACCTGCCGCGATGATCACGGCCTTTGCTTCATAGGTCGCGTTTTCGCCGATGACGAGCTTGGGATCGCCGTCTTTCACTTCGAGCACGGTGTCCATGTCGATGTCCGCACCGAGGCTCATGGCCTGCTCCAGCATCCGCTGTGCCAGTTCGTTGCCGGAGATCGCCTCAAAGCCGGGATA
>JAZUDF010000169.1:0-23290 GCA_045639485.1 Faecousia sp. | reverse complement strand
AAGGACGGCATGAGCTGCAGCTTGAAGAGGTTTTGCTTATGCTTTTTGTCGATGAGTGCCTTATGGTCGAGGTCATCGATCTCGCCCGTGCGAATATAGCGGTCAAGCTCGGCATAGGTGAAGCCGAGGTTGTCCTCGTCCGTCTTGCCGCAAAGGCCGTCAATGGGCACCTTATCAACCAGGCAGGCAGGTAAGCCGAGCAGTCTGCCGATTTGCTTGATCTCGTCCACGGTCAGGTGCGAGCAGGGACTGAAGTCGCCCACGGAATCACCGTAGCGGGTAGAGTAGCCTACCCAGTCCTCGGAAAGATTGCAGGTGTTGGCAACTCTGCCGTTGTGGCTCTGTCCGACGGCATAGAGTGTCGTCATGCGGACACGCGGCGGGATGTTCGTCAACGTCTGTGCGGTCGGCTCAAACGGCAAGGCATTGATAATTCCGTCCACGGCGTCTTTGATGTTGATGATGTAATGCTTGATATCCAAATGGGAAACCAGAAGCTTTGCCATGTCGATGTCATGCTGCTCACCGCAGGGCATCAGCACGCCGATCACGCGGTCTTTTCCGAGTGCCTCAACACAAAGAGCAGCAACAATGGAGCTGTCCTTACCACCCGAAATGCCGATGATAGCATTGCAGTCCGGTCCGTTTTCCGCAAAGAAGTCACGGATCCACTGTACACATTCGTTTTTAATTCTTTCAGCATCAAACATAGTCATTCTCCTTTATGCCAGTTTCATGTCGCCGTCTTTCACCCAGCCGAGCTTGCGAAGGAGAAGATTGATCAGCGGGCAGATGACAGCAGGCAGGACGATGCAGACAAGTGCAAGTCCGATCCAGTCCATTGCGGTAGGAGCCATTGCAGCTGCACCGCTTGCGACTGCCTCCTCTACCGGGCTGAACCAGCCGGTGATCACGCCGATGGGACCGCACATGCCGCAGGTGCCCATGCCGGAGTTGATCGCCGCACCGTTCATTTCGAGTTTGAACACGCAAGTCGCGATCGGGCCGGTGATGGCGGACGTGAGGATCGGTGCGATCCAGATCGCAGGCTTTTTGACGATATTCGGCATCTGCAGCATGGATGTGCCGATGCCCTGCGACACAAGGCCGCCCCAACGGTTTTCACGGAAGCTGATGACTGCAAAACCGACCATCTGTGCACAGCAGCCAGCAGCAGCCGCACCGCCTGCAAGTCCGGTCAGCGTCAGAGCAGCACAGATCGCCGCAGACGAAATCGGCAACGTCAGAGCGATACCGACAAGAACAGACACCAAAATGCCCATCCAGAACGGTTGCAGGACTGTTGAGGCCTTTATGAGTGCACCGAATGCGTTTGCCGCATCACCAATGGGCTTGGCAATGAGCATTGCAAGCCCCACGCCGACAAAGATCGTCACGGCAGGCGTCACGAGAATGTCGACTTTGGTCGTCTTTGAAACAAGCTTGCCGCATTCACACGCGACAATGGCAATGATCAGCACTGCAAGCGGCCCACCTGCTCCGCCGAGTTTATTGGAAGCCCAGCCGACAGCCGTCAGGGAAAACAGCACCATGTTCGGAGCTTTGAGTGCAAAACCGATGGCGACCGCCATTGCAGGGCCTGCCATATCCATTGCAAATACGCCCATCTGCGTCAGCCACTCGACATTCAAAAGCGTGCCGAGCGTTTTAATGATCGTGCCGATGAGAAGCGAGCAGAACAGGCCCTGTGCCATGGCACCGAGGGCGTCAATGCCGTAGCGTTTTGCGGAGAACTCGATGTCCTGTTTTTTCAGGAAGTCTTTGAATTTACTCAAATCATTCACCCTTCCGTTTCCGTATTTGAGAATATTATACCGTTTTCCCGAGCATATAGCAAGAAAATCCCGCGAAAATTGCGGGATTTTCTTGTGAGATATTCTTAATGTGCCCAAATGAGCCAGCAGTACAGATAACCGACAGTCACGGCAACCAGAGTAAACGGCACGCCGATGCGAAGGAAATCCTTGTTTTTGACCGTATAGCCTTCCTTACGCAGAATGCCGATGGCTGCGATATTTGCCGATGCACCGATGGGCGTGATGTTTCCGCCGAGCGTTGCACCGACGAGCAGACCGAAGAAGAGGACAAACTTTGTGGTTTCCGAGCAGCCCATGGACAGTGCGATCCCTTCGATCACGGGGAGCATTGTTGCAACATAGGGAATGTTATCGACGAACGCGGAGCAAAGGACAGAGCCCCAGACGATGAGCGTGTAGACAAGGAAGAGATTGTTGTTGCCCGCCTTCACGAGGGCATCCGCAACGATCTGCAAAACGCCTGCATTCGTGATGCCGGCAATGACAACGAACAGGGATGCCAGCAGTAACAGCGTCTGATAGTCGATTTCACGGAACGCCTGTTTGATACCGTCAAAATTGCGGTTTTTGACAAGTGAGCAGATCGCCGTGATCAGGAAAATGCCGGTGCAGATGAGACCGTTGGCGATTTCCGGCTTGTTCGGAACAAAGGACGCACCGATCAGAAGCAGGATGTTCAGAAGCAACAGTACAGACGGCAGATAGTCATTGACTTTCACATCGCTCTGCACGGTGATTTTCTGCTTTTCCTTGCGGAAAAAGATCGCGATGACAGGAATGGTCGCAAGGGCACCGAGTTCGACTGCCCAGCAGATACTGGCTCTGCCCTTGAACACAAAAAAGTCCATAAAGTCCATGCCGGTATGGCCGCCGAGCATAATGGACGTTGTGTCGCCGACAAGCGTTGCGGCACCCTGCAGATTGGAAGACACTGCGATACAGATGAGCATGGAAACCGGAGATATCTTCAGTTCCTTTGCGACTGCGAGCCCGATCGGTGCGATCATCAGGACGGTTGCGACGTTGTCCATGAACGCAGAAATGATGCCGGCGAAAAGTGAGATCAGAATGACTGCGATTTTGGCATTCGGTGCAAACTTCAGCAGTCCCTTTGCCATCTTATCCGGCATTTTGGAGGCGATGAAAAACGATACGGTGCCCATGGTGCCGAAAAGCATCATCAGCACGTTCCAGTCGATCGCATCCGTGATCTTCAGCGGCGGCATCCAACCGACGAGACTACTGACAGTAAAAATCACAGCAGAGCCGAGAGCGATCCAGTGCCGTTGGTTCTGGAAAATGATCATACACACATAAGTCACGGCAAACAGGATCACGGGAAACAGAATTTGGGGAAACGGCATAACAATTCTCCTTTTCAAAAGTTTCCGCACACAGCAAAAAAGAGACTTCTTGCCCCTGCGGGTAAAAAGTCTCGTTAAAAATCATCCAGAAGATTTCTGCACGCACCGGGGATGATCCCGTGATGACGATGCGTGCACCCGAAAAATCGGGAAACTACTCCCTATTTACATTCCATATTATACAAAAGGCAGCAGATAATTGCAAGCGGTTTTTCCTTGATTTTCGGACAGGCAGAGAAAAAAACAGAATTTGGACAAACCGGTGCAGAATAGAGTATTCCGGAGGTGAAACCATGCTGACTGCAGCAGTCTGGGTAATGCTCAGTTCCATGCTCTATTCCCTGCGGCTCGATAACGCCGGCTCCTTTCCGAAGCCGCTGACCGCAGCCGAAGAGCGTCACTATCTGGACCTTGCGACAAGCGGAGATGCAGCTGCACGCAATATCCTGATTGAACGGAATCTGCGTCTTGTCGCTCATATTGTAAAAAAATACTATGCACAGACCGATGATCAGGAGGATTTGATCTCGATTGGTACGATCGGTCTGATCAAAGGCATTGAAACTTTCAACCCGCAAAAAGGGGCACGGCTTGCAACCTATGCGGCACGCTGCGTTGAAAATGAAATCCTGATGTATTTTCGCAGTCAAAAGAAAACCGTAGGTGACGTTTCACTGTCGGAATACATTGAGACCGGCAGCGACGGCACGGCACTGTCCTTGATGGACGTTGTATGCAGTGACGAGGATCTGTTTGAACAGATGTCGCAGCAGGAAACCTGTGCAAAACTTTACCGTGCGATCGACCGCTGCCTGACACCGCGGGAAAAGAACATCATTCTTTTACGCTACGGACTTGGCGGACGCAAGCCGAAGACACAGCGGCAGATCGGTGAACTGTGCGGGATCTCCAGAAGTTACGTTTCACGCATCGAGAAAAAAGCATTAAAAAAACTTGCAGAAGCTTTACAGGACACATAATTTGATTTTCGCTCTGTCCTGTATAAGATTTCATTTCTGACAAATACTACCGCCGTAGAGAAAAGGAGGTATAAATATGAATCAATCTTTGAGCATTTTGCGGCGAAGCATCGCGGTCGTCTGTCTTTGCTGCACTCTGTTCACCTGTGCGTTTGCACAGGAGCTGTCTGCAGACAGCGAATATGAGTTTACGGGCACGGAATTCGGAGAAGAAGCCGCTGCAAACGGCGTGTTTATCGCAGAAACCCCGGAGGAAGACCAATGCGGGCTCTATCTCGGAAGCAGGCTGATCCGTGCAGGCGATTTTCTCCCCGCACAGGCACTGGAGCAGCTGGTGCTGCGTCCGAATCGGGACGATGATGCCGAGGTCTGCATCGCGTATCGCCCTGTCAGCGACGGCACGCTCGGTGAAGCAGGGACGTTTTCCTTACAGATCGCATCTACCCGGGACGATCCTCCTTTGGCAGAGGACGGCAAGTTGGAAACCTATCGAAACATTGCAAACACCGGAGCACTCAAAGCGACCGATCCGGAAGGCGAGGTGCTGACGTTTCAGATCGTATCGTACCCAAAACGCGGGAACATCGAGTTAAAGGAAGACGGCACCTTTGTCTACACGCCAAAGAAGAACAAGGTCGGTGAAGACAGTTTTACCTTTACCGCAACGGATCCGGCGGGAAATATGTCGGAAGCGAAAACGATAAAGATCAACATTCTCAAGCCGGTGGATGCCGTCACGTTTTCCGATTTGGATGCGAATGCACAGTTTACCGCTTTGTGGATGCGTTTCAACGGGCTGTTTGGCGGTGAAGTGTTGGCAGATGAACTCTGTTTCTGCCCCGAAAAGGCTGTCACTCGCGGTGAATTTCTCGTCATGGCAATGAAGCTGGCAGACATCCCGCAGGAAATCGGTCTGCTCACATCCGGCTTTGCAGATCAGGACACGGCACCGAAGTGGATGCAGAGCTATCTGGTCTCTGCCATGCGGCGTGGGCTTGTCCGCGGCACTGCGGCCGAACGCGGTCTGTATTTTGAGCCGAACCGTCCGATCACGGGAGCGGAAGCCGCCTCGATCTTATGCGGTGTCTGCAAGCTTTCTGCTGTACAGCAGGTAGACGCAGCAGGCGACACACTCCCCGTCTGGGCGTCTGTGGCGATGCAGACGGCTGAAACTGCAGGCATGGAGCTTCCGGATGCAGGCGAAGAGCTGACGCGTCTGGACGCTGCGAAGCTGCTTTACAGTGCATCTGAACTACTCAACGAATAAAAAGGAACAGCCACCCGAATAGGATGGCTGTTCCTTTTTTATTCACAATTACTTTGCGTAATAGTTGATGAGGCATCCGCGGAGGATGATCTCACGGTCTTCGGCACTGAGATTGTCTAATTTCAGCGTCAGTTCGGTCTTCTTTTGGCCTTGCGTCAAAACGGCGGGGATACGGTCGGCACCGCTTTCCAGAGCCTTGCGAATATCCAAAATTGTCAGCGTATCACCGGCCTGAATATTGTAGGAGGCGACGTTGTCAACGGTAAACGGCAGCATACCCCAGTTGATGACGTTGCTGCGGTAACGCTTGGTCGCGAAATCTTCGCAGAGATTTGCCACACCGCCGAGCACACGCTGGCAGGACGCCGCCTGCTCTCTGGCAGAGCCGTCACCGGGCTTGATCGACATCACAAGCGTACCGAGTCCGGTCGTTTTTGCATCCAGATCGCCGAGGGCTTTTCTGACCTCGGGATGGTCGGGATCTTCCCTGCGAAGCTGTTCGAGTTCCTTGACATTCTTGGCTCTGCCGACGTAGGCAGGATCTTTGCGGCTGAGTGCAAATTCCGCAAGCTTTAAGGGGTTGCTGCGGTAGGAGGACGTTTCGCCGGAGGGGATCAGTTCATCCGTGGTCGTGACCGGATCATAGATCGCAGAAGCGACCGTCAGATGCAGATTCTCGGGCAGCGGGATCTGTGCAGGCCAGTCGGTGATGTTCGGGCCGAAGACAAGGTCTGCGTCCTTCTGTGCTTTGCCCACGCCGTGATAGACGCGGCTGTAGGGTGCGGTGTCAAAATGATAGTCCATGAAGGACGGATCGTCCGTCAGTTCCGCAAGTTCCGTTGCCGGGGTAATCGCACCACCGTTGAGAGCAGATGCGGCGATGGAACGGGCGTCCATCAGAGCGACATAGGCAACCTGACCGTTTGCAGGCTTGGAGCCTTCGCGGTTGGGGAAATTACGCGTGGAATGCCGGATGGAGAAGCCGCCGTTGGACGGCACGTCGCCTGCACCGAAGCACGGGCCGCAGAAGGCACTGCGGACGGAGGCACCGGATGCCATGAGTTTGGCCAGTGCTCCCGTACGCATGAGTTCCAGCATGACGGGCTGGCTCATCGGATAGATGCTGAGCCAGAAGCTGCCGTTGCCAGTGGGCTTGCCATTGAGAATTTCAGCAGCCTTCACAAGGTTCTGATAGGTGCCGCCGGAGCAGCCTGCAATGACACCCTGGTCGGCGTAGAATCTGCCGTTTCTGCATTTGTTCAGCAGCGAAGCGGGACGTTCTTTGAGTTCGAGCTTGCGGACGGTGTCTTCTTCGACCATGTGCAGAAGATCCGCAGTGTTTTCGTTAAATTCACGGATCGTAAAGGCATTGGAAGGATGGAACGGCAGTGCGATCATCGGCTCGATCCTGTCGAGAGCCACTTCGATCACGTCATCGTAATACGCACCGTCCTGCGGATGCAGTTCGCGGTAGTCCGCTTCCCTGCCGTGTGCCTTGAGTGCCTTGCGGACAGTATCATCCGTCTCCCAGATGGAGGACAGGCAGCTGGTTTCCGTCGTCATGACGTCGATGCCGCTGCGGTAGTCGATTGAAAGATTATGTAAACCATCTCCAACGAATTCCATCACAGAGTTTTTGACTGTGCCTGCCTTGAACGTTGCACCGATGAGGGCAATGGCGACGTCCTGCGGGCCGACACCTGCACGGGGTTTTCCCGTCAGATGAATAGCGATGACGCGGGGATAGGCAATGTCGTAGGTGCGGCAGAGAAGCTGCTTGACAAGCTCGGGGCCACCCTCGCCGATCGCCATGGTGCCATAAGCACCGTAGCGGGTATGGGAGTCGGAGCCGAGGATCATCTTGCCGCAGCCGGCATACTGCTCACGCATATAGCTGTGAATGACTGCCTGATGGGCAGGGACAAATTCACCGCCGTATTTCTTTGCGGCAGAAAGACCAAACACGTGATCGTCCTCGTTGATCGTGCCGCCGACGGCACACAGACTGTTATGGCAGTTGGTCAGCACATACGGCAGCGGGAATTCCGTCATGCCGGAGGCTCTTGCCGTCTGGATGATGCCGACGTAGGTGATGTCGTGTGATGCCATCGCGTCAAATTTGATTTTGAGGTTTTGCGTATCGCCGGAGGTGTTGTGTGCATTCAAAATGGCATACGCCATCGTTTTGCTCTTGCCCGCTGCCTCTTCTGCAGCCGTGGCAGGCACAAACTGTCCGTTTTTATAAAGCATTCCCTGATTCTTAATTTCGATCATGCTGTTCTCTCCGTTTCCGGTCATTCGTTCGACCGATTTTCTTCAGTTTCATATTATCACATATTTCGCAAATTTCAACCTTGCGTATTGCGGAAAAGGGATTGCAAGTCATTTTCCCTTGTGGTATGATATAAAAAATGTGTATTTTTTGAAGGAGCGTTTTCATGCAGTACATTATCCTGGATATGGAGTGGAACCAGGCATGGCCCGGCTCTTATGCCGCACAGCGTCCCCTGCCCGTCCGTATCCACGGCGAAGTCATTCAGATCGGTGCTGTCCGCATGCTGGAGGATCAAACCCTTGCAGACGAGTTTCAGGTGCTGATCCGTCCGAAGTATTACCGTAGATTAAACAGCCGTGTTTCCAAGCTGACCGGCATCAAGGAGTCAAGGCTTCGTGACGAAGGACTGGCGTTTGACGACGCGATCAATGAATTTTATAACTGGTGCGGCGATGACTGTATCTTCCTTACCTGGGGCTTCGACGATATGCCCATGTTGGAAGCAAATATGCTGCTCAACGGCTACGATCCCGTGTGGATCAAGCACTGGTACAACGCACAGATGTTCTTCAACGCACAGACCGACAGCGGCTCGAATCAGAAGGGTCTTGCCACTGCGATGGAGATGATGGGCATTCCCGCCACAAGGCCTGCACACGATGCACTCGGCGACGCTTATCATACCGCACTGATCTGCAACAAGCTGGATCTCAAACGCGGCATGCAGGAGTATCGCACAGCACTGAAAGATCACGAAGACGGGTTCCACGGTGCACAGATCCCCGGGTGTGTGAGCCGCAAGGTCTATCACGGATACGAAGGCAAAGTGGAAGCCATGGGCGACATGAGCGGCAAGGAAAACCTCTGCCCGGCCTGTGGCAAGCCAATGAGCTGCGGCACGTGGAAATCGCAGGGCGGCAGACGGTATCTTGCAAAAGCAAAGTGCAAAAAAGACGGTGAATTTGTCATTCGCATCCGCTTTGATCACGAAGAAGAAGGCACCATCAAGGTTTGCCGTCTGGTCTACGATCAGACCTCGGAGGTTTTCAAAAATTACGAAACCGAGATCGCCAAAAAGCCGCACCGGACACGCCGCAGACGCAGAAAGAAATCTCCGGAACCCAAAGGATAAAGAAAATCTCTTCCCCGTTCCGAGCAACAAATCATTTTCATATCGGAGGATCACAAATGGCATACAATGACCCCTACGAAATCATTCGCGTCCAGAACTCTATTGCCGACAGACGTGCACAGTTAGAGAACTGTTATTCCCTGCTCGGCAAGCAGTACGTTGAACGTCACGGATCGGAGTCCGACAATGAATTTGCAATGCTGATCAGCACGATCATAGAGCACGAGTCGATTCTCAAAATGCTTGACGATCAGCTCCTTGAGCTGCGTGGATTGCAAAGATGCACGGAATGCGGTGCAGAAATGCTGCTCACGGCAAGGTTCTGCAACATCTGTGGTGCAAAAGCACCGGAGCCTCCTGCAGGCAAGATGCGTTGCCCGACCTGCGGCAAATTGCTGCCCGAGGATGCTCACTTCTGCAACGGCTGCGGCAATCCTGTCGCATCTGTTTCCTATGCACCTGCTGCTACGGCATCTGCACCTGCTCCCGCTGTAAAGGTCTGCCCGGCCTGCGGTGCTTCCGTTGCAGCCGAATGCTCTTTCTGTACGGGATGCGGAGCAAAACTGTAAAACAGATTAAAAAATCGCCGTCTCAGATGAAGCTGAGACGGCGATTCTCTTTTATGGATTCTGCTGCGTTGACGGCTGTTGTTCCTTGGGATGGATGTCGCCTGCTTTGGTCAGTGCGATCTTTGTCAGAAGCGGGCCAACCAGTTCATAAATCAGTACGGAAAACAGTACGATGCTGCGGATGATCGTTCCGTCCTGTCCGAGCTGTTCTGCAACTGTGATCGACATGCCGAGTGCCACGCCCGCCTGCGGCAGCAACGTGATGCCGAGCCATTTCTGCACCTGCGGCGGGCATTTTGTCAATCTGGAGCTGATCGCAGCACCGCCGATCTTTCCGGCAGAGCGTGACAGGATGTAGACGATGCCCAGAAGCACAATGATGCCATCCTTGAAAACTGTCAGGTCAAGCTCCGCACCGCTGATGACGAAAAACAGCACAAACAGCGGTGCCGTCCAACGGTCGGTTTTTGCCATGAGTTCTTCGGAGCTCGGGCAGATATTACAGAACAGTGTGCCGAGCATCATGCAGACAAGCAGGGATGAAAAGCCAATCTCCAGTTCTGTTCCGGGGATAGAAAACTCCAGCATGGAAAGAGACACTGCAAGGATCACAAAGGTGATCGCAACGCAAAGACGCTTGCTGCGGGAATGGAAGAATTTTTCGATGAAGGTGTAAATGACACCGAGCAGTGCACCGAGGCCGACAGAGAGTATGACCTCGATCATCGGATTGACCAATACGGAAACGAGACTGATCGCACCGCCTCCCTGCAGGCTCTTGGCGATGCCGATGGATATCGCAAAAACAACAAGTCCGACAGCGTCATCGAGTGCAACGATCGGAAGAAGGAGATCGACCAACGGGCCTTTTGCCTTGTACTGGTTGACGACCATCAACGTTGCGGCGGGTGCTGTGGCAGTTGCGATCGCACCGAGCGTGAGGACGACCGGCATGGTGATCTTGTCCGGCATCAGAAGATGCAGGACAAACAGTGCAAGATCCACGAGCAAGGTTGCAGACAGTGCCTGGAACACGGCGATGATCGTTGCCTGTCTGCCGATCGCTTTTAACTGCGTGAGGCGGAATTCATTGCCGATGGCAAATGCGATAAAACCGAGGGCGACTTCGGAAATCGGCTTGAGGACTTCGACGGCGGACAGGCTTGTGAAGCCGATGCCTTCCACGCCGAGTCTGCCGAGCACAAACGGGCCGATGAGCAAGCCTGCGATGAGATAGCCGGTGACGGCAGGTAATTTCAGCGGTTTGACCACGCGGGACATCATCAGTCCCGCGAAAAGTGCGACCGCGATGGAAAGTAAAACTTGCATGGGAATAGGACTTCTTTCTCTTTTTCTTCAGACAAGTGAAGATTATATCTCTGCTATGTAGATTTTGCAAGGGTTTCTTTCACAAATTATCGTTCCCGTGCCGGCATAACAAAAAAGCACTCCTATCGGGAGTGCTTTTTTCTTGTGTATAGACGACACTATTGAGACAAATCTTTACTCAATGATGGTTATTATTCTTCCTCACAATCATCAGTATCCATATTCATTTCAAGTTTGTAATAAATATCAATATCGCGAATAATACTATCAATGTCGGCATCATTTAAATCATTTGTCCAACATTGTAGTTCGTTTATCGTAATGATTTCTTCAATTGCATTACGATAACGTTCTTCAATTATTCGCATTCCATTAGCACGGCTATTAATATAGTTACTAAGTTCATTTTGGATCTGTTCAATTGATGATTTTGTTTTTATCACAAAACTTACAGGGAAGTGCAGCACTTTATCAATATCAAGCAAATATTTATCATAATTATTGACTTCTGTTACCTGAAAAAATCTACCGACTGGACGCATAACAAAATCTATTCCCCCGTCATTCGCATTTGTCCTGCCAGTCTTATACAATTGCAATTCCGCTTCTTTTACACTATCGCGTGAATAGCCAAAGTATACTTTTGTATTTTTATAATGGTTTTTAAGTATTGCATAACTGATTATTTCAAATATTCTAGCTTCTGCATCCTCTGTTAACAAGGAATTAAGTTGCTGTTTCTTTTCTGAATAGTCTGTAATTCCTTGCATATGTTGTAAAATGCTAATCAAAGTATGGTCTTTTGTAATAAGTAAATCTATATACTTTTCAATTATACTGCATAATGTTTTACTTATATCTTTGCCATATACATACAAGTAATCTATGTGGAGCAAATACTTTCCATTATCAATGACAATTAATTCATTTTGTATTGATGGAAACTTATTTCTAAATTCTCCATTTACGCGTGAATTTAAGGCATGATTTTGTAATTTGCTACCGCCGTATAAGCTACGATAAAAATTAAAAAGTTTCATATAATCATAGCCGCCGAACTGCCTGTATTCTTCCGGCTTGTTGAAGAAGTCGTCTTTATAAAAATACAAGATTGAGTATATAGCATAAATGTTTGCTAAACTCCTTCGGGCTTTGCTGTTGCCGTGAACAGCTTTCATTTTCTTGTCAAGATACTGTAATAACAAACTTTCGTCGTATATTTGTTGATAAGATTCTGAATAATCAGATATTAAAATATCCTTTATGAATTCTTCTGCAATTCTCATTTTATTTCCTCACATATTTGGATTTTGCATTTGTCTTACGTACCTTTTCTTTTATCAATGCTTTCCCTTTATACTCTTTCGCTATTCCTGTGCGACGTATTCCCATTTCATAATAATCTTTATTTAGATCAATTCCGATTGCGTAACGTCCTAACTTAACGGCTACGGCAGATGTTGTAAACGAGCCAGAAAAAGGATCCAAAACTACATCTCCAGGGTTTGAAGATGCTTTTATAACCCGTTCTAACAATGCTTCAGGTTTTTGAGTTGGATGATTTTCGTACTCATCCATTTTGAATCTAACTCGACTAAAATTCCAAACGTTACCAGGCACTTTTTCTGTGTTGTATGGTTGTGGAGGATTTTTTCTATAATCAATTAGATTGCGTTTTGCACCAGTTTTTGCTTCCACTAAAATGTCATTTTGATTAAAGACATATTTATTATTTTTGCTTTTGTTAATCATCGTTATCGGTTCATAAAGAGAACCAAATATTTTCTTTGATTGAACTCCAGAACTATCGTAAGTCCAAATTATACGGCATAGGACATTGTATTTTTCTGATACATATGTATCAAGGTACGGCATATGTTGTGTCGCCGTCATAAAGTACATCGTTCCGTCATCTTTTAATACGCGGATACATTCATCTATCCATTTTTTGCACCATTCAATATATGAATCTTTACTATCCCACTTATCAGAGTTATTTCCAAAATCTTTGCCAATATTATATGGGGCATCTGCAAATATTAAATTGACAGATTTATCGTGCATTTTTCTTAAAACGTTTAAACTATCTCCAAGAATTGCCAACGAACAACCGTTGTCTATGCTTTCAAATTCATTAAAATCAGAAAAGAAGTCTTCAAAATCTATTTTATGCAGATTGCTTTCGCTTGAATATGTATTATTTAGAGTATTAATATCTTCTTTTTTGCACATATCAAATGAATCAAATAACAATTGTCCTGATATATCCATCAATTTACCTCCTTATCAACCTGTTATTTTTCAGCAGTTGGATTCTTACATCTATTTTATTTACGTTTAAATCTTTCTTTAAAAACAATCAATAGAAATGTTTTAAATGTTCGCATAAATCTTCAAGACTACAATAGCCTCGAAAAACACACGGTATTTAGGGGAAAATAGTATTTTTACGGATTCGACACCTTCTGCTAACGCACATCCACCAATATTATACCGTGGAAGACTATAAATTCATATAGCAAAATACCCCTGATAACAGGGGTATTTTGCTCGACAGCGTTGAGATTTTTGTCTCAATAGTGTCGTGTTTACATGGTGCCGGTAACCGGGGTCGAACCGGTACGCTTTTTACGGCGAGGGATTTTAAGTCCCTTGTGTCTGCCTATTCCACCATACCGGCATCGGAAAGTATTCTAACACCCTTTTTCGTTTCCGTCAAGTAAAAAGGTTTATGTGAGAGTTCTTGAAAGTAAACCGGGAATCCGCTATACTGTAAGCAGAAAGGGCGTGGGATGTGTGGACAAAATCAAAGCTTTGATCGAACGGCTGCAATTACAGCCGCTGGAAGGCGAAGGCGGATATTTTCGCAGAAGTTATGAAACGGAAGAAGTGCTTTCTTCCGGAAACCGCATGGGAAGTGCGATCTACTATCTTTTGACCGAGGGCACCTTCTCTTCCCTGCACAAGCTGTGTTCTGATGAGGTCTACCACTTCTATCTCGGCGATCCCGTGGAGCTGCTGCTGTTGTCGCCGGACGGTGAAAGCAGACTTGTGACGCTCGGGCAGGATCTGACGGGCGGTATGGAAGTTCAGTTCTGCGTTCCGAAAGGCTGGTACCAGGGTTCGATGCTGAAAAAAGGCGGTCGCTTTGCCCTGCTCGGCACAACAATGTGTCCCGGGTACACCGACGGTGATTATACAGCCGGTGACAAAGAAGAATTGCAGGCACGTTTTCCGCAGTGGAAAGACCGCATTGCGGCACTGACCGCTACGCCGACATTTCCTGATATGGACGATCAATAACAAGCATTACAGAAAAACAAGGAATGGCCAAACGGTCATTCCTTGTTTTTTTGCATTATAGAAGTTTTTTAATGGTGAGAATGTTTTTCTCGTTCTCGTATTCGTAACGCATGTCATCCATCGTCTTTTTGACCATGAAGATGCCAAGGCCGCCGATCGAACGTTCCTCCGCAGAAAGCGTGATGTCGGGATCTTCCTTTGTCAGCGGATTGTACGGCACGCCTTCATCAGTAAAGCGAAGCGAAACCGAAGCAGGTGCTTCCTCGAAGATCACTTCCACCTTGACGGGGCCGGGTGCTTTCGGATACGCATACTTGACGATGTTGCTGTAGATCTCATCGACCGCAACGTTGAGTTGGATCGCAGCCTTCATCGGGCAGTCGTTCTTTTCGAGTTCGGCTTCGACGAACGCAGTCACTTCGGGGATGTCCTCGATTTTTGCGGTCTGTCTGCTGATGCTCGGTGCCGGCGTTGTGCCGATATAATGCAATGCGACCATGGTGATGTCGTCAAACTGCGGTGCTTCGCCGACAAAGGCATCAACGTTCTGTTTGATCTGTTCGCACAAAGACCGCATATCCGTGATCTCAATGGAGTTGATGAATTCAAGCAGCCGCTCTTCGCCGAAAAGCTCTCCGTTTGCATTGGTTGCCTCCGTGACACCGTCTGTATAGAGGAACAGCATGTCACCCGGCGTCAGCGTACGTTCGTTTGCGGTGTACTTCATTTCTTCCATCGCACCGAGAACTAATCCGGAACGGGCTTTGAGATATTCAAACTGTCCGTCTGCATGGCGGATGAGCGGAGGATTGTGTCCTGCATTGACAAAGCGTAGATCGCCCTTTATAAGGTCGAGACTCCCCTGCCATGCCGTGACAAACATGCCTGCATCATTGCCTTCATACAGGGCTGTGTTACCGCGACAGAAAACTTCATTCAGCGGCACGTCAGCTTCGGTCAGGCTCTTGAGCTCCGTCTTTGCACGCATCATGAACATCGCTGCGGGAATGCCCTTGCCGGAAACATCCGCGGCGAGGAAATTCAGGGTGTCACCGTGCGTGATATAGAAGTGGTAGAAGTCACCGCCGACTTCCTTTGCAGGATCCATCAGTGCATATATATCGAAGTCTTTTCGTTTCGGGAACGCGGGGAAGACATTGGGAAGTGCAGAAGACTGAATGTCCTTTGCAAATTCCAGCTCCTTGTCGATGCGGGCAGATGCCTCTGCAATATAGCGTTTGAGCGTGTCGACCGTGGAATTGATATCGTCGGAAAGGGAGGCAAATTCTGCATTGGAGCGTACGTTTACGACTTCATCAAGATTGCCGCCCGTGATTTTTGCAAGCGATTTGTTGACATCGCCGATGCGGTTGACGACCACTTTTCTGATAAGCTGATAAATCAGGAAGAACAGTGCCGCAAACACCAGGATTTCCATAAAGGTGTTGACATAGAGGGCTGTGTTTCGCATCTGCAGTGCTTCTTCCTCCGGAAGGACCGCAAGGATGTAATAGCCTTCATCCAGGCAGTAGCGGCAACGCACTTTTTCACCGTTGATCGTGACGTAAAACGTCGTGTTTTCTTCCGGCATCTGATCAAATTTGTCTGTTGTACGACTGTCGACCTCAAAATCGGACGGCTTACTGACGATCCGGAAATCTTCGTCCAAAATCAGAATATACCCGGTGTTGCCGACGTGGCGATTTCTGGTGATGCCGACGACGGTCTCATCAACATCTCTGCGGAACCGCTGTGCATCGTAGCCGACCTGAATAAAGCCGTCGCCAAGCTTGACGCCCGCATATTTACGCTGGATCGTCTGATCGTAGGTGATCGGCTGATACGGCTGGACAAATTCTTCTGTGTCTTCAAGCAGACACAGAAATTCTCTTGACTGGTCACCGGAGTTCATGTCCAGTCCGATAAAACGCTCGTCGGTACTTTCGACGATCACACCGTTGCTGTCGATAATGCTGACTTCGGTCACGTCATACCGCGTTTTGGCATGGTTTAGATCCGAGCCGTTTTTCACATCGACGGCAATGCTGCGTGTCAGTCGCAGCAGGTTTTCATCGGACGCGTCACGAATGTCCGCAGCAATTTCATTTGTTGCCATTTCAAGCAGGTTGTCTGCCTGCGTGTCTGCGATGGTATCCTGCAACTTGAACACAAAAAACGAAGTAATGAGAAATGCGAGTACAACGGTTAGCAGCAGCCACTTCTGGATCGTCTGGGAAATCCGTTCGCTGCCTTTGGACTTTGTTGCAAGCCGTTCCCGCGACAAAACCGTCAGGCAGACGGAGGAAAGCATAACAGAAATGCCGTTTGCAGTGATCATCGGGATACTGCACGCACGGACGACCGCCATTGCCTCCGTGGGAGTTGCCATGTTGGTGACGAACACCATTGTCAGGTGCAGCACTTCCATGACGATGCCGACGGAAAGAGAAATCAGGTAGCCGGGCTTTTTGTCTTCGAACAAGTATCTGCGAAGCACCGCTGCATAAATTCCTGCAAAGATCGTCGAGACCGTGCAGGCAAGTCGTGTGAAGGTGCCGACACCCCAGGCCACGGCGATCCAGCGTTCGATGCCGCCGATAAGGCCTGCAATGATACCCGCAGGTGCTCCGAACATCAGACCGGCAGTCAAAACGGCAGCATCACGGCAGTTTGCCTGTGCACCGTTGAGCGGAATGCCGAACTCAGTCCCGAGAATCGCCAGTCCACCGAATAATATGCCGATGATCGCCTGCTTCACTTTTGCATTGGTGTGTCCGAATGCGGTTTTTTTGTCGAGCAGGAAAATCACCGCAGAGAACAGCACCGGCAGAAGAGCGGCGACGGCAAGTTTTACATAGGAGTCTATCATTGTCGTTTCCCCTTGCTTTTAATCGTAAAACAGCCGCACTCAACTGCCCGCTCTTTTTTTGCAGGCAGCCCGGTGCGGCCAAGGGTTTACTGAATTGTAAGAATATCGCAGAAGCCGGTGATCTCAAACACCTCTTTGATATCTGCGTTGACGTTTTTGACCGTCATCCGGCCTTGTCTGTTCATACGCTTCTGTGCACCAAGCAGGACACGCAGTCCGGCAGAAGAGATATAATCCAGTTTTTCAAAGTCAAAGATCAGTTCAGTGACATCTTCGGCAGAAGCATCAAGCTCCGCTTCAAGATCAGGAGCCGTTACGGTATCAAGACGTCCGGCCAG
Source organism: Faecousia sp. (assembly GCA_045639485.1). Classification (GTDB taxonomy): domain Bacteria; phylum Bacillota; class Clostridia; order Oscillospirales; family Oscillospiraceae; genus JAFRPC01. The sequence goes on along the minus strand of JAZUDF010000169.1, from coordinate 6,026 downwards.
AGACAGAATCAAAGTGCTGTCGTTTTTTTCTTTCAGAATTTCCATAGAGAGACCTCCTTCGGGTAAGAGCTGTTTTATGCAGAAACCCACATCATTTGATGCGTGTCCAAAATATACATAATTATCATATCAAATTTTTTGAAAAACGCAAGTATTATTCTGAATGTTTCTCCGAAAGCGGAAGCATTTCTCATTGAAATTGAAAAAACCAGATGATATAATAGCATCGATCATCAAAGAAAGAAACGTGAGGAACTGTTTATGCTTCTCGAAAATTCGCTCCGTCGGCAGGATATGCTCCACTGCGTCCTTTGTGCTGACGCTCCCTGCTCCGATGCCTGTCCAAAACTGAACTGTGCCGATCTGCTCCGCAGCATCTGGTTTGACAACGGAGAATGTGCCGCCGCAAGCCTTCCTGCAGAGAATCCCTGCGCGGGTTGTGACGCTCCCTGCGAAGCCGCCTGTCTGAGATCCGGCAAGGTGTCAATCAAAGAACTCGTTTCCAGACTGCACGAAGACGTTAAGCCTGCTTTGGACATTCCGTCTCCGACGGATGAGGAACGGCTGAAAACCGACATCTGCGGGGTGCCGCTCGAAAACCCGTTTTTACTGTCCTCCTCTGTGGTCGGCAGCACCTACGATATGTGTGCACGTGCCTTTGAGGCAGGGTGGGCAGGCGTCAGTTTCAAGACGATCTGCACCTATGATATTCACGAGGCGTCGCCGCGTTACTCCGCGATCAAAGGCTCTGACGGCTCCATCATCGGTTTTAAGAACATTGAACAGCTTTCTGACCACAGTCTGGTGGAAAACATGGAAATTTTCCGCCGTCTGAAGCAGAACTATCCTTCCAAGGTCGTGATCGCATCGATCATGGGGCAGAACGAAGAAGAATGGGAACGTCTTGCACGGATGTGCCAGGAAAACGGTGCCGACGTGATCGAGCTCAATTTCTCCTGTCCGAACATGGAGAAAAAGGGCATGGGCTCCGATATCGGTCAGAATCTGGAGCTCGTCGAGCGTTATACCGCCGCCGCACGACGCGGGTGTACCATTCCCCTGCTCGTCAAGCCGACACCGAATGCAGCAAATATGAGCGAAGCTGCCGAAGCAGCCGTTCGTGCAGGTGCTGACGGTCTGTCCGTGATCAACACGATCAAGAGTGTTGCAAACGTCAATCCGCACACCTACGTTTCCGCACCTGCCGTACGCGGGATGTCTGCCGTCGGCGGTTACAGCGGTAACGCCGTCAAGCCGATCGCTTTACGGTTTGTAACGGAAGTCGCACAGAATCCCAAGCTTGCCGGACAGCATATCAGCGGTCAGGGCGGCGTAGAGACATGGAAGGATGCTTTGGAGTTTATTCTGCTTGGCAGTACTTCCATTCAGATCACTACCTCCGTTATGCAGTACGGCTACCGAATCATCGACGATCTCAAATCCGGTCTCAACCGTTATCTGGCAGAAAAAGGATTCAGCAACGTCCGTCAGGCTGTCGGTCTTGCACTTGACTCGGTCAATGCATCCACCAACGTGCTGGAACGTGACACCATTGTTTTCCCGAAATTCCTGCAGGATAAATGTATCGGCTGCGGCAGATGCTTTATTTCCTGCAGTGACGGCGGTCATCAGGCCATCACGATGGGTGCTGACAGAAAGCCGAAGCTCGACGGCAAAAAATGCGTCGGCTGCCATCTGTGTTTACTGGTCTGCCCCGAAAACGCGATCGGCACAGCACGCAAGCGTATCGACAGACGTCAATAACTGCATAGAAAAAAGGAGCGACCGATCGGTCGGGCCTTTTTCTATGCTTCTCAATCAAGGTCGAGAATCTGTTCGTCATCACGGCCGGGAAGATCCCCTGCTGCGTTGACGAGGGCGATGTCATCATCAGATAACTCTGCTGCATAACGGTTGTTGGTTTCTTCAATCATCTTAGCGATGCGTTCATTGCCTGCAAACCGCTGAAATTCAAACAAGCTTTTCAGTTTCTTTTCCATTTTTTAGCCTCCGGAATTTTTGTTTCTTGTTCTTACACTCTTTTATACGAGCGTTACCGTGATTCGGCTACTGTTTTTTCAGAAGAATTTTTTCATCCTGGAAAGTGCCTTGTTGTGCAGCACCTTGACATAGGCATAGGAGATGCCGATCTTATCGGCGATCGCCGTGAGCGTCATGTGGTTGTAGTAGTGGAAGATGATGATATCCCGCTCCCGCTCGTCAAGGGACTGCAGTGCGTCGGCAAGTGTTTCGAGTTGCTCGTCGTTGCACAGGTCTTCCTCAATAGAGCTGCCTTCTGAAAGGTCTTCGGGAATCTCTTCGTGCACGCGTCTGGTACGGAAATAGTCCGTGAGCGTGTTGCGTGCCACCGTGAAGATCCAGGTGGAAATAGAAGCCTTGGTCTCATCGAAAGTATCGAGTTTTTCGTAGACTTTCAGAAACACATCTGCACAAAGGTCTTCTGCAAGGTAAGAATCATTCACCTTTCCCTGCAGATATCGCAGCACCTTATTCTGATACTGTTGATAGATTTCAACTTTCATCTGTTCTGTTGCTGTCATGGAAAACCGCCTTTCTTATACAGGCACGGCATCAGCAGTGTCTTCTTCACGATCCAGACGCTGGCGTTCGATCAGTTCGGCAAAATAGCCATTCTCGGCGATCAGAGATTCATAATTGCCGTCTTCGATGATCTTGCCGTCTTTCAGGACAACGATGCGGTCACAGTGCCGGATCGTTGACAGACGGTGAGCAATTACGATCCTGGTACATTTCAGACCGTCGATCGCTTCAGAAACTTTTTTCTGCGTGATGTTGTCAAGTGCACTGGTGGCTTCATCGAACATCAGAATACGCGGCTTGGGTGCGAGTGCACGTGCGATCATCAGACGTTGACGCTGACCGCCGGAGAAGCCGCCCTGTCCTTCGGAGACAAGCGTATTCATGCCCATGGGCATGGCTCGGATGTCATCGTCGAACGATGCAAGCTTTGCTGCCTCCCACGCATCATTGAGTGTCAGCTGGGGTGCCGCGATGACAATGTTGGAGTAGATGTCACCGCTGATGAGCTTGCCGTCCTGCATGACGGTGCCGATGCTGCGGCGGACGGACTTCAGATCCAGCCCGGACAGGTCTTTGCCGTCATAGTAGATCGCACCCTTTTGCGGCGTTTCGAAGCCGAGCAGCAAACGAAGCAGCGTCGATTTGCCGCAGCCGGTCGCACCGACAATGGCGATATATTCGCCCGAACGGATCTTCATGGAAAGATCGTCAATGACGTTCGGCATCTTCTCATCGTAGCGGAACGATACGTGACTCAATTCGATACCGCCGCGGACAGAAGTAACGATTTCTTTGCCTTCGGTGAGTTCGGGTTCCGTTTCCATGATCGGCTTGGCCATCTCCAAAATCGGCTTGATGTTGGCGATCGTCGTTGCGATGCCTGCAAGCGACGTGAAGGCACCGGAAACCATGGCGTAGGCGGAATTGAAAGCATAGTAGTCAGCTACACTGACATTGCTCTGCACCGCCAGATAGTACAGAATCAGACTGCCGATCAGAGAAATTGCGAGGCTGATCGTGCCGCTGATCTTCAAAAACAGCGGCGGGTTGTAGGTCAGCACCGCTTCTTTGGCATAGCTGCGTGCCCAGCGAGAGAACATCCGCTTTTCCGCACCGGCAAGTTTGATCTTCTGAATGCCGGTGATCATGGAATAGGTCATGCCGCTTGTTTTGGAAGAAAGGAGCATCCTTTCTTTTGTGATCCGCATCTGTGCAAAGGTCGTGATCAGGGATACCAGGATCGTCGCCGCTGTAATGAGAAGGGACGGTACGACCAGTGCAGGTGCATAAGCGAAGACCTGTGCGATGTAGATCAGGGAAAACAGCGAGGTCAGGCCGGTAGACGCAATGGTGTTCATCAGCGTCGAGCAAAGCGTCTGCACGTAATTGGCTCTCTGCGTCAGTTCGCCTGCAGCATAGTTTTTGAAGAAGTTTGCCGGGAGCGACATCAGCCGCCCCATCACCGCTGCCTGTACGGCGATATTCTGTTTGATACTGACGCGGGAATTGATCAGTGCCTGGCAAGCACCGACAAACAGACGGCAAAGGGAATAGCAGATCATAAACGCTGCAAGTGCCAGAAGCACCTGCGTGCTGCCGGATTGCAACACCTCTCCGAAAAGCCATTTTGTAAACATCGGGGAAAGCATACCGAGCAGCGTTACAACAAGCATCATGCCGACATATAGGAAGATATCGGACAAAGACAGCTGCTGCAACATAAATTTGACCAGATCGATCATGGAAAGCTTCTTGAGGGGAAGCGGTTTATAGAAGCACACAGCTTCCTCATCAAGGAGTTTTTCCGTCTTGCGGTTGAGCTTTACCCGCTCACCGGCGGAAAAATCGTAGTAGGTATAACCGGAAACCTTGCCCGGAATAAGGGCAACCGCTGCACCGCTTTCAGAAAGCGTGCCGAGCATGGGGCCGACTGCGTGGCGGTACCAGCCTTTGTCAAGAGCAACTTCGCGACGCATGATCCCGAAGGGCCGCAGACGGTACTCCAGTTGATCTTCCACAGTCTTTGCCTGTGCGGCAAGTTCGTCATTTTTCGGTTTGAAATGGTAATATTTCAGGATCTCGTCGATGGCGGACTGTGCAATTTCCTTGCTGTCAAGTGCCTGCGTCAGACGCTTGCCCATGACCGCTCCGGCAATGTCACCCAAAGCGTCCTCAAAGGCGGTATCATCGGTCTGTTTTCTGTGTTTTATCTGTTCATCAAACCAACCCATAAATCGACACCTCCTTATTCACTTGTGACAAGGTCACGGTACAGCGTGCTTGTCTGCATGAGTTCCTTATGCGTGCCTCGGTCGATGATCTCGCCTTGTTCCATCACGATGATCTCATCGCAGGAACGGATCGTAGACAGACGGTGTGCCACGACGATGCAGGCAATGCCGCGGTCGCGGATCGCCTTGACGACTTCGTACTCTGTTTTGGCGTCCAGTGCACTGGTGGCTTCGTCAAGGATGATGATCGTGGGATCCTGTGCAAGGACACGGGCGATCTCCATACGCTGACGCTGACCGCCGGAGAGGTCTCTGCCGCCTTCGGTGATCTTCATCTGGTAACCGCCGGGACGCTGCATGATATCCTCGTGCAGCTGTGCATCACGGGCAGCCAGGATCATTTCAAAGTCCTCGATACTCTCGTCCCACATTTTGATATTGTTGGCAATGGTGTCCTCGAAGAGGATGATATCCTGATCGACAACGGCAAGAGAGCCGAAGAAGACGCTCTTTTCGATTTCCTTCATCGGCTTGCCGTCAAAGAGGATCTCACCGTCCCACGGCTGATAGAGGCCGGAAATCAGTTTGGACATCGTGGATTTGCCGCAGCCGGAGCCGCCGACGATGGCGACGGAATGGCCGGGCTCGAGTTTCAGGTTAAAATCACGAATCAGCGGATCCGCCAGAGGCGAATAGCCGAACTTTACGTGCTTCAATTCGATGTTGCCGGAAAGTTTTTTGGACGTTTCATCGGTGCTGCCGTCTTCTGCGAACACCTGATCGTCAGGATATTCCATAACGTCGTCCACGCGTTCCATCTGTGTACGCATTTCCTGCAACGCCTGTCCGGCGGAGACAAAGGTCAGTGCCGGAGCCATGAACGAGGACAAGAAGCCCTGGAATGCCATGATCATACCGACGGTGAACTTGCCCTGCATCGTCAGCCAAACACCAAGGATCAGCACGGCATTGGACGCCAGCGTAGAGACAAACTGCGGGATCATGCCGAGATACTGGTTGAGCTTGAGGAACTTGACCTCCTGCGTGTTGACGCCCGCCTGATAGCCGGACCACTTGGCAAAGTAGCCGTTTTCCGCACCGCTGGATTTGATCGTTTCAATCAGGCTGATGCCGGCAACGGTCGCGGAGCCCAGTTTGGCACTTTCACGCATGGAAACACGGGTGATGTTGATACGGCGTTTGGAGATGTAATTGGACACGATCGCGTTGATG
>JAZUDF010000168.1:0-4460 GCA_045639485.1 Faecousia sp. | reverse complement strand
AACCCTTCTACATAAAATTTTCGTATACAACAGCGTTCTTCTATGGTAAGATGTGTGTAGTTCATACAGGTCTCCTCCGTGTGGTTTATTGTGTGGTAACTTTATTCTACCAGAGATCTGTATGAACTTCTTCTATTTTTTTTGCAACTGTTGCACTTGATAGTATAATTCACCATGCCAAAAAGAGAACGGGCACCTAAAGGTGTCCGTTCTCTTTTTTGGCGGAGCGGGTGGGATTCGAACCCACGTGTCGGAGTTACCGACAAACTGATTTCGAGTCAGCCCCGTTATGACCACTTCGATACCGCTCCATATTTAACTTTCATATATTGCAATTGCAGAGTGCCCCGTTATGTCCCGTTGTAACATCGGCTCTGTCTGCGTGCCGACAAGCGTCACTTGCCAGTCGCCGTGTTACTGCCGATCCTTTTTGCTCCCTTGCCTCCGCCACAGGCGACGGTCGCAAACGGAGCCGCTTCGATACCGCTCCGTATACAATTGCTGGAACATTATAACAAGCCATCCTGAAAAAATCAAGGCTTATTCTTTTTGAATCAAAAACGAAAATGCCGGTACTGCTCAAAAGAAAACTATTGCAATACAAAGAAAGCTTCGATAAAATATAGAAGTAATAGTTTCTATAAATAGGGGTGTTATTTTGCACAATCAATGGTTTCGTATGATCGCACTCCTGCTGATTTCCTGCATGCTGCTCACGATGTTTGCCTTTGCTGACGAAGCAGAGCCGATAGAGACAACAGAGCCGACAGAGACGACAGAATCGGCAGAGCAGACAGAGCCGGCAGAAACAACAGAACCGACAGAACCTGCGTCACCGGCTGACGAGGAACTGATCGCACAGTATCATATTCCAGACAACTGGGCAAGAAACGCACTGCTTTTTGCTGTCCGCAACGGCATTCTTTACGGCAGCGGTGACGGGACGTTAAGCCCGGGGAAGAACGCAACGCGTGCAGAGATTGCAACGATTCTTTCCCGGCTTCTGCCGACGGAGCACAGCCTCGATCTGACAGTCTATGAGGATTTGGAAGCAGACCAGTGGTATTATGAACCGATCGGACACGCGGCAGCGATGGGACTGATTTCCGGCACCGGTGAAACGACCATGACGCCGAACGGCAAAGCAACGAGAGAGCAGGCATTTGCGATGATCGCCCGTGCCTTCGGCCTGCCCGCGGGAGAGGAAAGTACGCTGTATCAGTTCAAAGACTGGACAAAGGTCAGCAACTGGGCAGCTTCGTCAGTCGCAGCCCTGATCGAAGCAGGCTACGTCAGCGGTTCAGGCGGCTATCTCAATCCCAGGAACAACATCACCCGACAGGAGTTTGCACAGGTTCTTTACAGCGTGTTTGACCTCATTACGCCGGAACTGTCCGAACAGCAGGACGGCACGGTTTTGTGCTGTGCTGACAGCATTCCCGCCGGCACCGTGATCAACGGTGATCTTCTGCTGTGCAACGATGCAGCCGAACTGAATCTCGAAGGCGTCACGGTAACGGGCAAACTGATCCTGCAGGGCGTGGACAGCGTGAACGTCACCATCTCCGGCTGTGAGATCGGCGAGTTGGTGCTTTGCCGCCCGGCTGATCTGCACGTTGCGGAAAGTGAAATTCCACTTGTCTCCGTTCTCAAAGGAAAAAGCAGCCTTTCCGGCAGCTATCAAACCGTTTCCGTTTCCGCGGAAACCGAGCTGCATGGCACAGCTGGCTGCATCAGACTCTGTGAGGGAGACTTGACCGTCGCAGAGGGTGCTTCTGCAGAGCAACTGCAAGCAGAGCCTTCAGCCGAGGGCAGCACGGTAACGGTCAATGGCACGGTCACCTATGCAAAAATTGAAGCGGAGCTGACACTGGCAGGCAGCGGCAGCGTGGCATCGGCAGAAATCAGAGCCGGAGACTTTTCTCCGGAGCCGGTGCTTGAAGAATACTCCTTTACGCAGGACTACGGACTCAGCCGACTGACCGGCCACGGCATAATGTGCGGTGGCACTCCAAAACCGGGTGACGCAACAAGAGTGCTGGAGATGACCTTTGACGGGCCGTATCCCCTTGAAAACTGCGATATTGAATGGAGCGTCAACGGGGTGAGTGTCCGGAAGGACGAGAACATACCGATGAACGCTGATACCTGCCTGCGTCACGAATACGACTTTGCACCCAACCTGATCAATGATGCGGAATGTACCGTAAGTGTCGATGTTTTCTACCGCGGCAGAAGCGAACGGTTCTTTTTCACTGTTTCGACTCGCCAACCCAATCTGATCTACGATGTCACGCAGGTGAAAACGCTGGATGTTCCCGCAACGGTCAAGTACACGACCAACTTATACGCTTACAGCGAACTGACGGGATACTTGGGCAGTGCTGCCTATGGCACAAATGTCATTCTCAAAGAAACCAGCGACACTTCTGCCGCAAAGATCCGACTGCCAAACGGAAAGACCGGCTGGGTACCCTACAGTGCGATCCGCATTTCGCAGGGCAACTACTACACAACGAAGGATTACACGCCCTCGGTCAAGGAAGCATGGGTAAACATGAAAGGCTACTCCAGTCTGACACAGTATCTGGTCTGGTGCAACCTTTATACCCAACGCGTCAACATCTTCACCGGCAGCCAGGGCAACTGGAAACTGGTATACAGTTGCCAGTGTGCAACCGGCAGCAACAACACGCCCACGCCGCAGGAAGTCGTGAGGATCCGCTACAAGAGCAGTCAGTGGGATTTCGGTTCCTATTATGTCCATCATATTTCGGTGTTTGACTATTCGAGAGGGTTCCATTCGATGCTCTACCGATATGACAGTTACACGCTCTACAACACCGTCATGGGATGCCCTGCCTCTCACGGTTGTGTCCGTGTCCCGGACGAGGGGATCCTCTATATCTGGGACAACGTTCCCGTAGACTCAACGGTGGTGATCTATTAGTACACCGATAGACAAACGGCAATCGCAAGGATTTTTTTCGGGAAATGCCCTTGCGGTTGCCGTTGCCGTTTCTTCGGAAAAAGAAAACTATTGCAATACCATAGAAGGTCTGATAAAATATAAGTGTCAAAAACTAACGAAATTGGGGTGGTATTTTGCGTATGAAATGGGTACGGTTGGTCGCCCTGTTTTTGGCTGCCTGCATGATGTTCACACTTTTGGCATTTGCCGATGAAACGGAACCTGCAGAGCCTGTAGCACCAACCGATGAAGAACTGATCGAACAGTATCATATTCCGGATACCTGGGCGAGACCTGCACTGCTTTTTGCTGTTCGCAACGGCATCCTGTACGGCAGCGGTGACGGGACGTTGAGCCCTACGAAGAATGCAACACGTGCAGAGCTTGCAACGATTTTTTCAAGACTTCTGCCGACAGAACGCAGTATTGACCTGACAGCCTTTCGGGACTTAAAGGCAGGGCAGTGGTACTATGATCCGATCGGCCATGCGGCAGCGATGGGGCTGATTTCCGGCACCGGTGAAACGACCATGACGCCGAACGGCAAAGCCACGAGAGAGCAGGCGTTCGTGATGATCGCCCGTGCTTTTGGCCTGCCTGCTGTGGACGAACGTGTACTGTATGATTTCAAAGACTGGGCAGATATCAGCGAATGGGCGATCCCGTCTGTCGCGGCACTGGTCGAGGCTGGCTACATCAGCGGCTCTGACGGCTATCTCAAGCCGAAAGACAACATCACCCGCCAGGAGTTTGCACAGGTTCTTTACAGCGTGTTTGACCTGATTACGCCGGAACTGGCCGAACAGCAGGAGGGCACGATCCTGTGCTCTGCTGACAGCATTCCCGCCGGCACCGTGATCAACGGTGATCTTCTGCTGTGCAACGGTGCAGCCGAACTGAATCTTGAGGGCATCACCGTCACCGGCAAACTGATCCTGCAGGGCGTGGACAGCGTGAACGTCACCATCTCCGGCTGTGAGATCGGCGAGCTGGTGCTTTGCCGTCCTGCAACCGTCCAAAACGACGGTACGGCTGCATGCATCACGGTCATTGCCGGCGATGCGACACTTGCGGGCACGATTCCTGCCGCTTCGGTCTACGCAGATACCGTGATCGAAGGCAATGCGGAAACCGTAACGGTCTATGCAGGTACCCTGTCTGTCGCGGAAGACGCAGAGATCGAAAACCTCTTCATCGACTACAAAGCACAGGAAGTTTCCGTCTGCGTTGACGGTACGGTGCAGAACGCAGATATCCCCGTTGAGATCGAACTCACAGGCAACGGAACAGTCACTTCCGCCGATGTGTATTTCGAGCCGCTTGAAACCGAACTGATGCCGGAAACCGTCAACTATATCGACGATCCGGGATTGTCGGGGCTTGAATTTACCTGTGTCGCTGATCAGATGCCGTCCAGTGACTACCCGTTGAAGTATTTGACGGCGATTCCGTCCGGCGACATTCCGAAGACACGCTGCGATCTTCTTTG
>JAZUDF010000167.1:0-19547 GCA_045639485.1 Faecousia sp. | reverse complement strand
ACACCGGTGACACCTACTGCTTAGACTGCGAGGCCAAGCTGACCGCCGGCACCGTCATTCCCGCGCTGGGACACAACTTCGTTGACGGCTTCTGCACCAACTGCCATGAGGCTGAGCCCGAAGTCGCTCCCGGCTGGTATCTGGTCAAGGATTATTCCGACCTGCAGCCCGGCATCTATGTGCTTCTGACCTCCGATAATAAGGCCTTCAACGGCACGATCACGAGCGGTCACGGTCAGGTCACTTCCACTGCTTTCACCTTCACCGACGGCTATGCCGCAGAAGCACCCGACGGCACCTGCGAACTGACCTTCGAAGGCGACAACACCGCCTTTACCGTTTATAATGCAGACAAGGGTTATCTCTATGCCAAGGCAGCCTCCTCCGGCAACCTCGCATGGGATTCCACCGCCAAAGGTACGTGGAAGTACAATTCCAACTCCCTGTATTCCAACAACAAAGCATATCTGCGTTCTTATAACAACAGCTCTTTCCGCACCTATTCTGCGACCTCCAACGGATCCAACATGAAGCTTGCATACAAGGTCGAAGGCCCTTCTGCGACCTGTGAGCATACGAACGCTTATGATGTCGCGGCAACTCCCGCGACCTGCCTTGAAACCGGTCTTACCGCCGGCAGATACTGCCCCGACTGCGAAACGTGGCTTGAAGGCCATGAAGAGACCGCAGCCCTCGGCCATGCCTGGGACGAAGGCACCGTCACCACGCCCGCAACGGCGACCGAGCCCGGCGAAATGCTCTACACCTGCACTCGCTGCGATGCAACCAAGACCGAAGTGATTGCTCCGACCGACAAGGTTGCGTACAACCGTGCAACTGAGATCACTTCCGGCGACGAGTATATCCTCGTCGTCAAATACGACAACAAATATTATGCTGTCAGCGGCTTTGCAAGCAAGGCTCTGACCGTTTCCGAGGTCGAGATCACCAACAACGCCGTGATCATGGAACGCAGCGATGCATACCTCATCACGATCACCGCCATGACCGGCGGCTACAGCCTGAAGGCTGACGGCAAATACATCAGTGCAGCCTCCGGTGACACCGGAATTTCTCAGGAATCAACCGCAACTGCATGGACGGCATCTGCCGGCACGGCAGCGGATACTTTCCGCTTCTCCGTCGGCACCTCCAGAGCCCTCGGCATGAACAGTGCCGGCGGTGCACTGAAGCACTACGCCCTCAGCAACACCAAGGGCTATGAATTCGACTGCTACCTGTTCTCCAATTCCTGTGCACATAACCACACCGAGCTGCAGAATGCAGTTAGTGCCGACTGCTCCACCAACACCAACGGCTATTCCGGTGACCTCGTCTGCCTCGATTGCGGTGCAGTTCTTGAGCCCGGCCACGTCATCTCCGGTGCCCACGTGTACGTTGTCGATCACAGCGATCCTGCGACCTGCACCGAGCCCGGTATCAACTATGAAATCTGCTCCGGCTGCGGAAAGACTCGTGAAGTCGAGATCGTAGCACTTGGCCACGACTATCAGAAGACCGAACATCAGGATGCGGCCTGTACGGCTGATGGCTATGACCGCTATGTCTGTGCTAACTGCTCCGACACCTATGATGAGCCCATTGCAGCACTCGGTCACAACTATGATCCCGAGACGGGTATCTGCTCCCGCTGCGACAATCAGCTTGCGTCCTATACCGTGAGCTTCGTTGTCCCCGACGGCATCAACGCCATCGAGCCTATCACCGCTTTTGACGGTGCGAAGATCGAACTTCCCGAGCCTACCGGCACCTTAGCTGCCAATGCAGAAGAGTACATCTTCGCAGGCTGGACGACCGCCGACGTGGAAGATGCGACCGATGCGGAATTCCTCGACGCAGGGGAATATACCGTGACCGGTGATGTCACCCTCAAGGCTCTGTATGCCTGGGTAGGTGCAGAATCCTTCGGCGGCGACAGCGTTTACAAGCTGATGACCGAAGAAGATCTTGCCTCTCTTGATACCGGCTGGATGCTCATCATTGCCAACGACGGCAAGTGGCAGTCCAAGACCATGGCACTTGCTGACTACACCTCCGGCGGCAACGAAAAGTTTGCAGGCCGCACCGTGACTGTCACAAACAACACCATCACCATTTCTGCTTCCTCCGACGTGCAGGAATTCACCGTCATCAAAGATGAAGATACCGGATGCTTCTATCTGCTCAGCAACTACACCGACGCAGATGACACCTATTACTATCTGACCTCCTGCACCAACACCGCAAATGCCAACAACATTACCCTGACGAGCAACCCAGGTGATGCCGCACTGTGGAGCATTTCCTACCACGATGACGGCACCGTGAAGCTGACCGCACAGGGCTCTTGGACTGCCAACACCGTACAGTTCAACTCCTCCAACTATAACGGCTTCTTCTCCTGCTATGGCGAAACCTACTACGGTAATGCACCCTCCAACATCTACGGTATTCGCCTGTTTGCAAGCAATGCCATTTACCACTTCACCACCGAACCCGTCCAGACCTGTGAACATGAAAATGTCACGTGGACGGACAACGAAGACGGCACCTGCACCGGCATCTGCGACGACTGCGGTCATGTTGTCGGCGACCGTCAGGAGCACGCTTGGACGCTCGATGAAGACGCAGAAGGCACGGTTGCTGCAACCTGCACCGCGACCGGCAAGGCAGGCTATGTCTGCTCCAACTGTGCAGCCACCAAGCTCGAAGATACCGAAGCACTCGGCCACGATTACGTTTCCGAACAGACCACCGCACCCACCTGCAGTGCAGCAGGCACCATGACCTATACCTGCTCCCGCTGTGAAGACAGCTATGAAGAAGAGATCCCCGCTGTCGACCACAACTTTGTCGGCGGTACCTGCGAATTCTGCGGTGCAAGCCTCTATGTCCTCGTGACCGAAGCACCCGCAAACTGGGAAGGTGAATACCTGATCGCCTATGTGAACGGCGAAAATGCCAAGGTCTTTGACGGCAAGCACGATGCAGCCGCCAACTACACCATCGGCACCTTCTATGGCGAAGAGGGCAGCGAAAGCAGTCTCATCTGCGTTCCGAACCCCGATGACTACACCATGATCTTTGACCCGAACACTGACGGCACCTATGGCATCATGAACAGCGACGCCGACTGGTGGAGCTACAAGGATGCAAAGAACGGCTTCTCCGTCAACTCTTCTACTTCCTTCGCAGGCAAGTACACCATCTCTCTTGACGCAAGCGGCAACGCAGTCATCAAGAATGCGGGCAATTACTCCATCAAGTTCAATACCGCAGCAGCAGCCTCCGGCGGCGACCGCTTCCGCTTCTACGGCACGAGCGTTTACACCACCGTCAAGCTGTACGAAAAGTACGACACCTGCCATCACGATTGGGTACTGGACGAAGACGCTTCTACGCCCGCGACCTGCGGCGTTGCCGGCACCAATGTCTATGAGTGCTCCATCTGCCACGAAACAAAGAACGAGACCGTTCCCGCACTGCAGCACGATTACTGGTATGTCGATGTTCCCGCGACCTGCCTTGATGAGGGCTACACCGAATGCTACTGCCACAACTGCGATTATGCGGAAATTCTCGACTACACCATCACCGAGCCTCTCGGCCACGACTTCTCCAGAATTGTTGAGGACGAAGACCATTATATCGCACCTACCTGTACCGAGCCCGGTCTTGCAGTTTACCAGTGCTCCCGCTGCGACGAATTCGATACCGAAGCTTCTGTTGTGGATCCGCTCGGCCACGACTATGTGAACGGTGTCTGCTCCCGCTGTGGCGATGGGCTTGCAGGTCAGACCTACACGCTGATGACCTCGCTGAACTTCTCCAATGTCGGCTCCGTCATCATGGTCATCAAATATGAAGACGAGTATTACGCTCTTTCTGAGGACACGGACGGCAAGTACCTTGTCTGCAAGCCTGTGACCGTCACAAACAACACGATAACGGTTCTTGATGACGGCACCTATGCCATCATGATGCCGATCGCAAACTGCGACGACGGTGAGAATGTCGGCTATGGCTTTGAGACTGCCGAACGCAATTATCTGCACGTCAATTCCAAGGCTGTTGAATTTGCACACGAAACGACCAATGCAGCCCTTGCCATCACGCAGGCAGAGGTCTGGACGGGTGAATATGACAGCCACGACAATCCCAAGATGAAGACGGTTCCCAACGCATATTTCCTGCAGGGCCTTGCAACCGAGAAGTTCATCTCCAACTATGTCGACACCTACGAGGACACCGAACTTTCCGTCATTGACGACAGCTGGTTTGCAGTTCCGATCTACTTCTTTGCAAGCTCCTACACCAAGCCCATTGAGCCGGAACCCTCCACGCACAACCTATATCACTTTGAGGGCTATCCCGCGACCTGTACGGAAGACGGCTATGCAGAATACTACATGTGTCTCGACGGCGACTGCGAATGTGCCGGCAAGATGTATGCAGATCCTTACTGCACCATCGAACTGGACGACATTACGATCCCCGCATTCGGCCATGACTATCGCTGGGACGGCGACATGGGCGACGGCTCTCACTTCATCGTCTGTTCCCGCTGCGAAGACTTCTACCTGGAAGACTGCGACCATGACGGCGAAAACGGCTGCTGCTCCGTCTGCGGCTACGGCTCCGAGACTCCGGTCGAGCCGACGGTCAAGATCGATTCCGCAGCCCTGCGGCTTGGTGAAAACATCGACCTTCTCTACAACGTAACGGTTCCTGAAAATGCGACCAACGTCTATATGGAATTCACGATGAACGGCAAGACCGTAAAGGTCTATGCTGACGAAAACGGCCGCTTTGCCTTCACGGATATCAATCCCCAGTGCATGGGCGACAACATCGCGGCAAAACTCTATGCAACAGTCAACGGCACGGTTTATACCGACGAACTTCTCGATTACAGTGTCCGTCAGTATTGTGTCCGTATGCTTGACAAAACATCTGACGATGAGCTCCGCATGCTGCTGTCCGATACGCTTGCATACGGTGCAGCAGCACAGAACTACATGAACTATGAGACCGATGCACTTGTAACTGACAATGTGTCCGGTACTTCCTACAGTGACTACAGCGAACTGTCCGGATGGGGTGCTTCCTTTGAAGGCACCGCCGCAGAGAACATTTTCTGGACTGCTGCAGGTCTCAAACTGACGGACAATGTTGCAATGTTCTTCCGCTTCTATGCAGATAGCACAGATGGTCTGACCGTATCCGTTACCTTTAACGGCAGAACGGAAGAGTTCACGGAATTCACTGCAGTCGGTGATAACGTTTATGAGATCACTTTCCGCGGCATCAAGGCAACGGAGTTTGCCGACAACGTGACTGCGAGCTTCTCCACCGGCGGCAACACCATTTCCTACAGTGTCAACGCCTACGTCTGTGCAAAGCAGAATGACAGTGATGCAAACCTTGCGGCACTCGTCAAGGCACTGTATAATTACGGCGTGTCTGCAGTAGCATATGTGACTGAATAACAGCAATGATGCCTTAAAAAATCCCTCCGGATCATTCCGGAGGGATTTTTTTCACATAATACACGACAAATACCGATCTTTTACAGATAAATGTTGTATTTCTGAAATGTATCTTATATACTGAAACTATCAATATTTGAAGAAGGGAATATGGATATGAAACAGAGAAAGATTTCCAGAGTGTTTGCACTGTTACTGACACTCTGCATGCTTGTGTCACTGCTTCCCGCTGTGTCACTGCTTGCAGCTGCAGAGAAACCGATGACAGCGGCAGATGTGTTTGCACAGATCGAAACGCTTCGCGGCGGAGTTGTGAAAAAGGGAAGGACGCCTTCCGTAGAAGACTTTGCTTCGATTTCCGACGATGTTTATGATCTGGTCGAGCACTCCGGCACGGCGATTGACGGAACGCTGACGGAAAACGGCAGCTTTGTTTCCTGGGTGGATGAATCAAGCGGTATTTCCTGCTGCTATTCTCCTCGTCATGAGGCAGACCGTGCAGGCGTGCAGCCTTCAGGTGTCGATGACACAATCGTCGAATCCGTGCAGGAAGTGACAAGACCGCTTATGCGTGGCGGCAGCCCTTCTTCTTTGAATATCGGCTTGATCCAGCCCTTCTGGGACAGTGCCTCCTCTTACAGTGACTATTCCTTCCGTGAATATTCTCCCCAGTATAAGGCACAGGCGGAAGCCCTTGCTGCCTATACCGGCGGTGCACTCTACCGTTACACCATCGGCAATGCAACGCCTGATGCGATCGCCTACACGCTGCAGAACTGCGGCCTTGTCATCTTTGACTCCCACGGCGGCACCGACTACGAAAACGAAAGCACCGGCGATTGCACTTCACGTGCCAACTGCTCCTATCTGTGGCTTGATTCCGGCACTTCCAGTGCAGCTTTCATTTCCAACGCCGATGAATATCTTCTCCCGGCGGACTATGCCACCCATGAGGGTAAGTATGGCGAATATGCCGACTATTATCTGTCCTCTGACGGCACCTACATGGTCAGCGGTCAGCTGCTTGCCAACCACATGACAGGCGACGCACCCCACAGCTTCCTGTATATGGGCATCTGCCTCGGCATGGCAACCGACGGCATGGAAGCACCCCTGCGTGCCAAGGGTGTGGAAGCCGTCTACGGTTATTCTCAGTCCGTTTCCTTCTCCGGCGAGGTCAAGTACATGAAGGCCATCACAAACGGCCTCATGGAAAACATGACCCTCGGCGAAGCGTTAGCTGCCGCCAAGGATACCGTCGGCATCTATGATCCGGGCGACTATTCTTCCTATTACTACTATTACTATGACACCGATCCCGCTTATCCCATTGTCGTTTCCTCTGAGGACGAATATCCCGGCCACGGCAATGTGGACGCGGTGCAGAATGTCAACTCTGCATGGACACTCATCCCGACGGTCACCGTCACTGCTGAGGTGAACAATGCAAGATATGGCTCTGTGTCCGTCTCCGGCAGAGCCATCTCCGCGATTCCCGCGAACGGATGCTATCTCGTTTCTGCTGAAGTGACAGACGGGGAGGGCTCCTGCACGATCAGCGGTACCAACATCATTGTCCACAGCACGACCGATTGTACCGTCCTTGTGACTTTCGCCCCGAAGCCTGAAGTAACGCTGTCCTTCTCCGGAATTGAGACGGCGGACATCACAGCAGTGGCGGACAGCCTTGTGCGGCTGCCGAATCCCGTTTCGACCTATGACGGCTATACCTTCATCGGCTGGACGGATGACATTGAGGGCAAGACTGAAGACCGCCCGCAATTCCTCAAGCCGGGCAGTTACTACACGATGCCCTATGAGGACGTAACACTCTACGCACTTTACAGCTATATCGACCACACGCAGCCGGCGAAATCCGCCCGCTATGTGGAGATATTCACGCAGGACAAGCTTTCCATCGCTCTGGAAGAACCCCGCAGCTATCTGATCGTATGGGACTATTATAAAGAATACGATGACGAGGTCGTTGTATTCAACGCTAATACCGATTCTCCGTCTTCTGATCCCAACTATAAAATCGTTGAGGCGAGTGCGGACGGTTCCATCGTCTCCAATACCATCACAGACAGCTACGCCGTCTGGATCGAAGAGATCGATGATACCGGCACGTACAGCCTGAAGTTGATGAACGGTGCGGGCAAGTATTTCGGCAACACCGGCGGCTCCAACGGCATCAACTCCAAAAAGACCGGCCCGTATCCGACGACCATTCGTATTGCACGCTATTCCAGTTATTCCTCTACGGAGTACACCCTCATTGAAAATGCCGAGGGTGATACCGTCCGCACCTTCTGCTTCCACCTGACTGACAGCGTCAGCAAGTTCGGCTTCTATGAGGGCTTCGACGGCAGACAGGTGCACCTTTACGGCTATGAACCCGCCATCGACGGCACTCTGTATTATACCGGTACTCCGGTCGTCTGTGCACATGAAGGTGCATCCGCTGTCGTGACGGCACCGACCTGTATGGAAGACGGTTATATTGACCACCTTTGTTCTCTTTGTGGCTACAAGTGGACAGAGGAAGGAGAGCCCGCTACCGGACACAGCTATGAAAGCACGGTCGTGGCACCCACGGCAACGGAACGCGGCTACACTTCTCACGTCTGTTCCGTCTGCGGCGATACCTATCAGGACAATTTCACAAACCCGCTGGGCATCGATTATCAGGTTTCTTTCGTTGTTCTCGGCAACATCGTTGAAACAAAGACTGTCAACAGCTTCTCCGGCACGACGCTGCCTGCAAGCGTTGCCATCAACCCGGAAGGCTATACCTTTGTCGGTTGGTCTGCATCGGAAATCACGCAGGAAGCCACCGGCACCAAGCCGCTGACCGGCACGTATAAGCCTTCCGGCAATACCACACTCTATGCGGTCTACCGCAGAAGTGAACCCTATGTCGGCTCCGGCGACTATCTCAAGGTAACTGCAGCACCGGACGACTGGAGCGGCGATTACCTCGTTGTCTATGAAGGATATGGATATGCCTTCAACGGCAGCTTTAATAATGCGACCTCGCTTGCCAACCTCAATAAGGCAGGCAACTATCTGACTGTGGAGATTATCAACAACCGTATTCCCGGATCAAGCGAGCTCGACGCTGCCGTTGTTACCTTCACAAAGAACTCCGGCACAAACACCTATACGCTGAAAACCAAAAAAAATCTGGCCTTCGGCAGCTCAGGTAGTACCTCCGGCGGCCTCAATGCGGGAGCATCCAACCCCAGCACGATCACACTTAATTCTGATAAGACCATCACCATCGCCAATGTGAGCGGTTCAAATACATTCTACTTTACATTCAATACCTCTTCGGCCAACCGTTTCTCCTTCTGGAATCCGTCTACTAAGACTGTTGTTTCAAGTTGCTTGTATAAGAAAGACGGCGGAGGCTACACCTACTACTTCTCTACTGCACCGTCCGTGGAAGACTGCGAACACAAGCAGACAACGCAGACCGTGGTCAAACCTACCTGCACAGAGCCGGGCTATACCAGCAACGTCTGCAAAAACTGCGGCCTATCGTGGACGGACAATGAAAAACCGGCACTCGGCCACATCTACATCCGTACCGACAATGGTGAAAACCACGTCATCAGCTGCTATCGCTGCGATTATACCGCCGAGGAAGCACACAGCTTCACAGACGGTGTCTGTGCCTGCGGCCGTAAAGAATTCCGTATCGTGTCGGCAGCTCTCGTGCTGAACGGCAAACTTGATCTGACCTATACAGCCTCCATCCCCGACGATTATGAAACGCCTTATATGGTTTTCTCCGGCCCGAACGGCGACGTGACCGTCACCAACAGCGAGCAGGATGTAAACGGTAATTATCTGTTCACGTATACCGGCATCAACCCGCAGTGTATGGGCGACAATATCACCGCAACGCTCTATGCGACGGTAGAAGATGAAGTGCAGCAGGTAAGCATCGAACAGTATTCCGTGCGTCAATACTGTGTCAATCAGCTTGCAAAGGATGATACCCCCGACGAACTTCGTACGCTTTTGTCTGACATCCTTGCCTACGGTGCAGCAGCACAGATTTATATGAACTACAACACCGAGGCACTTGTGAACATCGGTGATGACATCATCAATCCGACTTACAGCACCTTCACCGAACCGTCCGGCCTTGCACCGCAGTTTGAAGGCGATGCTTCGGAAGATGTTTATTGGGTTGGTGCATACTTGACGCTGACGGACAGTGTCGCTATGACTTTCCGCTTCTATACGGTGGATGCCGCAGAACTTGTGATCACTGTTCACATCGGCGGGGAAGCAAGAACCTTTACAAGTTCAGACTTCAAACCTGTTGAGGGCAAGGAAGGCATCTTCGAGATCACGGTCGATGACATCAGTGCCACACAGTTTGGTACGCCGGTCACCGTATCCTTTGATTTGTGGGATGAGGCGATGGGCAATACGCTTTCCTACAGTGTCAACACCTACATTTGTGCAAAGCAGAATGACAGTGACACGTTGCTCGCAGCACTTGTGAAAGCTCTGTATAACTACGGTGCTTCTGCAAAAGCCTATGCAGAGTCCTGACTCTGAAATACCGCACACAAAATACAGCCCGGCAGGGAAAACCTGCCGGGCTGTTAAGTTTCTTTCACAATTCAGATCTCCTGTGCATTTTTTGAAAGAATAATTGCAAAATCTATTGTGTTTTTTTTCGAATAAGTATAAAATTAATCTGTTATATATTAAACAGGAGGATTCTGCTTATGAAAAAAACGCGTAGATTTCTTTCCCTTGCTTTGATCATCTGCCTGCTGGGCACCTTGCTCTCCGGTGTCTGCCTGACCGCATCTGCCGAAGACGGCTTCACGGTCACATTCTCCGTCCCCGAAGGCGTGACGGCACCTGAAGCACTGACCGGCACTTCGATCACTCTGCCCACGGCAGCCACCTCCAATGGCAAATATAAGTTTGCCGGCTGGTCGGAAACCCAGGGTAATTTGGACTCTACCGCAGTCCTGACCGGCATCTATGCTCCCGCTGCCGACATCACGCTCTATGCCGTGTATACCAGCACCGAAAGCATCGTTGTCAGCGACTATGCACTTGCAACAGAACTTCCCGCTGTCGGCGACAAGATCATCATCGCCTTTGACAGCGACGATGGCTATTATGCACTGCCGAACGCTACTCAGGGCAGCGTGACCGCTATCGCAGGCAGGGAAATCACTGTGAGTGACGGTTATGCAGCGATCCCCGCAGGCGTTACTACTTATTCAATTTCTGACCTGACCTTTGAGATTTACACCAAGAGCGGCAACCTCGGCGTCAAGAGTACTGCCGGCGATTATTTTATCGGCTTTAACTCCGGCAAGATCTCCCTGAACGGCTGGGGCAACACCAAGTATGCTGTCATTGCTGCTGCGGATGACGGAATGTACACGATCTCGTCCTCAAATAATTCCCCCAGAGGCCTGACCTACAAAGTTGCAGACACGACGTTCAGAGTCAGCAACGACGCTGCTTCTCCTGTTTACATCTTTACCTATTCCGCAGGCTCTTCCACCGGCACGACCGTCTATACCACCGAAGTTCCTGCCTGTGAACACAGTTTTGCATTGACCAATACGGTCGAAGCGACTTGCACGGCTGACGAAATCAATACCTACACCTGCGCCGTGTGCGAACTGAGCTATACCGAGACAGTTGAAGGCTCTGCCCTCGGCCACAGCTTTTCTGAGGAAGAAGAACCCGAAATCGTGAAGGAACCGACCTGTACCGAGGAAGGCAGCCAGAAACGTACTTGCCTGAACTGCGGCAAAAAGATCTCCGTTGCGATTCCTGCCCTCGGCCATGATTTTGTCGGCAACCTCTGCACCCGCTGCGGTGAGATCGATCCGATCGCTCCTGTCACCAAGACGTTCACCCTCGTCACTTCTGCCGACCAGCTCGGCGAAGGCGAGTACATTCTGATCGCCAAGGCTTACATCAAGCCTGCTGCGGAACCGGAAGAGGGGGAAGAACCCGCTGAAACCGAAGCACCCGAAGATCCTGTTTCCTTCAACGCTTCCTACTATGCGATTAAAAACCAGGTTGGCAAGCCCATCCATAACATGAAAGCATACAATGCAGATGCCCTGATTGGGGAGAGCATCCCCGCAACGCTGACCGTCGACGAAGAAGCGATCCAGTGGTACGGCACCTATGAAGACGGTGCTTTGGCTCTGCGTGGCTACAATGGCTGGGATCTGATCGCCAAGGAAAACGATCTTGACTTTACGCTGCCTGTTGCCGGATCTGCACCTACGGCCTGGACACCGACGTTTGATGAAGAAGACGGCACCTTCCAGCTGACCTATCTGGATGAAGGCGACAACACCCGTATCCTCGGCATCCGCAGTGACCTCAAGCCTGATGAGGAAGGCGATCCGCACATCAAGTGCAACAACAAATCCTCGCTCGGCAAGACCGTCAACAGCTCCTATCGCTTCTATCTGTACTACAAGGCAGAAGATTGCGAACATTCCTCTGTCACCAAGGTCACCGCTGCAACCTGCACGACCACCGGTTACAGCACCAACTACTGTGTCCTCTGCGGCCGCATAAACATCGACAGCTTCACCGCAGCCCTCGGCCACACGCCCAATGAAGACGGCACAACGGTCGTTGATCCCACCTGCACCGAGATCGGCACCAATACCTACGTCTGTGCAAACTGCGGTAAGACGCAGGTCGAAGAGATCCCGGCACTTGGCCACTTCTATGAAGACGGCGCCTGCACCGTCTGCGGTGCAGAAGAGCCTGTGATGCAGGACTTCACTCGCGTCACTTCCGTGGATGATCTCGCGGACGGACACTATGTTCTCGTTGCCAAGGGCAACTACAAGCCCGGTTGGTATGCGATTAACCGGATGACCTACAAGACCAGCTATGTTGCGGCAACGAATGTCGGAAGCTTCTTTGAAGATGATATCGTTCCCGATACCATCAGCCTGTCCGACACGGCAGTCATCTGGAATGTCACTGTCACGGACGGCACCATCACGCTGTCCGGCGATGACGGCAACAGCCTGACGACCACCAAGAGCAACTATCTGTATTATGACAATGCCGATGCAACCAGCTGGACGGTCGAAGCAACCGAAAACGGCACCTTCAAGCTGACCACGACCGACGATGACGGAAAGGCCCGTATTCTCGGCGTCCGCGACGACCTTGCAACCACGATGGCAGATGCTACGCCGCTGTTCCGCTGCAATGCACCGACCGATACCAAGGCAAAGACTTCTTCCTATGAGTTCTATATCTACTCCGATTCCGTCAACGCGGAGCTGAAGATCAAGTCCGCATCTCTGCGTCTGGACGAAGACATCGACGTCATCTACAAGGCAACTGTCCCCGCAGGCTATACCGATGTTTCCATGACCTTCACCATGAACGGCGAAAGTGTCACGATCCCCGATGACGGTACCCACACCTTCATTTTTGAAGGCGTTACCCCGCAGTGCTTCGGCGATAATATTTCTGCAACACTGACGGCAACCCTCGGTGATGAAACCTTCACCGATGAGATTGCAGAATACAGCGTCCGCACTTACTGCGTCAACCAGCTTGTCAAGGACAACATCTCTGTTGAGCTTCGCACCCTGCTGTCCGACGTTCTTGCCTACGGTGCAGCTGCACAGACCTATGTCGGCTATAAGACGGACGCACTCGTAAACGTCGGCGACGATATCGTAGAACCGACCTACAGCACCTACACGCAGATCGAAGGCTATGCACCTGTATTCTCCGGCGAAGCAGCAGAAAGCCCCTGCTGGATCGCTGCAGGCCTCAAACTGACGAACAGTGTCGCCATGACCTTCCGCTTCTACGCAGAAAAAACCGATGGCCTCACCGTGACGGTTTCTGTCAACGGCAGAGCAGAAGAGTTTACGGAATTTACTGCAGTCGAAGGCAAAGAGAATGTCTATGAGGTCACTTTCGCAGGCATTCAGGCGAACGAATTTAACGACGCCGTGACTGCAAGCTTCTCCAATGGCGGCAACACGGTTTCCTACAGTGTCAACACCTACGTCTGTGCAAAGCAAGCTGACAGCAATGCAAACCTTGCTGCACTTGTCAAGGCCCTGTACAACTACGGCGTTTCTGCAGCAGCCTACGCAGGATAAGCAAATAGCAAATAGATTCATTCGGCCCGGCAGGGAAGACCTGCCGGGCTGTTTATTTTTATCAAAATCACAATTCATACGCATTTTTTGAAAGAATATTTGAAAAATCTATTGTACTTTTTTTTGGTTCAGTATAAAATTACATTGTTATACACTTGATAGGAGGATCTTGTACTATGAAAATGACTCGCAGATTACTTTCCTTCTTTTTGACGATCGGATTGCTTTGCAGCCTGTTTGCAGGACTGCCTGTCACAGCTTTTGCAGAAGACGGTGATGTGATGCTTTCCTTTGCCGGTGCGGAGGCTGAAGCAATCGTCGGTGCAGCAGGGGACTCCGTGAAGCTGCCTTCTGCGGAAGTGACGCAGGACGGCTACACGTTCCTCGGTTGGACGGATGTAGCAGTTTCACAGACCACGGCAGAGCCGGTGTATTATACTGCAGGAAGCAGCTACACGCTTCCGTCTGCAAATAAGACGCTGTTTGCACTGTATAGCTATATCGATCATCGCGGCACGCCTTCGATCGACCGCTATGAAAAAATCACCTCGACGGACGATCTCAAGGACGGTTCCTATCTGATTGGTGTCGAACTGGTTGGCAATCAGCTGCTTGTTTTTGACGGCAGCTCGGCAAACCCGAATTCAAGCGGCAACTATCAGACGCTTGCTTTGTATGCCACTGATACTGTAGCATGCTCTGCTGCATCCGATGCCTGTGCGGTCCGTGTTTATCAGCTTCCGGACTCTGATGCTTACGGCATGAAAATGGGCAACGGCAGCGGCAAATATATTGGCTCTACCGGCTCCACCGGCATGGCTTCCCGCGGTACGGAGCCGTACCCGCTGACGATCGAATCCGGAGAAGGCGGTATCCTGATTTATGTTTCCGCTGCGGATAAGAACCTGTACCTCAGCTACTATCAGACCTCCAGCACGCAGAAATTCGGCTTCTACAACAACACTTCTTCCTATCTTGTTGACCTGTACCGCAAGATCGACGGCGTTGACGGCACACTTTATTACACCGGAACCGTCACCGACTGTGACCACGCAGGCACCGAAGGTGTTCTGACCGAAGCGACCTGCACGGAAGACGGTTTCACGACTTTCCTCTGCCAGACCTGCGGCTACAAGTGGATCAAGGAAGGTGAGACAGCAATCGGCCACGACTACACCGCAACAGTGACCGAGCCGACTGCAAGCACGCAGGGCTACACGACGCATGTCTGTGCCAACTGCGGCGACACCTACATTGATAACTACGTTGATCCGTTCGGCACAGACTTCGATGTCGAGTTCGTTGTGCTCGGAGACTCGTGGAGAACCGAAACCGTCAACAGCTATCAGGGCATTACGCTGCCGACACCGGATGTTGTTCCCGACGGTTATGAGTTTGCAGGCTGGGCAAAGGCAGAATACCCTGATGAAACGATGACGGCAGCAGTTCTGACCGGAACCTACAAACCCACGGATGACGTGACGCTGTATGCTGTCTATAAACGCAGCGAGTTTGCTGCCGGCAGCGGCGACTATAAAAAGATAACCAGTATGCCTTCCAATGGCTTGAACGGTCAGTTCCTGGTCGTTTACGAAGGCGGCGGCATAGCTTTTAACAGTGCATTTGCAACGACAGCTTCCAACCTTGCCAAGCCCGGCAACTATCTGCACGTCACGATCAGCAACAATACGATCACGGCGACGACCGAACTGGATGCGGCTTCTGTCAGAATTGCCCAAATTTCCGGCAAGAATACTTACTATATGCAGATCAATTCCGGCCTGAAGATCGGCAGCAGCGGCAGCAGCACTGCAAACGGCATCAACGGCGATAAGAACAAAACATACGAGAACGATATTTCCTTCAATTCAAACGGCACAGCTGTGATTGCCAACGCAGCTGCTACAAACACCAATACCAACATCTACAACTTCTCATACAATGACTCCTCGGTCGATCGCTTTGCCTATTGCAAACCCACGACCAAGACGGTGCATCAGGTCTGCCTCTATCAGAAGCAGGAGGGCACCACCACTTATTTCTATACCACTGCACCTGCCACCGCAGGCTGTGAGCATGAAGCATACAGCACTGTCGTAACTGATCCCACCTGTGTGGATGCCGGATACACCACCTACACCTGTACAAACTGTGGCTACAAGTGGACGGAAGAAGACGAGCCTGCTCTCGGACATTCCTACGACGAAGGTGTCATCACTGATCCCACTCCGACGGCTGTCGGCTACACCACTTACACCTGCACGGTCTGCGGCGATTCCTATCAGGCCGATCAGGTTGGTTTTGAGTTTGAGATCACCTACAATGTCCTCGGTACGGACAGAGAACCCGTTATTGTCAATAACAAAGACGGTGCCGATTTTCCGACGGATGTTCCCGAGATTACCGGCTACAAGTTTGCCGGTTGGGCAGAAGAGGAGATTCCCGAAGAAATCAATAACGCCACGGTGCTTGCAGGTCACTACATTCCCACGGAAGATGCGACCTACTATGCGGTCTACACCCGCAAGGAAGCCAATAGCGGTGACGGCAACTACTACAAGGTCACGAGCCTGCCGCTCATCGAAAACGGCAACTATCTGATCGTTGATGAAACGATGGGTTATGCGTTCAAGGCATATGAGGAAGACAACGAAGACTACGACCTGACGAAAGCAAATAACTATATCTCTGTTATTGTTTCCAACGGCGTGATTGAAGAATCGTCCGAGGCGGATATTGCGTCCGTTGTCATCAATCCGATGGAAGGCACACAGACCTATTCCATGACCGGCTCGGAAACCGGTGCCTATATCGGCACTACCGGCAGCAGCACGGGCATCATGGAAAATACCAAAAATCCGTATCCCGTCACGATCACCTTCGATGCATACGGAAATGCTGTGATCTGCAATGTGAACGGCAACTCGACCTATCAGCTTGGTTACAATACGCAGTCAACGTCCAATAAGTTCGGCTTCTTCTCGCCGACCAGCAAGACCAGAGATGACGTCGCTCTGTACTGCAAGGACGGCTCCGGCTTCACGACCTATTACACCACGCAGCCGGTGATCAACTGTGCCCACGAGAACACGGAAGAGATTGCAGAAGTTCCTGCGACTTGTACCTCGACCGGTTTCACCGCAGGCATCTTCTGCAATGACTGCCAGACCTACATTTCCGGCCATGAAATCATCGAAAAGACCGAACACACGCCGGTAGAGATTCCCGCAGTTCCCGCGACCTGCACTGAAACCGGTCTCACCGCCGGCAGCAAGTGCTCGGTTTGCGGAGAAATCCTTACTGCACAGGAGATCATTCCGCTTGCAGATCATCAGTACGAGATGGATGAAAGTTCGGATCCGACCTGCTCGCAGGAGGGCTACATCACATGGATCTGTTCCGTTTGCGAGGACTCCTACGAAGAAACCATTCCTGCGACCGGTGAGCATGCTTATGATGCAAGCGGCGTTTGCACGGAATGCGGTGACAAGCTGATCAGCATTGTCAGTGCGGCACTCCGTCTGGATGAAGACATCGATGTGATCTACACAGCGAAAGTTCCCGAGGGTGCAACTGCGACTATGACCTTCACCATGAACGGTGAAACTGTTACGGTGGAAGATGACGGTACGCATACCTTTGCATTTGAGGGTGTCAATCCGCAGTGCATGGGCAACAACATTGAAGCAACGCTGACGGTAATCGTTGGTGAGACTACCTACACCTGCACGAAGGCGGAATACAGCGTCCGAACCTATTGTGTCAATATGCTTGCAGACGATACGATTTCCGCAGAACTTCGCACGCTCATTTCTGACACGCTTTATTACGGTGCAATGGCACAGCGGTACATGGGCTATCCTGCCCAGGAACTGGTCATCCGCGGCGGAGATGTTGTGAACCCGACCTACAGCACCTATTCTGACCTTTCCGATCTGGCACCTTCCTTTAACGGCGAAGCTGCTGAGGACGTCTTCTGGACAGGTGCAAGCCTGCGGCTGACGAACAATGTTGCAATGACGTTCCGCTTCTATGCAGAAAACGTTGACGGACTGTCCGTCCGAATTGCGATCAACGGCAGGGAGGAGACCTTCACCGAATTCACCGCCGTTTCCGGCATGGAAAACGTCTATGAAGTTTCCTTCTACGGTATCAAGGCGAACGAATTTGCAGACAGTGTAACTGCAAGCTTCTTCTGCGGCGAAGAACAGGTCGGCAACACGGTTTCTTACAGTGTAAATACCTATGTCTGTGCAAAACAGGCGGATAGCGATGTGCTCCTGAAGAACCTTGTCAGAGCCCTGTACAACTACGGTGCAGCGGCGGTTGCCTATGTGAATAAGCAAGCAGCATAAATCATGCAGAAAGCCCGGCAGGAACCTCCTGCCGGGCTTTGCTACACGCTGCAAAATCATTAAGAGTCGGGAAGAGCATATGGATATGATTTCATGATAGCGACTTGCAGTAGAACAGATGATCCCGGGCAGCCGTCGGACTGCTCGGGATCATTTTTGCGATTATTTTATTCAACGTAGAATGCTGCAGACTTGCCGTAGTTGCAAAGTGCACTGACAAGCGTCTGAAGCGTCGTGTCGCCGTCTTCCTGCTTGGAACAGATGTAAGCGTTGACACTGTAATAAATCGTCTCACCGGTCTGTACGCCGTTCTGATAGAAGCTTGCAGTTACGTCATCGGCAAACTCTGTTGCCTTGATGTCACCAAAGATGATCTGATAAACGTTTTCCTGCCCTTCAACCTTGACAAAATCTTCGGAAGTATAAGTTATCGTTCGATGATCCATACGGACAATGATCTGCAGTCCGTCAACGGAAGCAGCGTAGAAACGGAAGTTCATATCTACACAGTCGTTCAGTGTCAGGCTGGCAGAGGACCAGCTCACGATGTCGGATGCAGTACCGGAGAATCTGACGTTACATCCGGACAAAGGCTCAAAGGAACTGTACATCGGTCGAATGATATCGTCGCCGTCAGTTACGAGCTCATCGGTGTGGTAGCCGGTGTAGAGCTGTGCGGCGGCACCGTAGGCAAGAAGATCGGAAAGAAGCATGCGAAGCTTCACGCTGACGGTTCCCCTAAGCTTGTTCACGCAATACTGACGTACGGAATAAGCCGGATGGATCACATTCTTCATAATACCGTTTTCGGTGGCATAAAGGGTAGCGGAAATGTTGTCGCCCAGATACTGTGGCGTGATGTCGGTGTACCGGAAGCTGTAGGAGTTTCCGTCGCGTTCTTCAAACGTTGCGGTGACGGTGCCGTTCGGCCCGGCAAAGACCATGTAGGGATCTTTGCATGTATCGGGCACTGTGACGCGATATACGATGTCGATCTTATCACTGATGATCACAGCGGCGGAGTGGATGCTCGGGCGTTCTGCGGTAAACGGAAGGCCTGTATAGAGCGTATCCTGTCCATCCTTTCTGGCGAAGACTGCATACAGTGTGGTGTCGGCGGTCGGTGTGAACGTGCCTACAAGAAGAGCGGGAGCAGAAGCGGACTCACCGGTAAGGGGAGAACGGCTCCAACCGCAGAAGGTGTAGTCAGAGGCTGCTTTGGCAGCAGGAAGCGTAATAGAACTGCCGCACACAACTTTCTGTGCAGGAATGGATGCTACGCCGTCCGGCACACAGAAGGAGATCGTATAAGAAGGAAGTTCGGTCGAATAAGCGTATCGACAAACAGTGCAGGTGTGAACGGTGCTGCTGTCGACGATGCTTTCGGTAAAGAAGCAGGTTTCTGTTACACGGCTGCCACAGCGGGCACAGACCTTGGTGTGCGTGCTGGGATTGCTGTTTGCATCGTGCGTAAAGCTGCCATAGCTGTGACCGAGTGCCGCGGCCTCGTTCGCGATATAGGAGTCACCGCACTTGGAGCAGGTGTA
>JAZUDF010000166.1:0-6375 GCA_045639485.1 Faecousia sp. | reverse complement strand
AGCTTCCAGTGAGAACTTCTTCTCTTGTCGCGTCTTGCTTTGGATACTTTACCCTTGGGAACAGCCATGGTGACACCTCCTCGGTCGAAATGCCTTGCGGCAATCTATCACAATTTTATTTTTTGTCTTTCAGCAGTTGCTGCAATACAGCAAGTCTCGGGTCAATCTCCGGTTTACAGTCGCACGGTCCTTCATTCAGATTCTTACCGCAGCGGCAGCATAACCCTTTGCAGTCTTCACTGCAAAGAAGCTTTGCATCCATGTTCAGAACAAATGCCGTTGTCACGATGTCATCAAGGTCTGCGTCATCGCCTTCCAAAAGGAACGTCCACAGATCTTCATCACCGTTGTCATTGGCAAGTTCGCTGACCAAAAGTGCCTGAATCGGAAACGATACAGGGCGGTCAAACGGAGCAGTGCAGCGATCGCAGATGCCGTGAAGCGTGGTTTCCGCTTTTCCGGTAAGCTGCAGAACGCCTGCCGTGTTCCGAACCTCGCCGTCTGCGATGACCGGCTCCGTCACGGGACAACTCCCGCCAAAAACCAGATCATGCAGGTCGAGACTGATCTTGAAGGGCACCACACCGCCGGGTCGGTCTATAATTTTTGACAAACTCAGCAGCATAGGAACTCTCCTGAATAGTTGGATTTACCCAAAATCATGCAGAAGATATTATAGCGGCATTCTCTTGATTTGTCAAATGTTTTTTCCTATTTTTCTTTCAAAAAAATCATCTTTTTCGTGCATTGATTTTTACCTTGACTTTCCGGCCGTTTTGAAGGATAGTTATATAGGCAAGGAGGCGAGGCGATGAAGGAACTGCATATCGGTAAAAATGACGCGGGACAGCGGCTTGACCGTTTTCTTGCAAAGGCCGTTCCCCTGCTGCCTGCGTCTTTGTGTCAAAAATATATTCGGCTCAAACGGATCAAGGTCAATGAAAAGCGTGCGGAACGTGATTACCGTCTATGCGAAAACGACGTGATTTCGCTATATATCAACGACGAATTCTTTGACACGCCGAAAGAAGAAAATGCCTATCTTTCCGTTACTGTGCCGAAGCTCAATATTGTCTATGAAGATGAGCACATTCTGCTTGTAGACAAAAAGCCCGGTGTTGCCGTTCATCCGCACGACGGTGCAGAATACGGCAAAACGCTGATCGATCACATTCAGGCTTATCTCTATGCAAAAAAAGAATGGCGTCCGCGTGAAGAAAACGCTTTCACCCCTGCCCTCTGCAACCGCATTGACCGCAACACCGGCGGCATTGTGATCGCCGCAAAGACGGCGGAAGCATTGCGGGTACTCAACCAGAAGATCAAAGACCGTGAGATCGACAAGCGGTATCTTTGCATCGTACGCGGCACACCGAAGCCGCAGGAAGGCTCGATCAAGGGTTTTATCTTTAAGGACGCGAAGAAAAATCAGGTCTATTTCACCAAGACATCGCAGCCCGGCAGCAAGACCGCAGAGACGAAATACCGTACACTGCAGACGAAAAACGGTCTGTCACTTGTCGAATGCGAACTCATTACCGGAAGAACGCATCAGATCAGAGCGTCCTTTGCCGCGATCGGTCTTCCCCTGCTCGGCGACGGAAAATACGGCAGGCTCGATAAGGAAAGCGGCCGAAAGTATCAGGCACTTTACTCCTACAAGCTGACCTTCCGCTTCACCACCGACGCCGGCTCCCTTGCCTACCTGGACGGCAAAACCTTCGAGGTTAAAAAAGTCGATTTTAAGGAAGATTACTTCGGATAAAGCAAACCGCCATCCCGATTTTGGGATGGCGGTTTTGTATTACAATTACAGTTTTTCAAGAATTGCAAGCAGATAATCCCATGTTCTTGCGGCGGAGGCGACGTTCAGGTGCTCTCTTGTCGTGTGAATGTCCTGCATATCGGGCCCGAAGGACACGGCATCGAGGCCTTCAATCTTGTCGCAGAACAGACCGCATTCGAGGCCTGCATGGATGGCTTCAACGACCGGCTTTCTGCCGTAGAGCTCATCAAAGGTATCAACCATAATGTCACGCAGGCGGGATTCCTTGCGATACTCCCACGCGGGATACTCGCCGGACTGACGGTATTCTGCACCGAACTGCTCCCCTGCCTGACGCAGCTTTGCAATCAGCTCCTGTTTTTCTTCGTTCACGCTGCTGCGAACGGAGAAGGTCATGGTAACAAGTTCGCCTTCGGTTTTGAGAATACCCATATTGAGCGAGGTCTGCACGAGACCTTCGATGTCGGCACTCATCTTCTGCACGCCGTTGGGGACAGTGTTGAGCAGGCCGATCACCTTGCGGGTGCTTGCAATGTCCATTGCCTTGCCACGGCAAGGGCAGACTTCACTGGTGATGGTCGCCTGCGTTTCGGTCTCGGGAAGTGCAGCAAGCAATTCTTTTGCAATGTCATCTACTGCCTTCACGGCATCGTCGATGCGGTTTTCAGCCACGATGATCTTTGCCATGTGATAACGCGGGATTGCGTTATCCTTCTGACCGCCGCGGACGTAGACCAGACGGAACGGCAGCTGCTTAAGCAGCTTATCGAGCAGGTTGCCCATAACGATATTTGCATTGGCTCTGCCCTTGTTGATCTCCTGACCGCTGTGACCGCCGAGCAGACCGTCTACATAAATGTGCAGTCCCTTTCCCTCTGCGGGTTTGATCTCAACGGGAAGCAGCAGCGAAGAAGTCGCACCGCCTGCACAGGAGACCGTCAGGATACCTTCGTCTTCCGAGTCTGCATTGATCAGGATTTTGCCCTTCAAAACAGACGTGTCGAGTGCCTCGGCACCCTCCATGCCGATTTCCTCATCAACTGTGAACACACACTCGAGAGGCGGATGCGGGATGTCAGTAGCCTCTAAAAGAGCCAGAGCATAGGCAACAGCGATGCCGTCGTCACCGCCGAGTGTCGTACCGTTTGCCCAAATCGTTTCGCCGTCGGTGCGGATATCAAGTCCGTCCTTGGCGAAGTCGATCGGACTGTCCGGTGTTTTCTCTGCAACCATGTCGATATGTCCCTGCAGGATCACTGCGGGATGATCTTCATAATCAGCGGAGCCTTTTTTAAAAATGATCACGTTATTGGTGTCGTCCTGTACGCAGCGAAGATTACGCTGCTCGGCAAAGCGAACCAAAAAATCGCTGATTTGCTTGGTGTTGCGGGAGCCGTGCGGAATTTTGCAAATCTCCTCAAACCAGTAAAAGACGCGTTCCGGCTGCAGACCGGAAAGAACACGGTTTTCCATTGTAAATCCTCCGCTTATCAGAATGTTGCGACTTCCTGGGCAGGTGCCTGTGCAGGCGTGACGGAGAGTGCCGTCAGGACCGGGCCTACGCCCTTATAGAGTGCATGGAATTTTACATCGACCTTTGCACGCACCGTTACCCACGAGCGTACTTCAAGGTTTCCACTCCCGGCATACTTACAAGGAAGTCCCATGAAGGTAATGTCGGCAGCACAGCAGGTCATAACAAATCTGCCTGGTGCAAACATACCGGAAGTGCCGCTTTTCAGTTTAGCGACCTGTGCTTTGAACTCCACCGTTTTTCCTGCGTACTTCTTCGGTTCATCGGAAATATCACGGTACCAGAGGGCATAATCGTCGTCGCCGATCAGGACAACAGGTGCATTCACGTCAAACGGCAGCGGATCTTCGATCTCATCGAATTCTGTCGTGCCGTCGCTGTAATCGTAGACGATGTCAATACGGCGGTTGAGTGCACGGGCAAGCTTATGGAACGGCATTTTGTCCGCTTTCTTGTCCATGCGGTTGAAAACAACCATTTCCGCACCGGACAGCTTGTCCACGACCAGAGAACGCATATTCTGATTATACGTCATGATAGTAGATGCGTCTGCAAACATGACTTCCTGTGCGATCTCCCAGTCCTGCGGCATTTTCTGGTAAAACAGGCCGATCTGTTTCATGCCGTTGAGTTCCACCAAAACTCGCTGTGCTCTGTGCTTTTTGAGCAGTGCAGCCAGTTCTTCCGTGGTGATCTCATCCTGATCGTCGATGATCTCTATAAAAACATTCGGATTGGGGTAAGTAGAAATATCGTATTCCTCTTCTCCCTCTTCGCAGACCAGCAGCAGCGTGCGTTCTCCTGCGTTAAACCGGGGATCTTCCAAGGTTTCCTGAATGAATTTTGTCTTTCCGGACTCTAAAAATCCGGTAAATGCATATACGGGGATAGCCATGATCGTTCTCCTCTTAGACACCAAACAGCTTGGCGATGGCTTCTTCATTCAGCTTGGAGCCGATCACGCAGAGGCGTCCGGTCACTTCCGCCGAGCCCTTACGTACGTCTGCTTCTCCGGGTACATGGTCAAAATGGATCCAGCTGCCGTCCACGGCGGCTACGATGCCCTTTGCACGCAGCACAATACCGTAGGTTTCCGCATCATCCAGTGCAGCAAGAGCGGATCTGATCTCTTCTTCCGTATACTTTCTTGCCGTCTCTCTGCCCCAGCTGGTAAACACTTCGTCCGCATCGTGATGGTGATGATGGTGGTGATGATGTTCATGTTCACCGTCTTCGTCGTGATGATGATGGTGGTGTTCGTGTTCGCCTTCCTCATTCTCGTGATGATGGTGATGGTGGTGATCGTGTTCGCCGTCTTCCTCATCGTGGTGATGGTGATGATGGTGTTCATGTTCGCCGTCTTCCTCATCGTGATGATGGTGATGGTGGTGCTCGTGTTCGCCGTCTTCCTCATCGTGATGGTGGTGATGATGGTGATGCTCGTGGTCACCGTCTTCATCATCGTCATCATGGCAGCAACAGCAGCACTCGTCATCGTCATCATCGTCGTGTTCCGCCATCATGCGTTCAAGTTCGCTTTTCAGCGTCTTATGCTGTTCCATGGCATCAAGCAGCTGTGCACCGCTCAATGCGTTCCAAGGTGTAGTGACAATCGTTGCATGAGAATTGTGCTCACGGATAAGGGCCACAGCAGCATTCAGTTTTTCTTCCGGCATCGCATCCGTACGGCTCAGAACGATGCAGGATGCGGTTTCGATCTGATTGTTATAGAACTCGCCGAAGTTCTTCATGTACATCTTGCACTTGGTCGCGTCCGCAACAGCAACCGTGCTGCCCAAAACCGCTTCATTCTCTGCAGCCTTCTGCACAGCGACAATGACATCGGACAGCTTGCCTACACCGGACGGCTCGATCAGGATGCGGTCAGGATGATATTCATCAATCACCTTTTTCAGAGCTTCACCGAAGTCGCCGACCAGGGAGCAGCAAATGCAGCCGGAATTCATTTCCGTGATCTCGATGCCGGCGTCTTTCAAAAAGCCGCCATCGATACCGATCTCGCCAAATTCATTTTCGATCAGGACGATCTTTTCGCCGGTGAACGATTCTTTGATCATCTTTTTGATCAAGGTCGTTTTGCCAGCACCCAAAAAACCGGAGAAAATATCAATTCTTGTCATAGTAATGCCTTCTTTTTCAAAAATTTCCTGATATATTATAGCACCAAGTGTCAAATAATTCAATGCTATTCCGCAATCAAAAATGCACTCCGAAAACTCGGAGTGCATTTTTTGAATACTTATCGCTGTTCGTTATCGATCATATCCTGCGTCACTTCAGACTCGGGACACTGCGTGAAATTGAAATCACGGTATGCCGTCAGGCCGGAGCCGGCGGGAATGATCTTACCGATAATGACATTTTCCTTCAGGCCGATCAGGTGGTCGATCTTACCCTTGATTGCGGCTTCTGTCAGTACCTTCGTAGTTTCCTGGAAGGATGCTGCAGACATCCAGGACTCAGTCGCAAGAGATGCCTTGGTGATACCCATGAGCATCTGGGTTGCGGTGGCGGGCTTCTTCAATTCAAGGTCAATTTCGCCTGCATCGATGCGTGCCTGAATTTCCTTGTTCTCTGCTTCGATCTTTTCGTTGGCTTCTTCAAAATCGATGACGTCAACGACAGTTTCGCTGAGCAGATCAGTGTCGCCGCTTTCGTTGACCTTCACCTTACGCATCATCTGACGGATAATGACCTCGATGTGCTTTTCGTTGATGTCAACGCCCTGCTGACGGTAGACGGCGAGGACTTCCTGCGTCAGGTAGTCCTGAACCTTCTCTTCTCCGCGGATACGGAGAACGTCGTGGGGGCTAAGTGCACCGTCGGTGATGCGGTCGCCCTTGATGACCTGCTTGCCGTTTTCGACACGCAGACCGGCAGAGTAAGGAACCTGATACTCTTTGACTTCACCGCTGTCGGAAGTAACAGTGATGTTTCTCATCGCAGTACGGTGAGACTCGTCAATGTTGACGATACCGGTGATCTCGGAGATCGTTGCCATCTTCTTGGGCTTTCTCGCTTCAAACAGTTCTTC
>JAZUDF010000165.1:0-16319 GCA_045639485.1 Faecousia sp. | reverse complement strand
CCGATGCCGTTTGGCATCGGGCATTTTGTGATTTTATTACAGATCGTAGTACATAGCGAACTCTGCCGGGTGCGGGGTACGGGTGACAGCTTCGCTTGCCTTGCGGTTGCGGGCAACGATGAGCTCAATGAGGCGTTCGGGGAACACGCCGCCCTTGGTCAGGTACTCGTGGTCAGCCTCGAGTGCCTTGCAGGCCTCTTCCAGAGAGGTGGGCAGGCCGCCGAGCTTTGCCTTCTCTTCTTCGGGAAGATCGAACAGGTTGCAGTCGAAGGGACCCCAACCGTTAGCATGCGGGTCGATCTTCTTGGCGATGCCGTCGAGACCTGCCATCAGGATCGCTGCATAAGCATAGTAGGGATTGCAGGTGGCGTCCGGGTTGCGGAGCTCAAAACGCTTGTTCTTCGGGGACTTTGCATAAGCGGGGATACGGATGACTGCACTGCGGTTTGCCATGGCGTAGCCGATGGTGACCGGTGCTTCGTAGCCGGGGATCAGACGCTTGTAGGAGTTGGTGGAGGGGTTGGTGATGGCACACAGGGATGCTGCGTGCGTCAGCAGGCCGCCGATGAAGTGCATGGCAGTCTCGGAGAGCTGTGCATAACCCTTTTCATCGTAGAAAACAGGCTCGCCGTTCTTGAACAGCTGCATATGCACGTGCATGCCGCTGCCGGCTTCGCCGGTGACGGGCTTGGGCATGAAGGTGGCAGTCTTGCCTTCTTCTGCCGCTGCGTTCTTGATGACGTACTTTGCGACCATGGTGCCGTCAGCGAGCTTGGTCATTTCACCGAGTTCGACTTCGACTTCCATCTGACCGCAGCCACCGACCTCATGGTGGTGGTACTTGACCTTGACGCCCCAGTTTTCCATGTCGAGGCAGATCTTGCTGCGAAGGTCGTTGTTGACGTCCATCGGCAGGCAGGCATGATAGCCGGCCTTGTGCTGTACGATGTAGCCGTTGTTGTTGTCGTCCGCGTCGCCGTTCCACTCTGCCTGCACGGCATCGATGGAGTAGCCGCAGCTCTCGGGACGGTTTGCAAAATGCACGCCGTCAAAAATATAGAATTCATACTCGGGGCCGATGATCATCTCGTCCGCGATGCCGAGCTCACGCATATACTCGCTTGCACGCTTGGCAACGTTGCGGGGATACTGATCGAACGGTCTGTTCTGCGGGCGGTCGATGACCATGACGTCGCCGATCATGGAGAGGGTCGGGATGGCGGCGTAATTATCGATGACAGCGGAGTCGAGGTCGGGAACAAAGACCATGTCGCTGGATTCTACCGGTGCATAGCCATAGTTGGAGCCGTCGAAACCAATGCCGTAGGTCATGGTGTCCTCATTGAGGCGTTCTACGGGGATGGACAGATGACGCCATCTGCCGTCAATGTCCGTCATTTTGAAATCAACGATTCGGATGTTGTTCTCTTTGCAGAGTGCAAGAACATCCTTTAAGGTTTTCGACATAAAAATGTCCTCCTTTTGATTGGCATTTATACCTTTCTACACTATATTCCAACTTTTTCCCGCTGTCAAGATTTTTTGGAAAAGGTGATTTATTTCTTTTATGTGGAAAATTTCACTTTGCTGTCCGATTTTCTGTACAGCAAGGCCGTTAGAATGAAATCACGGTTTGAAATTGCTTGATCGAACCGCTTCTGACTGGGAAGGTATGCCTCCATCTACCTCCTACCCGCCGTACTGCCCGCTTGCACCATCCCGGGCAGTACGGCACTTTTTATTCATAGGATCGCGGTGCTGTTTTCCAGCTGTGCTTCCAGTTTCCGGTAGAAGGATGCGTAATAGTCTAACCGCTCAAGCCAAAGATCCTTTGCGGTCTGCGTGCCGAGCGGCATTTCTTTGAGCCGTTCTATCTGCCCGAGAACCGATGCCACGCACTCTTTTTTGCCTTTCAACGACATTTCGCTGAACTGTTTGTTCTGTAAGCCTTCATATATACGGTAGGCATCGAAGCGGTCGATGTTGTCCGCATCGCCGACGGTCTCGCAGAAGGGTGTCCTTGTCCACTCGAAATCCGCTTTATCGTCCACGTGGATCGCAATGCCGTAGCAAATATCGTTCACAGCATCGGCAGATAAATCAAGACTTTCTAAAAACGGTCTTGCGATCGCGGCACTGTGCCTGCCGTGATTTTTCCACTCGTCTTCGCTTTTCCACTCCTCGCAGTAGGCAATATCGTGCAAAAGTCCCGCGATCACGGCATAGGTCTCGTTCATTCCCTCCTGCCGGGCAATCGTCTTTGCGATATTCGCCACGCGGTAGGAATGTTCCAAGCGATAAGCACAATCGGCAGTGTGTGATTGCATATAGGCACTTGCGGCAAAGGTGTCCTTCAAAAATGTCTCTGATTTTTCGATCAAGTTCATAGTTTTGCTCCTTTGTGTCGTTATTTCGAGTTTAGCACAACGGCTTCCGGGATGCAAGTGCATGCATTTTTCGCAAGATCCGTTTTTCTGTACCTTTTTCGGGACATACAAGATGGTAGAATGGGACCATGAACAGTGATCCCTGACAGGAGGTTTTTCTATGGATAATAAGAGCAAAACAGCACAGCCGGGAAAAGAAGGGCAGCATCCGTGGCTGCACTGTCTGCGGATGTGTGACGGGACGCTTCAGGGCGATATCGGTCTTGCCGCAAGCTGCTTTGTGATCGCAGAGAACACAGACGATAACGCCTCTGTCCGGAGACTCGCTCTGGATTTGATGAACGGAGGCTGCCGGGATTTTCATTTCTGCGGCAATCGGCGGGATCAGTGGCACAACGCCTTTGATTGCGTTGATATTGAGCGTTCCTCCGATGGAAAAGATTGGGCACTGACCTGCGACTACGGCAGCACAGAGGAATTCGCCCATGCGATCACGCAGGAGTACGCCTGGCGTAC
Organism: Faecousia sp.; assembly: GCA_045639485.1. Classification (GTDB taxonomy): domain Bacteria; phylum Bacillota; class Clostridia; order Oscillospirales; family Oscillospiraceae; genus JAFRPC01. The sequence goes on along the minus strand of JAZUDF010000165.1, from coordinate 13,416 downwards.
TGACGCTCCGGGTGACTTTTATCTGCTCTATGACAGCGACGAGGTGTTCGCAAAAGTCCTGTACAGCCTCAAAGTGCAGAAAAAGCCGATGGGTTTTCAGAGTTGAGATCAGGTTCTGTTCCAAAGCAAAAGCGAGAGGGTTTCTGTCCCTCTCGCTTTTTTGATATCTGTCCCGGCTGCTTCCTTGACAAGTGACCGGGCGGTCACTATAATGGAAGGTGTCCAAGTGGTCACCTTGTTTTGACGGAGGATGCTATGGAAAACTCGACAAAGGAAAAAATACTGGATGCGGCACTCGTCTGCTTTGCGGAAAACGGTTACAAGGGCACCAATCTGCGTGATCTCGCCGCATGCATGGGGCTGAGTAAGTCCGCTCTTTACAAGCACTATGCAAGCAAGGAAGAGATCCGGAATGCCGTTATCGACCGAATGGAGGCGTATTACGCTGCCCGCTTCGGCTCCCCGGAAAACCTTCCTCCCGTGCCGAAGTCCTGCGAGGAATTATGCACCATGACGATGCGGATGTTAGACTTTACCCTGCACGATGAAAAGATCATCCTCACAAGGCGGCTGCTGCTCACGGAGCAGTTCCGCGATGAACGGGCACGGCATCTGGCAACGCAGCACTTTCTGACCGGGACGAAGGATATTTACGCAAAGATTTTTGCACAGATGATGGATGCAGGCGTACTGAAAAAGGATGATCCTGCACAGTTGGCGTTTGCCTATACCGCACCGATCACCGCTCTCATCCACTACCATGACCGCGAGCCTGAAAAAGAGCCGGAGATCCTGCAGCAAACGGAAGCGTTTGTGCGGCATTTTATCGGAACATACGGCACGGAATATCGCTTTGTAGCACTGACACAGATGCCTTCTGTGAAAGAAGCGGCGGCAGACTGGTTTAGCAGCAAGTGGAAAGTGCCGAGGAAGGCCTATATTGAATGTATGGGCGAATGCCTGCAGGGAAAAGTGCCTTATGATTGGTATCTGTGCCTGCACGGGGACGAGATTGTTGCAGGTCTGGGCGTGATCGAGAACGATTTCCACGACAGGCCGGATCTCACGCCCAACGTGTGTGCAGTCTATACGGAAGAAGCACACCGCGGCAAGGGTATTGCAGGAAAGCTTCTTGATATTGCCGTAACAGATATGAAAAGAAAGGGCATCTCTCCCATTTATCTGCTGACTGACCACACGGGATTTTATGAGAGATACGGCTGGGAATATCTCTGCCCGGTGCAGGGCGACGGTGAAGATGAGCCGTCAAGAATGTATATTCATCGGTAGAATCCCGATGATCTGTGTACACAGTTTGAAGGGGGGCAAATAAACAGTGAATGAATTTTTTTCGGCAGCACTGCCGTGGCTCTGTATGGGGCTGATGCTCGCACTGTTTTTCGCTTTCAGTGCCGACAAGCAAAACAGCAGCAAGGAAAGCAAATAGACCAAAAGGAAAACGGAGGCCGGAAAACATGACAGACATGCAAAAGATCTACGGTTTGTTGGAACAACACTTTATACAAGGTGATATTGCCGGTGCGATAGCACTTATGAAAACCGTACCGGAGCTGAAAGAAACCGCACAGGCATATATCGACCTCTTCGAAAAAGAGCAATACATCCGCTACGACATTCCGGACGATTTGAATGAGATTTTGCTTTGCTATCAGCGGTATTTCCGCGACGTTTTCTATCTGTGCCGTGCACACGCAGAATGTAAAACGGAGCTTTTGGATCGTCTGAAGGAGGAACTTGCTCTGCCGGGCGGCGATGTTTCCGCTGTTGAGGAAGAACTGAAGCATCGGTTTGAACGGTCCGGTTATCAGATCCTTTGCGGAATGACAAACGGATATTACGGTCCATACGTCTGGCAGGAAACGGTACCGATGACATTTGAAGTGGAGCTTCCCGATACAACGAGCAGATACAGCATCAATATGCTCCGGGGATTTATCATGCGAAGCTGGATGGACTATCTGACCTTCGGAGAAAGAGGCACCGGCGGCTGGGCCTCGCCGGACGGTACGATCAACTGTGTGGAAAAGGCGTATGACATCAGCAGTGAACAGTTCCAAGTGTCCCTCCTCAGGCATGAAGCACAGCATGTCGAAGATATGAAGCGTTGGAAAGACATCACGCAGGATGCACTTGAATATCGTGCGAAGCTTGTCGAGATGATCTACACGCAGAACACGAACCTTTTAGAAAAATTCTGTCGGGAAGCAGATGCAGGAAAAACGGATGACAGCCATTCGCTTGCTTCTGCACGGATCAAAAACGAAATGGGCGGACTTGTTTCCGCACAGATCGCAGAAATTCAGATAAAAGCCCGAATGCTGTTTTTGCAAAGCAGCATAGAAATGGAGCAGATGTTTGGCGTGCAGGCAGGCAGAAACAACGCATGATCGCTGACGGCATCACAGTCAGCCGAATTCTGTTTTCGCTGATATTACTTGCCTTGCAACCGCAGTCTATCCTTTTTGCAGCATTGTATCTACTGTGCGGAGTGAGCGATGCACTCGATGGCTTTGCTGCACGAAAGTTGCACGCGGAAAGTGAACACGGTGCGATCCTCGACAGCATCGCGGACTTGGTCTTCGCGGTCACCTATGCCGTGAAGATCCTGCCTCTTTTGGCCATTCCTCTTTGGATATGGATTTGGACGGCGATCATTGCAGCGGTAAAGATCACAGGCATTTTCATTGCGAGCAGGAAAGCACACAGATTATCAGTCGCACATTCGCTTGGAAATAAGCTCACGGGATTTTTGCTGTTTCTTCTGCCGCTGTCGGTCTGTGTCGCAGATGTGAAATTCGGAGCAGCACTTGTGTGTATTGCTGCAACGGGAACCGAAATTCAAGAAATAAAAACTCAAAAAGAAGGGCATCTAATATGAAATTAAGCGGATTTTTGATCGTAGTCAAAGATATTAAAAAATCGGAAAAGTATTATCACGACCTCTTCGGCCTTGAAACGCTCGTCGACAATGACGGCAATATGATCCTGTCGGAAGGGCTTGTTTTGCAGGGGGAAACATACTGGCGTGAATTTACCGGCAAAGACATTATTCCGCAAAGCAACGCCTGCGAACTGTATTTTGAGGAAGAAAATCTTGATGCTTTTTATGAAAAGTTGAAAAACCTTTACCCGCAAACCGAATTTGTCAATCTGCCGATGGAGCACAGTTGGGGCCAGCGTGTGGTGCGTTTTTATGATCCGGACGGAAACCTGATTGAAGTCGGAACACCGATGGAATAGTACAAAATCCATATTTTATGGAGCAGAATAAAATGAAGATTGAAACAATGAATAAAGAAGTCAGAGGAAAACCATGATATTACAAACTGAACGGCTGATCCTGCGTCCGTGGTGTGACACGGACGCGGAGAGCCTATATGAATATGCAAAAGATGATCGGATCGGTCTTGCTGCCGGATTTCCGCCGCATACGAGCGTGGAAAACAGCCGCGAGGTAATTAAAAATGTGCTGTCAGAGCCGGAAACCTTTGCCGTCTGTCTGAAGGAGGACAACAAGCCCATCGGCAGCATCGGACTGATGATCGGAAAGCAGAGTAATCTTGACATTCCGGACGATGAGGGCGAGATCGGCTACTGGATCGGCGTTCCCTTCTGGGGACAGGGGCTCATTCCCGAAGCCGTCCGTGAGATGATCCGCTACGGCTTTGACGAGCTGTGCCTCGCACGGCTGTGGTGCGGTTATTTTGACGGCAACGAAAAGTCGAAACGTGTACAGGAAAAATGCGGCTTCGTCTATCATCATACGAACAGGGATGTTCACTGGAAGCTGACGGGCGAAATCCTGACCGAGCACGTCACCTGTCTGAAGAAACAATCGGATACAACAAAAAGGTGAGAGGGATTCTATCCCTCTCACTTTTCGTTGAAACATATGGCTAATAAGAATACAATTCACCCCATTTCATATTGGGGTGAGTTTTAAACAATATCATTACATTAAATCTTAACGCATTTTTAGAAAGATAATCTAACTTAACTTTTCTTCCTGCATGGTTTCCACTACCAGTTTCTTGAGTTCCAGTGTGTATCGTTTGTTTGGTACTCCTTTTGGCATAGTAAAACACCCCACTTGTTTACAGTATATCATACTGTCTAACAAATGGGGTGCATTTCAAAATGCCAGGGCGTTATTTTATGCAAAGATATTAGAAAACTACCAAATCAGGATTAAACCTGCCAGACTGCTTGAAAATGCCCAACGGCAGAGCTTCAGAATCGTTTTTATGTGCCGCCCAGAATTTGGTGGCAAGTTCTTTGAGTTCTGCGGCGGTAATCAGTAGGATTAATGTATCACTTGAAAGGGAGAAGCGGACGCATTCCTTCGCCGAATCGTCTGTGAAATCGGGACCGATAACCATAAAGACCGATACTGGCTTTGGAGAGGAGGTAATATACCGTTCAAATTGCTTGATGTGATCCGCAAGCGAGACAGGCGACTCTTTTGACTTGTTGTCCCACATAATCAGTTTGTTGTTGAAAGAGAGCATCCCATCAGGGTGTTCGGTGCCGCTCATTAGAAGCGGTTTGATTCTGAAAATTTTCTCGAAAATGTAATCCGTTCCCGCTTCAAAATAATGCTCACATTCCAGATCCTTTGTGATAACTCCTTGCTGACGTAGAACGGAATAATCGCGAGAAGCAAGCTCACAGAAATAGGTAAAATACTTTTCTCGCTCGTCCGATTCATCCGTTTTCTCAAACTGACGAATGCCATCATAGTACTCTATGATTCGTCCAACCAAATCCGGCTTGTTGCCATACGGAGAAACACCGATGTTGGTGCACCATTCGGACAGAGTAGGCTTGTCGAGTCCATCGTTTGCGGAGAATCCACCAAGCACTTGACGGGCGGTAAGATTCTTTAGAACCAGTTCCTTCAATTGCATCATGTTTGCGTTTTTGGGAACGGAAACACCCGCTTTGATGAGAATCTCGGTAAGGTACGATTTGTTACGAACATATTTTTCATCGAGCAGGACAAGGAAAGAAGCCTCTTTTATATCGATACCAAAAATCTTCCGCAGGCAGTCAGCGATTTCGGTGGGGATAACATCATAGTTAACACCATTTGAGTCCCGCACGGGGAAAAGAATTCCCTTGTATTGGAGCTGCTTTCTCATCTCGCCGATTTCATCTCGCGAGTGAAGAACATTGTCCTTTTTGGGGAATCGTCCCAGCTGCGACTCCAGGATGTTATAATCACGAACAGAGATTCCTAATTTAACACGAATCTTGTCAATAAGGTTCTGCTCATCCGTGGAAATGTCATCGTTGTTTTCCCATGCGGCTTCAACAACATAGCGATACAGTTCAATGTTTGGCACATGATCTTCGAGAGAATATTCATTTGCAGCATCAATGATTTGCTGCTCATAAGCGATGATTCGTTCATCGGTACTACGCATATCTAAAGTGTAATCATCACTATTTAACAGGATACGCCGAATAAAAATATAGAACAGAACCCGGAAGTTGCGGTTGGGATTCATTTCAAAGAAACGAATAGTATTTCTAACATTCTCCTCGTTGTAGTACTGCGGGCCAGTTTTGATGATTGCCGCTTTGATTTCTTCAAAAGGTAGGTGCTTGTAGTCAATAACATATTCGTTCGCTACTCGCTTCAAATCCGTATTTGTAGAGATGTTCGCAACGCATTCAGAAATGTTCATGATTTGCATCCTTCCATAAATATTCTCTTTCCGTGTTTAGTCGGGGAACTGAAACCGACTATTTACATTTATATAATATCCTATCCTGATTGTCAAATCAAGAGCCATTAGTGATTGCAAATGCAACTTTTTTGCGAATATCCCATCTTTCACACGATTACCAATCTTTCACACGAAAACCCTTCTTTCACACGATTACCTATTTTTGAAGGACGGGGAAAACACCATAAAAGCAGAAAACGCCTCGGCAGAAATTTATCCGCCGGGGCGTAGCTTTTTGATATTCGTGTGAAAGAAAGCGAAAAGCTCCTTGATATAAGGACATTTTGCGAAAATGGGGTGAAAGAAAATCCTACGGTAATCGTATTCTAACTACCGTAGGATTGTGGTGCGGGTAACAGGATTTGTTTGCATTTTCTGCTGACGCAGAAAATTAAGGTGGCACCGTGCGGGGACGACGGTGCCCGACAGTTCACCGAACTGTCGGAACTGAGTTCAAATCCTGTTCTTAAACAAAATGTGAGAGGGATAAGAACCCTCTCACATTTTGTTGGTGCGGGTAACAGGATTTGAACCTGCACGGTCGCCCACTGGAACCTAAATCCAGCGTGTCTGCCAATTCCACCATACCCGCGTGCGTGCCTATCCTATCACACGCAGGCTCGATTTGTCAACGCAAATACAAACTATCTCGCAGACACATTGTCGCAGACGTCGCACAGGCAGGCAGCCGCTTCCATTGTGTAGTCCGGCTGCCTGACAAGGTCTCCGAGAGAAAGCATTCCCACCAGTTCCCTGCCCTCGACCACCGGCAGTCTGCGAACCTGCTCGGCCGCCATTTTTTCAGCGGCGGCCTGCAGACTGTCCGACGGCGAAACGGTCACGAGTCGTTGTGACATCAGGCTGGCGACCGGCGTACTGTCAGGCTGCCGGTTTGCCGCAACACAGCGGAGAACAAGGTCGCGGTCTGTGACAACACCGACAAGCTTTTTCCCTTGTACGACGGGCAAGGCACCGATGTTGTGGCGGCTGAGCAGACGTGCCGCGGCAGATGCCGTTTCATTTGCGGCAATGCTGACGGGATCGGTTGACATAACTTCTTTAACCAGCATAGGTACTCCCCTTTCACACGGATAAGTATATCCGGAAAACCGGAGAAACAAACACACGAGCGGTCGGTTTGAAAACCGCCGAATACGAAAATTGAAAAATGCAAAAAAAGGTATTGACAAACGGCAGATTATCCTATATAATCCTCTTGCTGTCCAGGCGGCAAGCAATCTGTTGGCAGATAGACAGTGTATGTATGGCGGCATAACTCAGCTGGTAGAGTACCCGGTTCATACCCGGTATGTCATCTGTTCGAATCAGATTGCCGCTACCATACGGCCCGTTGGTCAAGCGGCTAAGACACCGCCCTTTCACGGCGGTAACGTGGGTTCGATTCCCGCACGGGTCACCAAATAATCCGGAATGTCATTCGACATTCCGGATTTTTTTGTTTGAGACGGTTGCCATTTTGGAAAACGCCTGCTATAATAGTAGAACTTTCTACTAATTTGATTGGAGGCTCCGCAATGGACTATCAGACACTCAACCTTTTATTTCGCTGCAGCAAGGAGTTCAGCCATGAGAAGATCCGGCTGCAGGAGCTTTCAGACACCGAATGCATGATCTGCTCTTACATCTATTCGCATGAAAACTGCTCACAGGACGACGTTTCGGTCGCACTGAAGACCGACAAAACGACGGTGGGCAAGGCACTGGCATCGCTTGAAGCCAGGAGTTGCGTTGTGCGGACGCAGGATCCTGCCGACAAACGCATCAAGCGGTTGTCGCTCACCGACATCGGGCGAAGCAAAGTTTCCGAGCTGCTTGACATTCACAACAACTGGCTTCGCGACATTATGACCTGTCTTTCTTCGCAAGAACAGACGCAATTTGAAAACTACTGCGAGCGGCTGCTTGCCGCCGCAGAACAGCTGACCGAAAACCACGGAGGACCCCGGCAATGAACCACGACAACAAAGCATCTGCGATCGAATCTTTTAAATCTGATTCCATCCCGAAGATCGTCATCAAAAACAGCATTCCGGCACTCATCGCCATGATGATGGTCATGGTCTATAACCTGGCGGATACCTTCTTTCTCGGTCTGACGCATAATGACCTGATGGTCACGGCGGTGTCCTTTGCAACGCCGTTGTTTATGATCTTTATGTCGCTCGGTACCCTGTTCGGCGTCGGCGGCACCTCGGTCATCTCCCGTGCACTCGGTGAAGGCAAAGCCGAATATGCAAAGAAGGCAAGCTCCTTCTGTATGTGGGCGTGCATTGCCGTCGGCGGCATTATGATGGCTGTCCTCTGGATCTTCCTCGACGACGTGGCCGTGATGCTCGGTGCGAGTGCGGAAAGTGTCGGGCTCACCAAGGATTATCTCGGCATCGCCATCGGCTGCGGCATTTTCTCGATGATCTCGAACTGCTTCTCCTCCATTGTCCGCACGGAAGGCGAAGCGATGAAGGCCATGACGGGTACGCTGATCGGCAACCTGCTCAATATGATCCTCGATCCGATCTTTATTCTCGGCTTTGGTTGGGGCGTCACCGGTGCGGCGATCGCGACTGTGATCGGCAACGCTGTTGCAGCGGGGTATTACATTCTCTATTTCCTCAAGGGAAAGTCTGCACTTTCCATCAGCCCGAAGTATTTCTCGGTGAAAGACAAAATTCTCTCCGGCGTTCTGTCGGTCGGCATTTCCGCTTCCCTGGCAAATCTGCTTGTCAGCGTTTCTTCCATCGTCGTCAATTCGCAGCTGTCCAAATACGCAAACGGCGATATGCTCGTTGCAGGCTACGGCGTGACGGCAAAGGTCATTATGATCGTCACGCTCATCGGCATCGGGATCGGCAGCGGCGTGCAGCCGTTTCTCGGCTATTGCTACGGTGCAAAGGAAAAAGACCGGCTTGTAGGCGGCATCCGTTTTTCGGCACTGTTCGGCCTTGTGTTCTGCACTGTCATTTCCGCTCTGTGCTATCTCTTTGCAGAGCCCATCGTCAAGGTCTTTCTGACCGATATGACCGCTCTTGCATCGGGTGTGCATTTCACCCGCATTCTGATGAGTACTGCGTGGCTGATCGGTGCCTTTGCCATCTGCCAGAACACGCTGCAGGCGATCGGTGCGGCAACGCCGGCACTTCTCGCCTCGATTTTCCGTCAGGGCATTATCTTCATTCCCGCCGTGTTCATCATGAAGGCAATGATCGGTGTTGACGGCCTGGTCTGGGCACAGCCGGTCGCCGACGTGCTCTCTCTGGCGATCGTCATCTTTATGCTGTGGCGAAAAATCAGGAAAACCGATTTTACCAAGGTCGAGCCGTGTTCTGAATGTGAGATTCAAAAGGTATAACGACATATAACAAACGTGCCTGCGATTTCGGTCGCAGGCACGTCTTTTTCTTCGCCTTCTGTCTGTGGTCAACGTTCGTTTTACAGTGTGTCTCTTCTGATTTCGTGAACGATCATCGTCAGATCGTCCGACTGCAGGTCTTCAAACATTCTCACTTCTTTCACCGGTACGGCACCGAGCTTTTTTGCAAGCCGCAGACTGGCTGTGTTGATTCGGAAGCATTTGTATTTCAACACGGCAATGTCTGAATAGCAAAACAGATAGTTGATCACGGAACGGCATATTTCGTATCCGAGTCCCTGCCGCCGATGGCTTTCAATCAGGTCTATTCCGAGTTCAGGCAAAGCATCAAGTCCGGACAAATCGAAGTAACCGATATACATTCCGTTCTCTTTCAGGCGGATCGTAAAAGTAATCGCATTCTCATCCGAAAGCAGTTCCCTGCATTTTTCCTTGAACAGGTCTTCCATATCTGATCCGGCGGCCGCTGTCGCGGCAGCAGTGTGCGGCAGGTATTCCGGGAAATCTGCTTCCGTCATCGGCTGCAGAGTCACCCGTGCCGTTTCAAGCGACTTTTGGTCAAGCAGGACTAATAATTCCGTTTTTTTCATGTATGTCAGAACTCCTCCAGTTCCTTTTTTTCGCTGGTATCCGCAAGAAAGCTGGCAGGACCTTCATCAGCCATCACATGCGCTACAAATTCCTGTGGCAGGGTGACATGGTATTTTACAACATACTTCCATGTGTCCCGATCCCAAACATAATGGCCGTCTGTATAAAGGTATGGGCCAAGCAGAGTTGTGCCGGGTCTGAAGGGGTGGTCGTATATGCCGGGACTGACCGTGCACGGTCTTCCTGCTCTTAGATATGCAATTACTTTTTCCGGGACAGCATAACCGGATTGGACATGATCATAGATGCTGTCCTTGCCGCATCGAATTTCTCTAAACGGAAAAATGCAGATTTTTTGCAACTCCATCATTTCTTTTTGCCTTTATTGCCATCATTCATTTGTGGTCAAGTGAAGCCTCATCCTCTTGTGGAAGCCACCAGCCGTTACCGTCAAAATATCCATTGCGTTCCATAAACGGTGCAAGTTCGGAAATCTGCCTTGTTTCGGGAACAGAAACATTTTCTTCCCGCAGAATTGTAAAAATCCTATCTCGTAGGTTTCGTGCCAGAGAAAACCACTTTTCAGATATTTCACAGGCTTCCTGATACTCCTGAGTGCCTTCCTCAAAGTCATAACAATTGTCCTCAACCCACCATGCTTTATTTTCGGCCAAAGCAAATACGGCTGCAAGTTCATTTTCTGTTTTGATTTTGCCGGCGAGTGCCGCTACTTCATCTGCCGAAAGATCCGGGCAGGGGTCAGAAGCCATAACATATACATCTTCGGAAATAAGGACAGTAGGGTTGACTTTCGCAGGCATTTCCGTTTCCGAATCCGAAGCAGCAATGTCAAATTCCCGAATCAGATCTTTTTCAATATCAATATAACGCTTCGGGTCAGAGTGCATCAGGAACCACGTCAGTCCGACAGCTTTGCCCGTGTCCTTCATAATAACAACAGGGCCATCCATACCGCCATCGGTCATCGGTGCATCTTTGCGATCAAACTCCCATGCCGTTGCATACTCCCGACAGATATCCACACCCGGGACATATTCGTTTGCGATTTTCTTCGCTTCCTCAAAAGTAATCATACGTTTTCTCCTTCCGCTTCTGTCGGCAAAGGTATTTTGCATCAATAGTTCTTCATCATTGTAGATTAAAAGAGTTTTCAGTTCAATAGAAAAAAAGACTGTTTCGGCAGCTGTTACAGAACCGTTAAAAATGCCCGGCAAATATTGACACCTACGGTGCGGCGGAGCATAATAGAAGGGTATCATGAGAAAAAGAGGCAAGACATGAAAAAGATACTCGTCATCCTCAACCCCTGTGCAGGAAAAAAGCAGGGAAGCAAAAAGCTTTCCGACATCGTGAAAATTCTGCATGATGCCGACTATGAGACCGTCATCTACACCACGAAGGCTCGCGGTGACGGCATTGAGGCGGCAAAACGGTATGCCGGTCAGGTGGATGCCATCGCCTGCGTCGGCGGTGACGGCACGCTCAACGAGGCCATCACCGGTGTACTGGAAAGCGGGATCCCCACTCCCCTGGGCTACATTCCCGCAGGCAGCACCAACGACTTTGCAACCAGTCTGCAGCTGCCGAAGAAACTGCTCGACTCGGCAGAGCTGATCGCAGAAAACAAGCCCCTCGGCATCGACATCGGCAAGTTCCGGGATCGGTACTTTACCTATATTGCCTCCTTCGGTGCGTTCACCCGTGCATCCTACGCCACATCGCAGAAGGTCAAGAACACCATCGGCCATGCGGCCTATCTGCTTGCGGGCGTCAAGGAGATCGGAAACCTCAAAAAATGGCACTGCCGTTTTGAACTCGACGAGGGCGAGACGATCGAGGGCGACTACATTTTCGGTGCGGTCAGCAATTCCACCTCCGTGGCAGGCGTGCTGAAGCTCGATCCGAAGGCGATCGACCTGCACGACGGCAAGTTTGAGCTGTTGCTCATCAAATATCCGACAAACCCCGTGCAGTTTTCCGAGTGCGTCCGTGCGATGCTGCGGAATGATTACACGTCCAGCATGCTGGTCTTCCGCAAGACAAGCGGCGTTTCGGTCACCGCAGACGAGAAGATGGACTGGACGCTCGACGGCGAAAAGGCAGACGGCGTGGAGCAGATCCGCATTGATAATCTGCACGACGCCGTACAACTGATTTTGTAAACATGAAAAACACAACGCTTTGTTATCTGGAAAAAGACGGGCAGTATCTGATGCTGCACCGCGTGAAAAAGCAGAACGACCTCAACGAGGGCAAATGGGTAGGTGTCGGCGGCAAGTTTGAGGAAAACGAAAGTCCCGAAGAATGTCTGGTCCGTGAGGTACTGGAGGAAACGGGACTGCATCTGACGCACTGGCACTATCGCGGGATCGTGACCTTCGTTTCGGACAAGTGGGAGGGCGAATACATGCACCTCTACACCGCAGACGGCTTTGAGGGAGAACTGATCGACTGTGCCGAAGGGATGCTCGAATGGATCCCGAAGGAGCGAGTCCTTTCCCTGCCGATGTGGCCCGGTGACGCCGTGTTCTTCCGGCTGATCGATGAAGACGCACCGTTTTTCTCTTTAAAACTCGTCTATCAGGGCGATGATCTTGTGGACTGCCGGCTCAACGGGCAGCCGCACAGCCTTTAAATATAAAAGCAGCGTACCGGCTGCCGATGGCATCAGTGCCACGGTGTCGGTACGCCTTTTTTGACTAAAAACGCCTGCTGTGCACGCAGGGCAAGCGGAGTGTCGGAATGAGAGTCGGAATACGCCTGCTCGACCTTTGCATTGGGAAAGGCTTCCTCGAGCCGCCGGATCTTTTCCTCGGCACGGCAATTTGCCCCGAGCAGCTTTCCGGTCTGTCTGTCGACCGGAGATGCAAGGCATCGCACGCCGAGCCGTCTGCACGCTTCCGCGATCGAAAACTCCGGCGAGGCAGAGATGATGAGATCGTCTTCCCGCTTCTGTGCAAGGTACCACGGGTAGATGCGGCCGATGTTTTCATCCCAGAACTGCTGCACGGCATCGTCCGGCACATACCGCAAAAAGCGGTAGAATTTGCCTTTGAAGGTTTCTAATTTGTTGATGCGGAGCTTATAGCCGATGCCGAACGGCAGGGCTGCAGGCAAGGCACGCAGGCACTTCGGCCAGCGACGGACGCAGAATTTCCAGAAGGCCACCGTGCTGTCCTCGGGGAAAATCGTTTTATCAAAATCGTAGACGTTCATACGCGGCCTCCTTTCTCCTGCCAAGACAGTTGTATTATACCGAACGCCCTTGCTTCCGTCAATCTTTTTATAGCCATTTCACGGGGCATCTCGTATATAGAACTGAAAACAAACACAAAGGAGTGCTCCACCATGAAAGAAATTCTCAAGCCCATGCTTCCGCTGACTGTCGTTGCTCTCGCCGTGATCGGACTGTTCGCCGCACTCGGTGTTTCCGCCGCAATTCTTTGATCGCCTATCGAAAAAGGCCGCCGATCGGCGGTCTTTTCTGTATCTTTCACCGTTTCCGCAGAAGATGCCACTTGCCCCGTGCAGAAAAGACTTGTATAATAGCAACAGAAGAACAAAAAAGGAGATCGCTTATGCCTACATCCAAATCCGCACGGGCACGCATGAACGACGAGGTCAGCAGGGCACTTGCCGAAGGCAACAGTGCACTTGCCAACG
>JAZUDF010000164.1:0-2686 GCA_045639485.1 Faecousia sp. | reverse complement strand
GCTGCTGACCGTGGTGGTTCTGTTCGATCATCGCGGAAGCAGCAAGTGCACGGTGTGCGTGCAGAATTGCCTTCGGGAAGCCGGTCGTACCGGAGGAGAAATAGATCGCAGCATTGTCGTCTTCGGTCAGATAGACGGCGGGTGCGGTACTGGAGCAGTACTTGACCAGCTCGTCATAGCTGTCGGCATAGTCCGGTCTGCCGGGGCCGACAAAGAAATACTCTTTGACATTCGGCATATCCTTCTTTGCCTGACTGACACGGTCGATGAACTCGGGCCCGAAAACGAGCACGGAAACGTCCGCAAGATCGACACAGTAGGAAATTTCGTCTGCCGCATAGCGGTAGTTCATCGGGACTGCCAGTGCACCCGTTTTGAGGATGCCGAAGTAGATGGGCAGCCATTCGAGGCAGTTCATCAGAAGAACGCCGATCTTGTCGCCCTTTTTGATGCCGCGGGTGAAGAGAAGATTTGCAAAGCGGTTTGCTTTGACGTCAAACTCTTTCCAGTTCATCTCACGGCGGTAGCGGCCTTCGGTGCCCGGCTCAATGAGGTTATACTCACGCCATGTCACGGTCTTTTCCGGCTGTGCGGCGGGGTTGATCTCCACCAGTGCCGTTTCTTCCGGCCATAATTTTGCGTTGCGTTCCAAAAGTTCAGTGATAAGCATTTTGCTCGCTCCTTTTCTGCAGGGATAAAAAAACGCCCCTGCAATGTAAATTGCAGAGGACGGAATGTTCCGTGGTACCACCTCAGTTTACCGTCTTCTCACAAAGACGGCCTCATCGGGCACTGTCATGCCCTTGCGCTGTAACGGGCGTTCCCGGCTCACCCTACTGTCGGTTCAGGCGGCTGCTCACGGGATGTATTCCTTCGGCAATTCTTTACTGACTCGCACCTGCCGTCAGCTCTCTGAAAAGAACGGCTGCCTCCGTACTTCTTCCCGGTCATCACATTTTTTGTCATTTTACCGCGGGTTTTACGGTTTGTCAAGGCTTTTATTTGCTCAATAGTCCGAACAGCAGCACTCCGATGCCGACAAGTGCATGCAGTGCAGGCATGATGTACACGTCGCCTGCACGGAGACTATCCCAATCCGGCTGATCCGGTGTCAGCGGCTTATGGTCGAGGCTTTGAAAGTAGCAGAAGATATGCGTCCACTTTTTGAAGTAGCCGAGCAGCAGATAGCCTGCATACAGCAGAAAAAGAATGCCGATGACGGTCAGTGCCCCTTTTGTGCCTCCGAGCATCGGTGCAAAAATCAGAGGAACCAGCACCATGACAAAGGGAACGATATAGCGGATAACAGCGACTGCACTCGACATTCCGTTTTCACGATTTCTCATTGTATTGCTCCTTTATACCTGCTCCGCAATGCGGTAAATCAGATCCATCGTTTTCTCCCAACCGAGGCAGGGATCGGTGATGGACAGGCCTTCCTCGGTGCCGTCCACGTCCTGTGCACCGTCAAGCAGGTAGCTTTCGATCATCAAGCCTTTGACGGTCGATGCGATCGCACTGCTATGGCGGCGGCTTTGCATCACATCCAGTGCGATTTCCGTCTGCTTCTCATACTGCTTACCGGAATTGGAATGGTTGGTGTCGATCAGGATCGGACAGCGAAGATGCGGTGCTTCGTCAAACGTTTTCAGCAGAGCGTTCAAAGATTTTTCATCATAATTTGCAACATCCCGGCCTGTGCTGTCCTTGTAGCCACGCAGGATGCCGTGCGTCATCGGGTTGCCTTCTGTGACGACCTCCCAGCCTCGATACAGAAAGGCATGGGGCTGCTTTGCGGCGTGGACGGAATGCAGCATTGCATCCAGGTCACCGGAGATCGGATTTTTCATGCCGACGGGGATCTCAAGGCCGCTCGCCACAAGACGGTGATACTGGTTTTCCACCGAACGTGCACCGACTGCCGTATAGGAAAGAAGGTCGGAAAGATAGCGGTAGTTGTCGGGGTAAAGCAGCTCGTCAGCACAGGTGAGGCCGTAGTCCTGAAGAATGGTCAGATAGGTGCTGCGAATGGCGATGAGGCCTTTTAAGAGATCCGGCTCTCCCATCGGATCCGGCTGATGCAGCATGCCCATGTAGCCGAGGCCGGAGGTACGTGGCTTGTTGGTATAAACACGCGGTACAATGACAAGTTTATCCTGCACCTCGTCTGCAACGGGCTTGAGCAGGGAGATATAACGCAGAACAGCACTTTGCCGGTCTGCAGAGCACGGGCCGATCACTAAAAGCAGTTTTTGACTGTTTGAGCAGAGAATGTCTTTGATTTCCGCGTCACGCCGGGCTTTGAGCGATGCGAGTTCTTCCGTGACCGGATACAGTTCCTTGATCTGCTGCGGGATCGGAAGTTTTCGGATAAATTTCATTTCTGTTTTCCTCGGTACGGGTTTGTTTTTTTCACTGTACCACAAAAATGGGAGTACCGTCAAGCGGTCGCAGGTGGAAAAACGCCTGATTTTCGGCAGAAAACCCCTTCTTTTTCAGTTGACAAACGAAATTGAGTATGGTAAGATAAGCGGGCTGAAAAATTCGGAGAGATGTCCGAGCGGTTTAAGGAGCTGGTCTTGAAAACCAGTGACCCGGCAACGGGCCGTGGGTTCGAATCCCACTCTCTCCGCCATTCTTTCCAACATACTTTCTTGACATTCGGAGTGGTACCCAAGAGGCCGAA
>JAZUDF010000163.1:0-8032 GCA_045639485.1 Faecousia sp. | reverse complement strand
TGTTTGCAAAAGCTGTCAAATCGGTTTTTGCCGCAGAATTTTCTGTTCTAAACCTGCAACGGACAGATTGCCACGCCGATTGCATCGGCTCGCAATGACACAACAAGGAGTGCGTCGCGTTATCTCGACAAATCCCGATTTATCGAGTTGTCAAAAATCGATGATACATTGTGAATTGTGAATTATGAATTACCAATACTGTACCCTCTGTCCGAGGATGTGTGGCGTTGACCGCACGAAAAATCAATACGGTTTTTGCGGCATGGGCGATACCGTTACCGCCGCACGTGCCGCTCTGCACTACTGGGAAGAGCCGCCCATTTCCGGCACAAACGGCTCCGGGGCGGTGTTTTTCTCCGGCTGTACCTTGCGGTGCAAATTCTGTCAGAACTTTGAACTTTCCGCACAAAAGCAGGGAAAGCCCGTTGATCCTGCACGTTTGCGTGCGATTTTTGAGGATCTGATCGCACAGGGTGCACACAACATCAACCTTGTCACGCCCACCCAGTTTCTGCCAAGCATCCTCCCCGCACTCACGCCGAAGCTCCCCGTCCCCGTGGTTTACAACTGCGGCGGGTATGAGCGTGTGGAAACCGTGCGGGCCCTTGCCGATACCGTGGACGTGTGGCTGCCGGACATGAAATACTCCGATCCCGCTCTTGCGGCAAAGCTCTCTGCCGCACCCGATTACGTCGAAACGGCAAAGTCCGCGATCGAGCAGATGTACCGCCAGACGGGCCCGTACATGATGGAAGACGGCCTTCTCAAAAAGGGCGTGCTCATCCGGCACCTCATTTTGCCCGGGCAGGTGAAAAATTCCATCGGTGTGCTCGACTGGATCGCACAGACCTTCCCGAAGCACAGCGTGCTCGTGTCGCTCATGGCACAGTACGTGCCGTGCGGCACGGTCAAAAACACGCCGCCGTTTGACCGCCGCATCACCGAGGACGAATATGACACCGTGCTGTCGTGGCTCTACCTCAACGGCCTCGACGACGGCTTCACGCAGGGCTTCGAGGCGGCTTCTGTCGAATACATCCCATCCTTCGACGGAGAGGGACTATGAAGCTGAATTTGGAATTATTATTTCAAGAAGGAAGTTCATACGCATTGTAGGGGACGGCGTCCCCGACGTCCCGTTAGAACCACACCGCAAGAATTGAAATACGGTACAAGACTGCAACGGAGAGATTGCCACGCCGATTTCATCGGCTCGCAATGACATATCAGGGAGTGCGGTACACGAACTGATCACTGACCACCAATTTTCCCAAACAAATGTTTGCATTTCAGGAACAAGTGTGCTATACTGTTTTTGAGGTGATACCATGCCGCGTTCGAGCAGTAAACGCGAGGAGGTCTATGAATTCCTCGCGGACTTCATTTCCGAAAACAGTTACGCCCCGTCCGTGCGGGAGATCTGTGCCGCTACCGGCCTGAGCTCCACCGCCTCGGCGTACTATCATTTGAAGGCACTGGCACAGGAGGGAAAAATTGCCCTCGACGAGAGCAAAAAACGAGCGATTACGCTGCTTTCCGCACCGCACGCGGGAAAGATCCCCATTGTCGGCACGGTGCAGGCAGGCTCGCCCATTCTGGCTGTCGAAAACATCGACGGCTACCTGCCGTGGGACGGCGGTGACGGCTGCTTTGCCTTGCGTGTACGCGGTGAAAGCATGAAGGATGCGGGCATCCTGCCAGGCGATAAGCTGATCGTCCGTCCGCAGCAAAGTGCGGACAACGGCGACATCGTGGTAGCACTGCTTGACGACGAAGCCACGGTCAAACGCCTGCAGAGAAAAGACGGCCACGTGTGGCTGCTGCCCGAAAACGACGCGTTTTCACCCATCAACGGCGACAACGCCACGCTGATCGGCAAGGTAAAGGGCGTCGTTCGCGAGTACTGACCACTAAAAAATCCCATCCCGAAAAAATCGGGATGGGATTTTTTTATTTCAGCAGCATCTGCATCAGCAGCGGGCCTTCCTCAAGGAACAGTCCCGTCTGCTTTGCCGCGTCTTCGGTGTAGCGGACAGGGCCGTTTTGCGGGTGCTCACTGTCGTAGAGCACAAAGGGAATGGGATCGCCCGTGTGCGTCATTAAGTGTACCGGAGTAGGGTGGTCGGGTGTGATGAGCATGCGGAACGGCTCGTTTGCTGCTTCCATCGCGTCTTTGAGGAAGCCGACGATCTCGCGGTCGATGGCTTCGATCGCCGCGACCTTTGCCGCCGCGTCGCCGTGGTGGCCGCATTCATCGGGTGCCTCGATATGGATATAGACAAGGTCGCAGCCGTCCCGAAGAAGTTTCAGTGCCGCTTCGCCTTTTCCTTTGTAGTTGGTCGTCATGCCGCCGGTCGCTCCGGGAACGTCGACCGTCCGCATGCCCGCACAGATGGCAAGGCCTTTGAGTAAGTCGACCGCACAGACCATGCCGCCCGTGATGCCGTAAAGATCTTTGAGCGGCGTGAGCTTCGGCTTGGTGCCTTCGCCCCAGAACCACACGGAATTGGCAGGTTTTTTGCCCGCCGCGATGCGGGCAAGGTTGACGGGATGTGAAATTAATATCTCATAAGAGCGTTCCATGAGTTTCCGCAGACGCTCACCGTACAGGCCCTTCGGCAGGCAGTCGCGGACAGGTTTGCCTGTAATGTCGTGCGGCGGCGTGAGGACCGTGCCGGTCTCGCCGTTTTTCTTCACGAGGCAATGGCGGTAGCTGATGCCGGGATAAAGCTGCAGATCTTCGTCCGTGAACAGTTCCTTTTGCAGCGTGCGAATCAGTTTGTCCGCTTCCGCCGTGGAAATTTCATCTGCGGAGAAGTCGATCATCGTTTTGTCTTCGTAGTTCGGCTCGTCCGACACGCAGACCAGATTCGTGCGGAAGGTGACGTCTTCGGGCGAAACCTCGATGCCGAGGGCAACTGCCTCTAAAGGCGAACGTCCGGAGTAGTAAATGCGGGGTGCAAAGCCAAGAACCGACATATTTGCCGTGTCGGAGCCGGGCGGCATCCCGGTGGGAACGGTCTGCACCATGCCGCACACGCCGTGCGAGCACAGAGCATCCATGTTCGGCTTGCTTGCAGCATCGAGTGCCGTTTTTCCCTGCAGCTCTCTGATCGGCACGTCTGCCATGCCGTCGCCGAGGACGATGATGTATTTCATACGATCACTTCCGTTATTTCAACTTGCTTTCTTTGGTATAGAACCACGCACCGATGCCGACGGTCACCGGCACGGCGAGGATGACGCCGATGGAGCTTGACAGAGCACTGATGAGTTCCACGGACAGGAACGGACTGCTGACAAGCTGATGGAAGGTCAGGTTGAGCGACCACATCCAGATGATCAGGATCAGGCTGCTGCCTGCAAAGGCCAGGATCAGGGTGTTCGTCATCGTGCCGACCATATCGCGGCCGATGTTCATGCCGGATCTGCAAAGATCCTTGAAGGTCAGCTGCGGATTGACCTCCTTGAGCTCGCTCAACGAGGAGGAAAGGCTCATTGCCACGTCCATGACCGCACCGAGTGCCGAAATGATGATGCCTGCGGTCATAACGCCCGTGATGTGCAGAGGAATGCCCATGAGCTGCATGTTTTTGAACTCTTCGAGCTCGCCGCTGATGTCGAACATATTATAGCTGTTGACCTTTGCGATGAGCTGTGCCACTTCGCCGAACAGAGCGGCAAGTGCCACGCCCGCGACCGTGCCGAGGATCGCACAGACGGTCTTTTTCGTCACGCCGCCGAGGATCACGAAGCAGACCACCGTGACAAAGATGCAAAGGCCCAGTGCCGTGAGTACCATGGGAGCACCCTTCATCAGAAGCGGGCACATGATCCAGATGATGCAGATGACCGTGATCGCAAGGCCGAGCAGCGATTTGAGGCCGGTCTTGCCGCCGACGAAGGTCGTCACGGCGACAAATACCGCAAGCAGAATGACGATCGCAAGCGTGCGATTGGGGCTGTAAACGGCAGGCGTTGAATCGAGCACGTAGACGCCTTCGTCCGTCAGATACCGTGCCATGCCGGCAGGGTAGTCCTCGTCAAGCTCGTAAAACTCCGCGTAGAGGCTGATGATGATGTCGTCACCGACCTTTGCACGCCGTCCGGTAAAGGTGGAAACGTTGTTGACGACGGTCACTTTCGTTCCGGTAAACATACCGCTCCGGATCTCGACCAGTAATTTCTGTGAGCCGATCTCGACGTCATCTACGCCCAGCAGATCGGGGCTGATCGTGTCGTTTTCAATATCAAGGACTTTCGCTTTTTCGTAGGTCACGGCATCGTTCGCTGTCGGCTGAAATACCGGCTGGGTATCATCCTTCGTATAGATCAGCACTCCGGCGAAAAGGAAGCCCGCGATCAGAAGGACGATGATGGACAGTTTGTTTTTGCGGAACCACGCATCGAGCGAGAACGGCTCGCCCGATTTTTCGGGCTTGGCAGCTCGCCACAGCGATTGCTTGTTTTGCATGATACTCCCTCATTTTCTTTCATATTCTGCTCAAATTATATCAGCCGTGCCGCAGTGTGTCAAGAATGCTCTGCGGCGTGCTTTGTTTCACGTGAAACAATCCGACGGCATGTGCACCCACTGAACTCTGATCACTGAACGCTGACCGCGAAACTGTTTCACGTGAAACATCGGCGGCCTGCGGCAGGGAAAAGGCAAGTTTATTCTTGCACTTTTCGGGAATTATGTTATAATGTTATTAAGAATATTATCATGGGAGAGGAGGTCGTCTATGGGTACTGTCATTGCGATCGCAAACCAGAAAGGCGGTGTCGGCAAGACGACCACTGCCGTCAATCTCACGGCGGCTCTGCACGCCGCCGGTGCAAAGGTGCTGCTCTGCGACTTTGATCCGCAGGCAAACGCAACCTCCGGCTTCGGTGTCAGCCGCACCTGCAAGGCCACAACTTATGAGATGCTCATCGACCGCGTCCCCGCACAGGACGTTCTGGTGCATACCGACTTCGGCGATCTGCTGCCATCGTGCTCCAATCTTGCCGGTGCGGGCGTAGAGCTCATCGGCGTGGACGAGCGTGAATATCAGCTCAAAGCCGCACTCGCACCCATCAAGGACGCGTACGACTATATTTTCATTGACTGCCCGCCGTCACTGGAGCTGCTGACACTCAACGCACTTTGTGCCGCAGACAGCATTTTAGTCCCCGTTCAGTGCGAATATTACGCACTGGAAGGTCTGTCCGACCTGATGACAACGATGCGTGCCGTCAAAAAACGCCTTAACCCGTCACTTTCCATGTTCGGCGTGCTGCTGACCATGTTCGACGGCCGCACAAACTTCTCCAATCAGGTGGCACAGGAGATCCGCAAGTATTTCCCCGGCAAGGTCTTCGCCACCGCCATTGCACGGAACGTGCGTCTGGCAGAGGCACCCAGTCACGGCGTGCCCGTGCTGGCTTACGATAAATACAGCCGCGGTGCGAAGGCCTACGCCGCCGTCGCGGAAGAAATCCTCACAAGGAGGTAATCCAATGGCAAAAATGAAATCCGGACTCGGCAGGGGATTGGGTGCGATCATCAGTGAGAGCGTGCAATCCGTAGAGTCCGATGCACCCGTCACGGTGCTGCCGCTGCAGAAGGTGGAACCGAATCCCCTGCAGCCGCGTAAAACCTTTGAGCCTGAAGCTTTGCAGGCACTGGCAGATTCCATCGCCGAACACGGCATCATCCAGCCGCTGTCCGTCCGCAAGGTCGGTGACTACTATCAGATCGTCGCAGGCGAACGGCGTTGGAGAGCAGCAAGGCTCGCAGGTCTTACGGAAGTTCCCGTCTGCGTGCTCGACATTGACGACCGCGAGACGATGGAGCTGGCACTGGTCGAAAACCTGCAGCGTGAAGACCTCAACCCCATTGAAGAAGCGGAAGGCTACCGCACGCTGATGGACGAATACGGTCTGACGCAGGAGCAGGCAGCCGAAAAGGTCGGCAAATCCCGTCCCGCCGTGGCAAATGCACTGCGTCTGCTTGCCCTCGATGCGGAACTGTCGGAACTGGTAAAAAATGGAAATTTATCCGCAGGACACGCCCGTGCACTGCTTTCTTTGCCGAATGACAAGCAGCGGAAGGCGGCGGCACAGCGTGTGATGGCACTGCAGCTTTCCGTCCGTCAGACGGAAACGCTCTGCAAAAACATGCTGAAATCGCCCGAAAAAGAGAAAAAGCAGGCGACGCCCGGTGTCGATTATATCGGAGAGTGCGAACGCGAGCTGACTCGCAAGCTCGGACGCAAGGTCCGGATCGTGAGCGGCAAACGCAAGGGCCACTTCGAGCTTGAATATTACGATGCCGAAGATCTCAACGCCCTGCTCGTTGCTCTTTCCAAACTCGATGCGAAGCCCAGGGAGGGACACAAAAAATGAGCAAACAGACTTCCGCCGAAGAAAAAGAAACCGAAATCAAAGTCGATCCCAGCCTGTCCAGAAAAAAGCGGATGGCTCTGATCATTTACCTCGCCATTCTGTTTATCGTGGCACTGGCGGTGGTAACGCTGTCGCTGGTCGTTCAGATCCATAAGAACACGGAAGAAAACATCACCTTTGCAGAAAAGGCACAGACGCTGCAGGAAGAAAACGAATCTCTGCGGCAGGAGATCTCCCGTCTGCAGAAGGACAACGACACGCTGACGAAGGAAAACGAAGACCTGCAGACCAGGGTGACTACGCTTGAAGAGCAGAACACGGAGCTGCAGGAGGCAAACGAGGAGCTGACCACGCAGAACGACAACATCCGGCAGGCGTACGAGCTGCTTGCCGAAGCAAAGGCTGCCCGCGAAAGCGGCGACATGGACACGTTCCAGAAGGTGATCGAACAGCTCGAGCCGCTGTATCAGTATCTGTCGGAAAAAGCACAGGCAGAATATGACGCACTGATCGACAGCGAGCCCTGAAGAAACACAAACAACTTTTCAAAAAGAAGGTTTTACTATGCTTGACATCAAGAAAATCAAGGAAAATCCGGATGCCGTCAAGGCGGGACTTCGTGCAAAGGAAGTTGACTGTGACGAAACCGTCGACAGAATTTTAGCCCTCGACGAAGAACGCCGTGCCCTCATCCAGTCCACCGAGTCCAAGAAGGCGGAGCAGAACAAGGTCTCCAAGCAGATCCCCATTCTGAAAAAGAACGGCGAAGACTGTGCTCCCATCTTCAAGCAGATGGCGGAGCTGAAGGCCGACATCGCGGAAAACGACGCAAAGCTCACCGAGGTGGAAGCAGAGTATCGCACGCTGATGCTGTCGCTGCCCAATCTGCCCGATCCCGACCTCAAGCCCGGCGGCAAGGAAAACAACGAGCCTTTACGCTACTACGGCGAAAAGCATGAATTTGACTTTGAGCCGAAGCACCACGTCGATCTTTGCACCGACCTCGGCCTCATTGACTATGAACGCGGCACCAAGCTTGCCGGCACCGGCTTCTGGATCTACCGCGGCATGGGTGCAAGACTTGAGTGGGCTCTGCTCAACTACTTCATGGACTGCCATCTGGCGGACGGCTATGAAATGGTCATTCTGCCCCACATGCTGGAGTACCAGTGCGGCGAGACGGCAGGCCAGTTCCCGAAGTTCGCAGACGAGGTCTACAAGATCGAAAACCCGACCGACGAGCGGATGCACTTCATGCTCCCGACGGCGGAGACCGCACTTGCCTCCCTGCACAGAAATGAAATTCTGGCAGAAAGCGAGCTGCCTCACAAGCTGTTTGCCTACACGCCCTGTTTCCGCAGAGAAGCCGGCTCTCACCGTGCCGACGAACGCGGCATGGTACGCGGCCATCAGTTCAACAAGATCGAAATGTTCCAGTACTGTCTGCCCGAAAAGTCCGACGAAGCCTTTGACGAGCTGGTCGGCAAGGCAGAAAAGCTTGTGAAGGATCTCGGCTTCCATTTCCGCACCGTCAAGCTCGCGGCAGGCGACTGCTCCGCGTCCATGGCAAGAACGTACGACATCGAGATCCTCATCCCGTCCATGAACGGCTACAAGGAAGTCTCCTCCGTGTCCA
The DNA here is from genome assembly GCA_045639485.1 of Faecousia sp. Taxonomy (GTDB): domain Bacteria; phylum Bacillota; class Clostridia; order Oscillospirales; family Oscillospiraceae; genus JAFRPC01. The sequence goes on along the minus strand of JAZUDF010000163.1, from coordinate 6 downwards.
ACGCCA
>JAZUDF010000162.1:0-36715 GCA_045639485.1 Faecousia sp. | reverse complement strand
GCTTGAAGTTGCCATCCTGCGACACAAAAATATTCTGCGGCTTGATATCTCTGTGGACGATGTTTCTTTCCTTGCAGAGAACCAAGGCGTTGCAAATATCAATGCCGAGGTTGATCGTCTGCTCCTCAGTGATGTCCTTGCCGAGCACCTTTGTCAGCGGTGTCAGCAATTCCATCTTGATATAGATGTCCCAACCGATGCCGTCTTCGTGCTGGATCTGCTGAAGATCGTCACAGTAGACAACATTCGTGTGGCCCTTCATGTTGGCCATCATAGAGTATTCCCGCACAATGTCTTCCAGATAGCCGTTGAACCGTGCAGTAATACTTGCATCGTCATAGCCGTCGTTATACAGCTCTTCAATATCGCCCTTATTCTGCGGGATCGAGATGACCTTCAGGGCGGCTTTTTCCACGTTACCGAAAAGGTTACGCTGAATTTCATATACGGAGCCAAAGCTGCCGCTTCCAATCAGCCGTGTGACTTCCCAGCCGGGCCACTTGATATCATTAATGTCCATTTTCTCTTCTCTTTCTATCTTTTTATACTCAGGCACCTACTGCCCGGCCAGATACTTTGTTACATCATTTTGCTTTTTTCTGCATCAGTCACAGAACTCCGTCAACACCTGAATCTTGACAGATTCGGTTGATTTTGCCCGGTCTGCGGCAGGCTCTGTTGGTTCAGACTCTTCCGTGTTTCGATTTTCCGACGAATGGACTGCCAGATCTTTTTGACGATCTTATACAGCAGTTTCAGCAGGCAGATCGTTGCGATCAGATTCAGTAGCCAAAGGATGAACCGAATCAGAATGTTCCTTTTTTTCTTCGGTTTTTGGTTCGCGGCGGCATCGTTTGTATTTCTATTTGGGTATGCCACACCTTTTACAGAGGTGGGGTATTGCTGCACGGGCATATACCGGAATGCACCGACTGTTGCATCCTGCGATGTCTCGTACTGTGTACCGTAGTTTCGGTATTCTTGTGAAGGTGTCGCCGTGAATGCACCCATCGGGCCTCCGAATGCAACCGTTCCCGTGTTTATTTCAGGTTGATACGGCAGTCTCCCAGCCACAGGTATTTGCTCAAAAGGCATGGCTGCAGGCAGGTCGTTTTGCCGCGGCGGATTTCCTGCGAATGCGTTCACGGGACTTTGCACGGGCGTTGCCGAAAGTGCACGCACTGCAACAAGCATTTCCTCCGCACTTGCATAGCGATCCTTCGGATAGAATGCACATGCTTTCAGCACAATGGCCTGCATTTCTCTGCTGCCGTGTGCAGGAGCCGGGATCGGTTCGCCCGCCAGTCTGCGGGCTCTTGCCTGCTCGTCAATGCTCACCGTCAGCTTTTCCGGCGGCAGCGGCATAAACGGCATACGGCGTTCATTCAGCATCCAATAGAGCAGCAAGCCCAAGGAATAGATGTCTGCGGCACTTCCGTACGGCTGACTGTTGTAAACCTCGGGTGCCATATATTTATAAGTGCCGATTTTTGTACCGCCTGTCGTTTTTTCTATGGTTTTTGCAACGCCGAAATCGCCGAGTTTATAGTCTCCCAGGTCAGAAATGAAGACGTTCTGCGGTTTGATATCACGGTGGACGATATCAAACCGTTTGCAAAGCACCAACGCTTTGCAAAGATCGGTCGCCACTGCACGCACGGTCGTTTCCGGAATATCCTGCGGCAGTGTTTCAGCCATTGGCGTCAGAAGCTCCATCTTGATATAGATGTCCCAGCCGATCCCGTCTTCATGCTGGATGACCTGCACGTCATCGCAGTCTACGATATTGGTACAGCCCTTCATTTTCCGCATCATCGCATACTCGTTGATAATGCTCTGCATGTAGGTCTTGAAGGTATTGGTAATGCTTTCTTCGTCGTAGCCGTCGTTACGAAGTTCCTGTATTTCTCCCGTGTTTTGCGGGATTGAAATGACCTTCAACGCAGCTTTTTCGCCGTTGCCGTATAAATTACGCTGTATTTCATAAACGGAGCCGAAGCTGCCGCTGCCGATCAGTCTGGTAACCTCCCAACCGGGCCAGCGGACATCCTTGATGTCCATTTAAGGTTCCTCCTCTATGCTATATCATTGCTTTGTGCCCGCCCGGTGGCATCAGTTTACCGTAAAATCGATGTTCACGGTCGAGAAGACAATTCCGTGGTCGTCGATCTCATCAAAACGAACACTGTAGTCGCCTGCCGGAAGCTGATCCAAACGAACCGCATACAGTTCGGGACTTACATACTCATCTCCAACCCAACCGAGATATTCGCACTTGGCATCGGTTTTCTGAGGCGAAACAACACAGCATTCACCGTGATAGCTGTTATACGTGTCCAGCACATAACCACCTGCGAACTCTATCTCTATGTAAAGATAGGTTTTATTGCCTTCAGTCTGGCAATACGGGCGGACGCTGTTCCAACACTTTGTATCACTAAAATACGCTGGATTGTGAATCACATATTTCTCAGATGGTTCTTTGGAATTATCTTTTTCCGTAGGCTGCCGAGTTGTTGCTGCGGGCGAAGTCGTCTCTGGTTTTTCCGGTGCATGCGTCTGCGTCTGAGATGCAGGTGCAGCTTTCTTCGGAGACGCCAGCATAAAGGCTGCAAAGCCTGCTGCGAGGAGCAGGAGTGCCGCACAGGCAATCAGAATGATCTTTTTGGTTTTCTTCTTAGACTTCTTATGATCAGGGGGTGCATCCTCAGCAGATGCAGTATTTTTCAGTTGTTTCTTCTCTACAACCGTTGAAAAGGCACCGACCGTGTTTTCGTTTTCCTGCGGAGCCTCGTCCTGCACGGCAGGAGGCTCCGGTTCTTTTACGGAAACGGCCGCGAAGGCACCGACTGTGCCTTCCTCTTCCTCCGGTGCCGCTTCCTGTGCAGCGGGAGTCTCCGGTTCTTTTACGGGAATTGCCGCGAAGGCACCGACTGTGCCTTCCTCTTCCTCGGCAGGCACTTCCGCATTGGGAGATACGTTTACATCGTTTTGCGGTTTTTCCTCTGCGGGTGCAGAAAGCTTCTGCAAATCTGCCAGCATCGCTTCCGCACTTCCATAACGGTCCTTCGGTTCAAAGGAACATGCCTTCAACACGATCCGTTTGAGTTCCTCGCTGCCGTGTGCAGGTGCCGGGATCCGCTCGCCAGACAGTCGGCGAGCTCTTGCCTGCTCGTCAATGCTCACCGTCAGTTTTTCCGGCGGCAACGGCAGGAACGGCATGCGGCGTTCGTTCAGCATCCAATAGAGCACCAGGCCCAGAGAATAGATGTCCGCCGTGCTGTTGTACGGACGATTGTTATAGACCTCAGGTGCAATATATTTGTAGGTTCCGATCTTTGTGCCGCCCGACGTCTTTTCTACCGTTTTTGCAATACCGAAATCACCGAGCTTATAATCACCCAGTTCGGAAACGAAGATATTCTGCGGTTTGATGTCACGGTGGACGATGTCAAACCGTTTGCAGAGCACCAATGCCTTGCAGATATCGGATGCAAGAGAACGCACGGTCTGCTCTGGAATATCCTGCGGCAGTGCCGCTACCATAGGTGTCAGCAGTTCCATCTTGATATAGATGTCCCAGCCGATCCCATCGTCATGCTGCACGTACTGGAAGTCGTCGCAGTCTACGACGTTAGTGCAGCCCTTCATTTTTCGCATCAGTGCGTACTCATTCATAATACTTTTCAGATGCGTTTTGAAGGTCGCCGTAATGCTTTCCTCGTCATAGCCTTCATTCCGCAGTTCTTGAATATCCTCAGAGTTCTGCGGAATGGTAATGACCTTCAGGGCCGCCTTTTCCGTAATTCCGAGCACATCACGCTGAATTTCGTAAACCGCACCGAAACTGCCGCTGCCGATCGGTCTGATGACCTCCCAGCCCGGCCAGCGGACATCTTTTACATCCATTTTTCTTCCTTCTCTCACTCTTTGTCCAGCATCTTCCGAATCCACAAAGAAACCGTCAAGCCCTGTTTTTTATCTTTTATTTCGAACCGTATATTTCGTTATTAGTTTATTTTGGAAAAAGTAAGCCCCCGGCCATCAATGAAAAGCGTCATGGTGTTGTCAATGATAAAGAACGTCAGTGATTCAGTCACACCGTCAATCGATATGTTGAGCATTGTGCCATCGACAGTATATGTAAAGGGACAACTTGCACCGGGCGTGTCCTGGCTGCCGGTACCATCCGAGTTAAACGTGAAGGACTTGATCCCTTGCGGAGTATCATCTTCAGCGATCCATGTTCCGACAATCACACTTACAAACTCATTCATATCGATGATTTGATACGCCACGTCACCCGTAGCTGCCACCGGGCCCACCCAGTCAGACGCATCGCACTGGCCGGATCTTTTATCGCCACAAACAACAACTGTGCCATTCCTTTTTAAGCCGACAGTGTGCCGTACACCGGTGCTGACATCATAGATGTCCGTCCAACCGGATACATCACACTGGCCATACGAGTTATCCCCGCAAGCTACGACCGTGCCATCCTTTTTCACTCCAATGGTGTGGTTGGCCTCCGTGTCGATTACAGCAATATCCGTCCAACCGGATACGTCGCACTGGCCATATGAGTTATCACCGCAGGCTACGACTGTGCCGTCCCTTTTCAAGCCAATAGTGTGCCCGGCACCCGTACTGATTGCAATGATATCCGTCCAATCGGATACGTCACACTGCCCACAACTGTTATCGCCACAAGCTACGACCATGCCGTTCGTTTTCATACCGACGGTGTGAGCGGTTCCTGCACTAACTGTAGTGATTTCCGTCCAACCGGATACGTCGCACTGACCATACGAGTTATCGCCGCAAGCCACGACCGTGCCGTCCGTTTTCACGCCAACAGTGTGAGTGACACATGCACTTACAGAAATGATGTCCGTCCAACCGGATATGTCGCACTGACCATACGAGCTATCGCCGCAAGCTACAACTGTGCCATCCATTTTCAGGCCAACAGTGTGAAATGTGCCGGCACTGACGGCAGCAATATCACTCCAACGAGAAACATCACACTGGCTACAGCTGTTATCGCCGCAAGCAATGACAGTGCCGTCCATTTTCACGCCAACAGTGTGAGCGGAGCCTGTGCTGATCATGAAGACCGTGATTTCTTTATCCTCACGGGGGCGATTGACAAGGGCAAGCAGGAAGATGCCCAGGATCACGGCTGCAAGGCAGGCCGCAGCGATCAACATAGTTTTCTGACGTCTGGTATTGCGTTTCGGTGTTTTCTTTCTGTCCGGTTTTGTTTCTGATTTTTTCGGCAGATCATCAAATGCACCGACGGTCTTTTCGTCTTCTGTGAGGAAAGAATCTTCCGCGGAAAGTGCATTCTGTCCAGCTGCAGCTTTTACGGCGGTATGTTTCACCGTAGAAGAGAAGATGCCTTCAGTTTTGTCTTCCTCCGGATTCTGCGGAGTTTCTGGAGCATCATTGATAGTCGGCTCAACTGAGCACACTGTTTTGTGTGGCTGTTCTGCAGCAGGTTCCCCTCGCTCCGGAATGTTCTGCAGATCCTGCAACATTTCCCTCGCGTTCGAGTAGCGTTCCTTCGGATCAAAGGCACAGGCCTTTAACACGATCCGTTTGAGCTCCTCGCTGCCGTGTGCCGGTTCGGGAATAGCTTCGCCCATGAACCTGCGTTGACGTGCTTTGTCTTCCATCGAAATCGTCGGAACCTCCGGCGGTAGCGGCAGGAACGGCGTACGACGCTCGTTCAGCATCCAGTACATTACCATGCCAAGAGAATAAATGTCTGCTGCACTGCCGTAAGGATGGTTGTTATAGACCTCGGGTGCCATATATTTATAGGTACCGATCTTTGTGCCACCTGTTGTATGCTCGGCAGTTTTTGCAATGCCGAAGTCACCGAGTTTATAATTTCCATCCTGCGAAACAAAGATGTTCTGCGGTTTAATGTCACGGTGAACGATGTTTCGCTCCTTGCACAGGATGAGGGCATTGCAGATATCCTTGCCGACACGGATCACGCTGTCTTCGCTGATCTGCTTCGGCAACGACTTTGTCAACGGCGTCAGAAGCTCCATCTTGATAAAGATGTCCCAGCCGATGTCATCATCGTGCTGCACATACTGGAAGTCATCACAGTAGACTACATTGGTATGTCCCTTCATCTCTAACATCAGGGAATATTCATTTGCGATATCCTCCAGATAGCTGTGGAAGCGTGCAGTGATGGTTTCATCGTCAAAGCCGTCGTTATAAAGTTCTTCAATATCGCTTTTATTCTGCGGAATCGAAATGACCTTCAAGGCTGCACGCTCGGTCTTTCCGAAAACACTTCTTTTTATTTCGTAGACAGAGCCAAAGCTGCCGCTGCCAATCAGTTTTGTAACCTCCCAGCCCGGCCACTTGATGTCCTGAATGTCCATCCTTTTTCTCCTCAGATGATCGTCGTTTCGTTTGGTGTCATTCTATGACTTTGCAAACAACAACAGTAATGTTGTCTCTGCCGCCGTTGGCAAGTGCCGCTTTGATCAATTCCTTGACAGCGTCTTCCGGGCTTTCCGCCTGCCGCAAAATGCAGGCGATCTCAAGGTTGGTCAGCATATCCGTCAGACCGTCGCTGCAAAGCAGATACTGGTCTCCGAGGTTGAGCTCCCCTTTTGCAACATAGGGTTCCAGAGCAAGCTCCTGCGGGTCAATGCCGAGGTACTGCATCAGCCGCGGTTTTTGATCCGTGATGCCTCTTTCCAGAAGGATCTCCCGCTCTGTGTGATCCTGCGACAGCTGCAGGAACTCTCCGCCACGCAGGCGGAATGCACGGCTGTCTCCGAGATTGCAGACATACACGTCTTTCGACGTAAAATAGGCAATCAGGGCGGTCGTGCCCATTCGCTCCGTGCCGAGGCTCTGTGCCTTTGCACACACCGCCTCGTTCATTTTCTCACAGGCATCCGTCAGAAGACGTTTTTCGGGAACAAGGAAGTCCGCTGCTTCCGCAAGGCAGGTTTTCAGCGTCTGGGCAGCGGTAAAGGCAGCGATCTCGCCGTAATCCTCACCGCCCATGCCATCAAACACCGCAAAACACAAAGGCTTGTCCAGCCCCTGTGCGTCGGTGATCGGTTTGTGAAACCCGCTATTGTTTGCCGGCAGTGTTTTGCCGAAAAACAGCAGATTGTCTTCATTGTTCGCTCTGATTTTTCCCATGCTGCAACCACAGGCTGCAGAAACACACTTTGTCATTTTTGCCTCCAATGATTCTCTTCACGATAGGATTTCATTCAAACTCAATTGTGAAGGTAGTATACATCAAAAAATCTGCAAGTGCATTTCCCGTAAGACATTCCGACGGATCCACATAAGCCTTTTTCCCCCATGTGGATACAATCAGCATCCCATCGGCAGTCTGACCGGTTATCAGCACTGCATGGCCGCTTCCGGCGCGTCCAATCTTTTTCCCTGTTTCATCATAGAAATTATACCCTTTCGCTCCAAGCATGGTTTGTCCCGGAACTATTCCCAAATTATCATGCGATGCCGTAAGGCCACGGTCTTGCAAATACTTTTCAAAATACTGCCCTTGTTGATAGCCAGTCGTTCCTTGTTTTGATGAGCCGTTTGAAGCGGCAAAATAATCCACAAGCAGTTGGCTGAAATTAAAATCTCCGTTTCGGTACATCGGAAATCCGAAGGTCTTTTCAAACAGTTCTTCTTTGCCTTCAAATTGATAGAAGATTGAGTTCACAACTGCCGCATATCCGCATCCGTGTTTTCCGATTGCCTTTAGATATTTTCTGATTTCCTTATTTGTCATGTCAGGGAAGTATTTCCGGACTGTCGCATATATTGCTTTTCGTTCTTTGCCTGATGTATACTTCGGGGCAGTCTGGCTCACTCCGTATTCTCCTTCGTCATCAAAGACATGTTCTATATCAGTGGCTTCTCGGAATCCGCCTCCATTTCTGGAGCCCATGTTGCCACCGCCTCCGAAACTGCCGCCGTCGCCGCCAAGCATCATTTTACTGAGTGTAGCATCGACCGTTTCCATGCTTTCGGCACTTGTCCTTGCCGCCTCTGCACCGAAGCCAAACATTGCAGCCAAATCGGAAAACGAGTTATTCACGCCTCTGATCTTTCCCGAGAAATTATTTGCAAGATTGGCACTCCAGTTGGAATTGACAGTATTCATTTCCCTGCTGATCCCGTCGAACAGCGTCATCATTTCGTCATTCAGTGCACTCATTTCCGCACTCTGAGATTTCAGTTCTTCCGGAGTCAGTTTTATCTTGATACTCAACCCTCCACCCCTCTCACAAGGTTTCCGTGCTATCAGGCAATATTTTGTCGCATAGCAACAGATCATCTTCGTTGTTTGCTCTGATTTTTCCCATGCTGCAGCCACAGGCTGCGGAAAGTTTTAAAGACATTCTCTTTCCCTCTTAATGATTTGGCGTGTTTTATAGTTTAAGTTCCCCGCTTTCCATGCGGGCTTTGATGTTCTGAAGCGAGGTCAGAAAAGCTGCAGTCGTCTGATCGGCTTCTTTTTCATAAATGACCTTTTCCACAGATTGCGCGTCCATTAGCAGAACTTCGTTGCCAAAGCCTAAACCAAACGGGTAGTTTACTGCTAAATATTGGTGTTCTGTTCCGTTTGCGATCGGGTAATAGCCTGCGATCATTACTACGGAAGGCGAATTTTTCAGTTTGACAACTGTTCCGACTGAATAGAGTCTCTTCTCGTTCATTTCTTTTCTCCCTCCGCTTTCATCTGCTCGATTGCCTGCCGGATCTCCCGTGCGGTAAACCGATCCGCCGCATTTCTCATTCCCTGCAAGTAGTTCTCGAGTGGGGAAAACATTTCACCACGGTAGCCGCACTCGATCAGTTCACAACGGTCAACTGCAACCATTCTTAAATCGTCTTTATTCGTGTAGCCCATAGGATACGGCAAAACCAGATATTGCAACACCAGTTTGTTATCCTTGGCAATAAAGTCATAGCCGGACACGATCGCTTTGCAGTTCTCTGCACGAATCAGAGAGCCGATCGGGTAGATTGCTTTTTCATTCTCGTTCATTTCTATCGCTCCTTATAGCAGATTGCTGAACCATTTGGCTACCGACTCAGTCGTTGAGGCAACACCACTTGAGAGATTTGTCAGGAAATCGCCTGTTTCACCCTGAACAACTCTGCCGACAACATCAAGTATCGAAGATTCCATTCCGCCGACTTCATTGAACAGGCCGGAGATTGCTTCGGACGCAACATCACCGATGCCATACCCAATGGCACAAAATCCGGACACCAAACTCATGCCGAGATCCTTTAAGCCTTCGCCGATATTTCCGTCTGCGAGTGCATCCGTTCCGAGGTCTCTGTATAAATCTATTCCGTCCAGCAGTGTTTTCATGTTGTCACTGGGGCAGATGACTGTTTTCAGCACGGAAGTGATAACGCCTGCGTTTTCTGAGCCAATCGAAGACAGATATGTTTCCAACGTATCGAATGAGATATTGTTTGTGATAATATCGCCAGTGATCGTAATCGCCGCTTTTATATCGCCCCCGAGAGCATTTTCGATATCCTTGCGGGCCCATTCCGGAAGTTCATTATATTTTTCTTCCGCCCATTCCCAGCCCTCTCCAAGGGAATTCCAATCGTGCTTCAGCTGATCCCACTGTTCTGCCCAGAATCCTTTCTCGTCATTGCCTCTGAAACCGCCGCCGCCTTCGCCACCGCCGAAGCTGCCATCGCCGCCAAACATCATTTTACCGAGGGTAGCATCAACTGTTTCCATGGTTTCGGCACTTGTCCTTGCCGCCTCTGCACCGAAGCCAAACATCGCAGACAAATCGGAAAACGAAGTATTCACGCAATTGATCTTTCCCGAGAAATTGTTTGCAAGATTTGGACTCCAGTTGGAGTTGACAGTGTTCATTTCCCTGCTGATTCCACCGAACAGCGTAGTCATCTCTTCATTCAGGGCACTCATTTCCGCACTCTGAGACTTCAGCTCTTCCGGTGTGAGTTGAATTTTTCCACTCATGTCTGTTCTCCTTTTAATTTATGGATTTCATCAGGTCGGGGAAGTCAGCGAGGAGCAACGGTGTCGTAAACTCACCGGACTGTTCCAACGGATGGTAGATAGGAATCGGAGTCGCAAAGAGTCGCTCCAGCAGATCCTTCATCATCGCAGTAAACGTGCCGAACTGCGGAATGGATGACAGACCGCGGTTGATAATACCGAGCACATTTGCAATGGAGCTTTCAAGCTTTTCGGACAGTCCGGATATACTATTTTCCAAATCTACAAAAGACGTGACTGCCAACGTTACCGCAGACGAGAAGGCATCCGATGCTTCCATAAGGAGCCTCGCTTCTTTCTTGTTTTGTGCAGTATAATCATTGATCGAGACACGCTCTTTGCAGCCCCAATCATTGTGCTCAGTCGTCTGATTCAGGAGATTCACCGCTGAGGTGATCTGATCATTTGCAGTTCGAATTGCCGAAGCAAGCTCCGTCAACACGTTGGTATCCAAATTGATAGTCATGTTCCGTCTCCTTTCAGAATGTATTGCGAATCGAGGACGCACTTTGTTTGTCAAGTGCAGAAAACTTCTCTGACGCATCCAGAATGTAATCACGCATATTTTCGATAACGATTTTCTGTTTTCTTGTTTTCTCTAATTGCTGTTGGAGTTTTTCCTGGAAGGAAATGCTGGCAGCACCCTCCCACGAGTCACGCATTCTATCAAGCAGAGCAGTGAACCTCGATATAATGTTTTCGAATTCTTCGATTTGCTTTGACATATTCTGCACATTGCCATTGAGTGCATCGATATTCAGCGTAATTTTTGCCATCTCAATTCCCTCCATTACCGACACTCGCTGCGGCGATCGCAGCCTTGACCTGCCGGTCGACTTCCTGATAGTGTGCGACTGTTTTTTGGATCAGGTGAGCACTTTCGTCCAGTCTGTTGACCAGGACATCGACCTTTTTTGCCAGTTCCTGTGCTTTTTCCAAGATCGCAGCTGCAGTATCGCCGGTGGACTCCGAAGCCTGTGCAAACAGACGGTCGATACTTCTTTTTGCTTCTACAAGGATCTCTCTCGCTGCACGGATGTTTCGGACATCCTTTTCGGCCGCAGCTTCGTCAATCGTAATTTTCCCGTCAAAATCGTAATATGCCATCTTTATGCCCTCCAGATCGTCTCAAAGACAGTGTTGATGAACGTATCTGCATCAAGCTGCATAAATTTCCCCTCTGCCGTTTCACAGCAGATGATGCCGTTTGCATCTGCAAATACCTTTACTTCATTTTTCTTGGCGACGTCGATATTTTTGACCGCCAGAACTCTTGTAACGTCCTTCGGCTGAATACCCTCGTCAAGTTCTTTGCTTTCTGCTTTATAATTATCCGAAATCAGGCGTTCTGCAAACTTATGAAGTTCTTCTTTGCCGATTGACGTAATAATCAGTTCCTTTTCTTTGCCTTCCACATGAATCACCTGACCATCAAGGAAGTGGAATTTGTTTACTTCAACGCGACGTGCATCCTCTTTGATGTAGCAAATATCTACAGAGGACTCAAAAGTGCCGAAGAAGATCGGGGAAAGGAGTGCCTTCGCCTGTGCAGAAATTTCTACGTTTCCGCTGAAATCTTCGTCCAGAATCCCTTTTTCGACAAGGCTTGCCTGTGTTTCTCGCTTGTATAGGTCATAGTTTTGCTGGATGTCATTCATGGCTGCGATATAGGCGTAGTCAATATATTTTGCCCCCATTAGCGATGCCATAAAGTACAGTTCTTCCGGTGTCAGTCTGATTTGTTTTTCCATAGGATGCTCTCCTTTAGGTCTGATTTATTTTTGAAGCGGTAGTTTGATCGCAATTGTAAACGTTTGTCGCAAACTGTTTCATCATTTGGGCGTAGTCTTCAAAAAAGTTCTCCAGCAGACGGTAGCACTGCTTGACATAGAGGATCTTTCCGGCCAGTGTCCGTGCAGCATCTCCCTGCCAGGCAGTCGGCAGGCTCTGGATCAGCAGTTCGATTTCCGTCATTTGATGTGACATCTCATCCTTCAGCAGGATCACCTCGTCCGCCGCATTTTCCAGTTGTTCTGTATCTATCATCATATGTATTTTCTCTTCCGTTACTCTCGGTGGAAATGGCAGATCGCATACCGTGCACCCGAAGGTGCACGGTATGCAATACCTGTTTTATGCGCCAAAGCCGTTCATCGTGGATTGCAGCGACGCATCGGTTTCCTGCAGCTTCTGTGCAGCAGTGTCCATCAGTTTGGCATAGTCTTCCAGCATCTGGGAGAAGTTGGTGAAGGTGCTCTGCATGCTTTCATACTTTGCTACGAATGCGTCCTGTGCATCGCCCTTCCAGATCTCGTTCAGACCCATGATCATCGTACGCATTTTGGTCATGGTTTCGTCGTGATCCTGCTTGAGACCTCTCAGTTCTGTTGCTTTACCCGACAGAAGATCGGGCGTAACCTGAATAAGTGCCATTTGTTTGTCCACCTTTCTTTTTATTTATGTAAAGCCTTTCGGCCAACATACAAGTTGTTACATTGCGGCAGAAATGCCGCCGATTTTTTGTTTTGCACGCTCCAGAGAATTGCGTGCGTTGTCAATTGTCTTTCTAGTTTCAAAGAGTTTTTCTTTCAAGGCCTCTGCCGCTCTTCCCTGCCAGTTCTCGGTGACCAGTTCTTCCATGAGCCTCAGTTCGTTATCACAGGATTCCAGCTCGTCATTTGCTTCTGACAGTTTCATAACGCAATGCAGAAGCATATCGGTTTGCGTTATCAGATCCATCTCACTGTTTTCTCCTTATCTGTAAGTAGTCACCGTTCCATACACCGGAGGAAGAAAGAGTCTGATCGGCTGCAAGGGCCGCATTTCGCCGCAGATGGAATAATTCTGCCGTGCCGGCACTCGGCAAAAGCGGAATCATCCGCTCATCTAACGCCTCATACAGATCCTGCAGCAGCTTTGAAAACGGCTGATTGTCCGGCAGTTCCACATCGCACAACGGCCGTTTCTGCGGATCGATTATCGTCAGAATTAGATTTTTCATAGCAATCCTCCCGGACAGTTCTTCCACTGCATCAGACGCTCATCCGACACAGCTGCAATGACGAGCTGTCCATCGTTTTGTTGATACATCAGTAATGATTCCTTATCGGAAAAGGAAAGAATATAATCGAAAACAGTCGTTCTGACCATGCCGCAGTTGACCATATAAAAGGAGATCCGCTCTGTTTTTCCGGTCAGGGCCGCAAACAGTTCTTTTGCGTGTGCCGGCGTGGCAAGCCTCTTTTTGAGGTAGTCAACTCCGGATCGGTCATGAAACTGATCGGCAAACGTTCTGACGGATGCGACGTCTTCCGGCAGTAGCAGTTCCTGCCACTGCTTCTCAACGGTTTCCGGGTGATACAGGAACTGTTCCCGATTTTGCTGTTCGCACGTTTCGGTCAGTTCATACAGGCTTCCACCCAAATACGTGATCTGCGTTGTCCCCTGTGCATCTGTCAGCAGATACCGGACACGCGAAGGCTCTTTCACGATACCGTAAGAAGAATAGCTGCACAGACGCCGGATCATTTTTGCTGTGCTCTGCTCGACGCGAATTTTTCCGAAGATGGTCAGATCAAGCATTCCTTTATGCGACAGATCTTCTTTTGTCTGTTCAAATACGCTTTTCAGATGTGAATAGGCTACGGTCAGGCTATCCGGCTTTACACCTGATACGCTTCGATAGCCCAGACATGCTGCCAGAACGCTGATCTCTTCAGCCGTCAAAATCAACGGTTGTTTCCTTTGCATCCTGCACCTCTAACAATTTGGTTTACGGCAGCACTTCGTCAGAATCGTCTGCTGCGATATTGGACAGTGCCGCGATGTTCGTGATTTCAAGCGATTCCACAGAATCAAAAACCGCTTGCTGCAGTTCGGACGTGTTGACTGCGTTCTCTACCGGCGGCTGGCCGGTTCCGTCCTGGTCCGAAAGTGCCTCGATAAAGCCGCAATAGACTGTCTGCATATAGGCTTCCAGCTTCTGAAGCTCATCGATCTGCGACTTTTCAAGTTCCCGGATCTCTTCCGGCGTCATGCTCAGGATACTTTGCAAAGAGCGGGTTCCTTCCAGTCTCTCCGCAAGAGCATTGGCGGTGTCGTTGATCTCGTTTGACGCTTCCTGTGCTGACACATCGCCGGTCAGGAGTGTCTCGGCAGTCATCTGATCCCACAACTGCCGCAAAAGCAAAACTGTATTTTCAAGTTTTGAATTCATCAGTGACAGGTGGTCTACGATTTCTTCCACTCTGTCAGCATCCAGCACAATCATTTATTTTCACCGCCGATCAGTTTGATTTTCGTGCAGCTGCCGTTATCGAAAACAAATGCATTTCCGGCACCTGCCTCCACGCTTTTCTCATTGTATTTCAGGTTGTTCTGGAAATAGCCGTGCAGGGAGGGATTGCCTCCCAGGGCGATTCCCTTTTGGTTTGCGATAATGACACGCGTCAGGCTTTCGATCTCATTGTATTTCGACAGATCGGAAACGCTGCCGGCTGCCAGTATCAGAACGCCAAGATGCTGTGCCATCCTGCAAATGCGTTCCATACTGTTTTTGCTTTCGGTTTCTGCCGCATCTACAAACGCCCGGAGATCATCGATCAGAATACAGATCATCGGATATTGACTGATGAACGCCTTTTCATCAAAAGAAACATCATCCGCTTTTTGCTTGTTCTGCTCGCGTTTTCTGATATTCAACTGGTCGACGACCTGATCAAGGATCTCCTTGATCTTTTCCGGCTCGGTACATTTCGCATAGCCGTCAAAATCATTTTCGGCAGATGCAAGTGCACCGTTGTTGCTATCGACAGCATAAAGCACAGTATTGGAAAATCTCCGTTTGATCATCTGTGCAAGCTGAAGCAGCATCGTGCTCTTTCCGGAACGGAGTGTCCCGGACACCGTCAGGCAATAACTGTCGCTGAGGTCGATCGCATAGGGGGAAACAGTTTCATAACTGAAGCCGACCGGAATCATCGTTCGCTCCGTGTACACCTGTTCAAGATCTTCTATGCTGATCTCGTTCGGCATGATCGGTATCGGTTTGGCTCTCTGCCCTGTCCATTTGGAATTCATCTGAGAGAATACGTTTTGAAGATCCGCTGCACGCAGAACGTCATTCTCGCCTTCGCTGTACATGGCTGCCTGGAACTCAACGGGAGGCTTTCCCTTTGCAAATGCACGTCCCATGGTTTTCGGGAGTGTCATTCCGTCCAGTCTGCCGACGATTGCGGAGTAGTCGCCCTTATCTGTCAGTTCAAATGCAAATGCACCCTGAACATTCTGCTGGATCTTATATTTGACTCCGGACGTGCCGTTTGCGGTATACAACAGGTAAATGCCGTAAGTCGCTCCGTCTCTCGCGATCCGGACAAACAGATCCTCCAGGTCAGGATAAAGGTCGAAGACGGGCGTAATATTGTCAACTGCGATCACAATGGCGGGGATATCCTTTGCAACCGATTCCCGGTATGCCCAAAGTGAACTCACGGCATGTTTCAGGAACCGCCGCTTTCGGTCGTCAAACTCATCCAGAATCATTTTCTGAAGTTTGAAGAACTTCTCTTCTTCGCAGTCGAGCACGATCCCGCCGACATGCGGCATAGCCTTAAAGGCACTCATACTCCAGCCGCCACAGTCAATGATATAGAGATTGACGTCATCCGGCGAATAGTGCAGGCCGAGCGAAAGCACAATCGTCTTCAGCAGCGTTGTTTTGCCGGTCGAAGGTGCACCGTAAATTCCGTGATGGCCCTGCTCGGCGAAGTCAATAAACTGCACGCCCTGTCTTTGCTCGATCGGAAGGTCAAACATGCCGATCGGCACGGAGAGGTTCTTCTGCCCCTGCTGCCAAGAGGTACCGTCAAATTTCCAATCGCAGCAGATCTCGTGTAGTGACAGTTGCTCGGACAGTTCCGGAAGCCAGGGTCCGGGCAGCTTCTGCAGGTTCTGCTCTTCTGCAACTTTACAGAGTTTCCGGACGATTGCCGTCAATTCATCGACGTCCGTCTTGCCTCTTGTTTTCTCGTCTATGACTGTTTTGATTCTTTGACCGTTGTCCGCAATGATTCTGACCGGATTTCCGCTTTCTTCTTCCTTTGCGGAAGATCCGTAATAGGGTGCACCGCTCCAGTATGACTGGAACAGTTCATACACCTCGTCCAGGCCGACCTGTACATAGGCACGTCCGGCCTGTGTAATTCTTGCTGCATCCGGTTTTTTCAGCATCTCACGGCTATCGCTGATATCCTGAACCTTCAGACACAGCTTGAATCTGGAGTTGCTCCAGATCTGGTCATCGACAACACCGGCAGGCTTCTGCGTTGCAAGCACAAGGTGAATACCGAGGCTTCTGCCGACACGGGATGCACTGATCAGTCCTGCCATAAATTCCGGTTCTTCTTTTTTCAGTTCGGCAAATTCGTCCGCAACGATGATCAGGTGCGGAAGCGGCTCGGACGCACGACCTTCCCGATAAAGCTTCTGATATTTATCGATATGATTGACATCATATTTTTCAAACAGCTTCAGCCGACGTTTTGTTTCACTTCGCAGCGAAATCAGAGAGCGGTTGATATTGGAACCGATGTTCGTTATCTTGCCAACCACGTGAGGAAGCGGCTCAAGCAGGTTTGCCATGCCGCCACCCTTATAGTCGATGATAACAAATGCCACATCGTAGGGGTGGTAGTTGACCGCCATGGACAGGATCCACGTCTGCAGCAGTTCGCTCTTGCCGGAGCCGGTCGTGCCTGCGACAAGGCCGTGCGGGCCATGAGCTTTCTCATGGATATCCAGCGAAAAGTGTTTGCCGCCCTGCATCACGCCGATCGGTGCCGCCAGACTCTTATACGCGGCATTCTTTGCCCAACGCTCACTGATTCGCAGATCGTTTACCGTTTCGGCTCCATAGCCTTTCAGGAAAGAAATACCGTTGGGCAGTTCAGTAGCTGACGCAAATTCCTGCAGTTCGATCGAGGACATGTTTCTTGCAAACAGGTCGAACATCATGTCGGACATGCCCTCGTCGATGGTGAAGAACTGCTTTTTGTTTACCTCATTCCTCTGATAAGCATGAGGATCACCGTCAACATTGACGATGAAATTGCAGCCATGCGGCAAGGAATATAGATCATCATACAAAAACAGCGTTGTGACGCCCATTCGCACGTCTTCGCGGAACAAGCGTTTCATCAGTTCTTCTTTTTCCGTGCTCTTTTTAGAGCCGAAGATAAAAATATAATATGGACCTGGGATCATAGGATCGCCCGATTTGGATTCTTCGGCCGCACGTTCACGGTCCTTCAGCGTTTCATTAAAAAGATCACAGAGCATGTGTGCGTCTTTCGGATTGAACGCAAGGAAGCGGAACTGCTTGTTTGAATCCCACGTATGCGGGAACCAACGCAGCGGCTCCCACTGTGCCCGCTCGGACTCGTCGAAAATGCCGACAATCTTGACCTCGTCAAAACAGTGTGCAGTTGTCAGCGAAACGAGCATATTTTTTACTGTTTTGATCACACGTGCTCTGTTGCCGACAAAGCCGACGGTATTGTTTCTCAAAAGTGATACCCGTGCCGGGACGCTGTCAACGATCCGGGTTTCTTCGATGATCTGTTCCGCCAGGTCTCTTGTTTCATCGTCTTCCATCTGGAAGCCGGAGGCCTCTGCACGTGACATCACCTTGACGCAGAGATCTTCATATCCCATGCCCATACGGACATCAAGGAAGTCTCTGTCGCTGCGTGTACGCTCCCACAGATTTCTCTGCAGCTTGTGCACGATCTTCCCGCATTCCAGCGGCGACGGGTTCTCTCTTGTCAGGATGCTCCGTTGAACTGCGGCGACAGAATTGATTTTTGCTTTTTGATCTTCAATATAGGCTCCGTATCTTTCTTTCCGGAGCACTTCATATTCTTCCAGCTTCTTTTTCCGCTTTTTATCTCCGCTTTTGGAAGAGGTGACAGACATGACGGGAGATATCATACTCGCCGCTCTTGCAGCAAGAAGTGCCGGCGATGCAACACTTGATACCGCACTGACTGCCAGCATACTTCCGGATCCTACCAGAGACGCCAGCATGCCTCTGCCCTTTTCATATTTTTGCTGTTTGGCAGGTGCGTTCGCAAGGACGATATTTTCACTGGGAAGCTGCTCCTGCGTTCGCGGTGAGCGGTGATACTTTCTTGTGCTGTCACTCTGTGTTACTTCGTCCGTTGAATTTGAAAAAGCCGTATCCTCCCCGATTCCGTTGATACTCAAAAAGCCGTTGACGTTTTCAAAGAACAGTTCGGAATTGATCAGTTTGATCTGCACGCAGATAATCGACAGTACGTCTCCGGACTTCATTCTTGCGGCAGTGATTCTTTTTCCGTTCAGATACGTGCCGTTCGTGCTGTTGTTGTCTTCCACGCGGATGACGCCATTATCGTTACGAATCGTCAGGTGCGGATTGCCTGATACAAAGGGATAGCTTATGCGAACCGTGTTGGCATCCGATCTTCCGACTTTCACGATGCAGTTATACGGAAGCTTGAGCGTTTGCGTCACTGCCGACGTTTCCGTACACAGATACAGGGCTGTTTTGCTGTCGCGATCGATCACGATAATTGTGTTTTTCGGTGCATCGCCCGTGTCATAGGAAAACGGTGCCTTTGCCGATACGCGAACTGATGCACCATGGTGCCACTCCACGGAAATCTGCGATTTCTCCCAGTCAGGAATATAAACCGTATCTTTCTTATGGCTGCCATACGTGATCTTGCCTTTCAGCTCCATCGTTGCATGAAAGATTCGATCTCCGGTCATCAATGTTACATACATACCCATTGTATCGTTCCGTCCTAAATTCTATTTATCCATCCGTCTTTGGTTGTGTCACCACAGGCGGTTCCGTTTCGTTTGTCGGTTCTTGTGTCACCGGTTCCGGTGCTTCGGTCGTTGCGGTGGTAGCTGCAGGCGTTGGCTCAGTCGGCTCTGAAGTACCGCCCGGCTTTGACGTCGTCGAAGGTTTTGTCGTCGCAGCAGGATGCGTCGTTTCGGTCGGCTCGGATGTACTTTGTGTGTTGCTTTCCGTTGTTTCCTCACGGTCTGACGTTTCTGCATCCGTTTGCTCCGTGCTGCTTTCGGACGTTGTCTGCGTGAATGTCTCAACACTTTCGTTGCCGCTGTTTTCTCTGGCGTTTCGACTGATCAGAAGCAGTGCAAGCACTGCAATCAGTGCAATGCACACGGACGCAATCGCCGGGACAAGCCATGCAGGCATCGTTGCTTTCTCTTTTTCAAAGTGGATACATACTACGGTTACGTTGTCTTTGCCACCGTTTTCCAGAGCTGTTTTGACACAACCCGATACAATCGTTTCTGGCGATTTTCCATCAGAAATAATGGAGGAGATATCCTCAACGGAAACCATATCCGTCAGGCCATCGCTGCAAAGAAGGATATAGTCGCCTTCCAGGATCTCAAAAGACGTGAAATATGGTTCAATTTGAAGTTCCTCGGGGAAAATACCGATATTCTGTGTCAGTTTGAATTTTTTCTGTCTATCCGTTTTCTTGCCCGTGATCTTTTCATACATTTCTCGCTCTGTATGCTCTTTTGAGATCTGTTTGATCTCGCCGTCACGGAAAAGGAAGATCGGACTGTCGCCGATGTTGCATAGCGTGCAGACGTTGTTGTGTACATGCACCATGGAGGCTGTCGTGCCCATTCGGTTTCCGGTGTTCCGCATTTCTTTGCAGACTTTATCGTTTGATTTGTCGCAAATGTCTGCCATGAACTGTTCCGGATCCTGTTCACGGATTCTGGCTGCAGACCGCTCTGCTTCCGCCGCGGCAATTTCCGATGCCACCTCACCGAAAGAATAGCCGCCCATTCCGTCAAAAACGCCAAACAGTCTTGCTTTTGAGAGGGTTATCCCCTGCTCAGGCGTTTCATAGTGATCCTGTCTCTTTTTGACGGCAATGTTCGGAGCATAAAAATTGTCTTCGTTTTTTTCTCTTATCCGGCCGACATCGGTTATCGTCGCATATTTTGCAAGCATCGTCTGTTCCTCCAGCCAATCAAGGAGTTATTAGAAACTGTTTCAGTTCATCCGAATAGATCCCAAGCAGGAATAACAGTGGCTCGGTTTCTTTGCTTTCACGGAAGATAAGCAAAAGAGCAAGAAACACTGTCCACGTCATCGTTCTTTTTCCTGTTTCCAGTGCCACGATCTGCTGTCTGCTCACGCCGAGTTTTTCAGACAGACCTGCTTGTGACATGTGAAGCATTGCACGTAAAATCGGAAGATTCTGCACCATGTTTGACACGCATTTTTCTTTGGAAAACCGATTCATGCCAATCCTCCTCTTAAAAAATAGTATTTATAAAATTATATTCCTTGTCGCAATATGTGTCAATGTTTCATGTGTTGTTTTTCCAAAAATCGGCATTTTCTCCAAAACTCTCCATGCTCTTTTGTAACTTTTATTTGCCTGCATAATGTGAAATATTTTGTGCCGGTTTTTTGCTTTGTTATGTAAAAACGCAGCCGCGTCGAGGCAAAGATATCTGCTTCGGCGTGGCTGCTTTGTAGCTTATGTTTTTGAAAATAACTGTGATTTATTTTTATCGATTCCTGACCGCAATCAAGATGCTTACGGGTTTTTGGCGGCATCCCAGGCGGGTTTGCTGACATACAGGGAGATCTCGACCTTGTAGGTGACAGATCCGCCTGGCTTGAGGAACTTCGGTTTGCCGTCGGCACGCATTTTGTTTCTGCTGTCCGGGTTGCAGTTGCCCGGCTCCAGACCGAGGACGTAGTCTCTGCAGCCCATCATCTTCCACTGTGTGAAATGATCGAGCTTCTCCGCGTCGAAGCGGATCACGAGGCCTGCTTCGATATCCGGGTTGTAGATGGCTGCCGAGCCGATTTTGTCAAAGCTGTGGAAATAGCACTGCTCTTC
This sequence comes from Faecousia sp., assembly GCA_045639485.1. Taxonomy (GTDB): domain Bacteria; phylum Bacillota; class Clostridia; order Oscillospirales; family Oscillospiraceae; genus JAFRPC01. The sequence continues at coordinate 15,700 of JAZUDF010000162.1, read as the reverse complement.
AAAGTCCGGCTGCGGCGGAAGCATTTTGTTCCAACTGTCGATGCCTTCTGCGGCACGTGCGTTTCTCTCCTTCACGGACTTTGACGGGATATAAGCTTCCGCATGCTCACTCAGAAGCGGGTAGCCCATATTCATGTGGCAGAGGATCTCCATGGGTTCTTCCGCTGTTCCGGGGTTTTCCACGGTGTCCGTCACGGTAAAGACGGGCTTGTTTTTTTAACGCTGATTGTGCGGTGCAGCCGCAGTTTGCGGCTGAAGATCCGCTCATCCTTTATCACAGCGTGGATCTGCAGGCAGTCGGCGGTTTCCTCCCACCAGCTGTGCTCGGCGGGCGTATTTGCAATGGTGCCGTGCGAGGGCAGGTCTTCCCCGTTGTCGCAGTTGGCTGTCATGTCCGATATAAGGGTTCATTTAAGTTCCACCTGCTTCAAACTTTTCCGATCTGCGGGTTCTTTTCTGCGAGCCAGGAGATGACTGTTTGGATCTTATCGTCCCAGCACGACCACCAATGGCCGCCTTTGGATTCTTCATATCGGAGCGAAAAGCCTAAGTTTTTCAGTGCGTCACGCAGACTCGTATTTTCTTCGTACAGAAAATCCTCTGTGCCGCACCACTGGTACAGTTCCGGCATTAAACCGCCTGCCGCACATTGCTCCGCGAGTGCGTAAAGGTCGTTTTTGCTGCCCGCTGTTTCTTCCGGCGTGCCGAAAATGCCTTCCCAATAGCGTTTGCTGCCATCGGGATCGGGACGCTTTGCCCGTACGACTGCGTCGCACGCAGGGGAAAGTGCCGCTGCCGCACAGTAGTTTTCCGGATGGGAAAGTGCTGCTTTGAGTGCACCGTAGCCGCCCATGGAGAGGCCTGCGATGAAATTATCCTCGCGTTTATCGCTCAAATCACGGAACATGCCGCGGCAGATGGCGGGAAGTTCTTCCGTCACATAGGTGAAGAACGGCAGACCGTATGCCATGTCACAGTACCACGCCATATGGGTGGTCGGCATGATGACCGCAAGATTCAGATCCTTCACGTACCGCTCGAGCGAGGTGTAACGCATCCAGTCGTTCTGATCGCCGCCCATGCCGTGCAGAAGATACAGCGTCGGGATCGGTCTTCCGATATTCTCCCGCGTCCGTTCCGGCAGGATCACATTCATCTGCATATTTTCGCCCAGTACTGCGGACGCGATTTCAACTTGCATCAGTGCCATAGTTGCAGTTCCTTTCCACGCAAACTTATCTGAAATAGAGATATTCGGAGTTCTCTGCCGAGGTATCCTTGTTTTCCACGATCAGAATTTTGACATCCGGGCTTACAAGGACATTGTGCCAGATGCCTTTTCTGACGTTATAGGTCTTGAACTTTTCCATCGGGACAGGCTCACGGTTCTCGCCGATCAGCAGCGTTGCTTCACCGTTTAGCAGAATGAAGATCTCGTCGGTCTCGTTATGCCGCTCGATGAACTTCATTCCCTCCGGCGTCATGCTGTCCTGATAGTTGAGGTAAGCGACACGCCAGGTACCGAAATCGTGTACGGGCATATAGCCTTCGCCGGTGTAGTCTAAAATATCCAGTCCTTCCATTTTCATGTTCCTCCGTTATGATGATTTATTGTTCGTCCGCAGGCGTTTTTCTCTCCTGCGGGTGGAAAGTTCCTTTTCCGATAAGTTCCGGACACTGTGCGGCGTTGATGGACACATCAAAACGTGTGAAGCAGAAAAGCATCCACGCAAGCAGCGTCACGGGCAGCGTCAGAAATGCAAACGCATGTCCGATACAATGCCACGTCAGATCCGGGATCAGCATCGGCAGCCAGAACGCCGCACAGGCAAGCAGCGTCCCGAGCACACGAAGCGGTGATGAAAAATAAACGTAAAAAGCATTTTTGAGGTTCGCACGCAAGGGATTGGCATAGACCGGTATCATTGCAAGGCACAGACACACGGCGGGGAGCAGCAGCAAAATGCTTGCGGCAAGCGGCAAAAGCGAGAGCGTCGCGGTCATTCCGGAGCGGTAGCCGACGGAAAAGAACAGTACGCTTTTGCACAGCAATACGATCACGCCGCAAAGAATGCCTAGCAGTGCAAGCTGACCGTAATTGCTTTTGATGCCTGCCGGAAAATCTGTCGGCAGGTAGACGTTTTCTTCCCATGCAAGCTGTCGAAGAACGCGAAGCACGCCGGACAGTCCGACAAGGAAGATGAGAAGCAGCACGATGTTGACCGCACTGCGAATCAGTTCAAAGCGAATGAGCCCGCCTGCAGCGTCATAGGACGCTTCAATGCCGCTTTGCTCGATTGCTGCGATATAGTTTGCAGAATAGACTGTTCCTGCGACATCAGACAGCAGGAGCGGCAAAGAGAACGCCAGAAGAACGATGCCGAGCAACAGCATTTTTCTCCACTGGAGCTTCAGAACGTCAAAGAAGATCGCCCTTCTGCTCTGCGGCAGCATTGCTTCGGTAAAGTCGTGCGGTGCCGCTTTCTTATTCCGTTTCAATCGATCTCCTCCGATAAATACTGTGCGGCGATGATTGCCGCGGTATCCGCTGCGTTGCCCTTTCTGTTCTCACCGCCGAGATTGACACTTTCGGGACTGAAAAACAGCAGACACGCCTTTTCCGTATTACAGTAGTTTGCAAAGTTTGTTTTGCCGCCGTCAAGCCGCAGTGCATAGGTCAAAGACCTGCCGTCGACGGTTTCCACGTAGGTCGGCACGTTTGGAAAACGTGAGAGCAGCGTGTCCGGCAGACGGCTGAAATACTGCTGTCCCATGGTTTCCGTGCAGTAAGATTCGTCGAAGATCAGAAGATCGTACTCAAACTGCCGATAGGTCATCCAGTCACCGCCGAGAAACGACTGCGGCAGTTCCTGCGTGACAGTGATCTCCTTCATCTGAGGAAACCGTTCCGCCAGATCGTTTTGCAGTTCTTCGGTATTGAGTCCTTTTCCGACATAGAGAACGCGGAGTATTTCGTTTCGCTTCGGCTTGCTTCGCAGGAAGAAAACAGTACTCCAGAGGATCACCGGCAGCAAAATGACAGCAAGGTATTTCCACCAGTTTCGATAGAAGTGTTGTTTCATTGCTCTGCCTCCGTGATCACGTTGGATGCCGTACGCAGGCGATAGGTCTCCCCTGCCCGAAGTGTCACCGTTCCGCAGGGCAGAAACAGCGTGCGGCCGTCTGTTTTCACTTCCCGGCAGTCAAGATCCAGATATCGCAGACTGGTTTCGGACACCGATGCGATACGGTACTCGACCGTGCTGCCCGCTTTTTCCTGCAGGCTGAGCAGTGTGCGTTTCGGTCTTATTCTGTCAAGCAAAACGATGACCGTGCATCCTGCCGCGATATCGAGTACGATATTGACAAGCAGAAACGGCAGATACGTGCGTTCCGTAAAGCACAAAGCAAGCAGGAGATTGATGCCGAGCACAACGGCTGCAAGCAGAATACAAAAAAGCGTTGTGCGGCAGATATTCTTTTTTACTTTTTCCGGTGTTTCATTCAAAACGGTTTGTGTCATGTAAAAAACCTTTTAACAAGTCGGATCTGCATTCCTGCAGCAGTCCCCGCGGCGTGCCGAGATCAACGGCACGGCCGTCTTCCAGAACAAGCAGACGGTCGGCAAGGGAAAACGCCTCGCCTAAGTCATGCGTGACAAACAGGACTGTGGTGTGATATTCCTCATGCAGCTGCCTCACCAGACGGCGAAGCTCACTGCAAAGCGACGGATCAAGGTTGGAAAACGGCTCGTCAAATAACAGGAGCGTCGGTTTTTTGATCAGTGCCCGTGCGATCGCCACACGCTTCTGCTGGCCGAGAGAAAGCTGCTTCGGTGCTCTCGTAAGAAGGTAGTCAAGCCCCAGGCGGGAAGCGATCTCCTTCACGCGGGCGTCGACCTCCTTCTGCACGGTATGGATCGTACGAAGCGGAAACGCGATGTTTTCATAGACGGTCAGGTGCGGATACAGTCCGCTTTCCTGCCGCACAAAGCCGACGTTGCGAAGCTGATCGTTTTGCTTCTCCGCAGGGATGCCGTCAACCGTCAGTTCACCCTGCACGTACTCACCAAGACCGAGGACACATTTAAGAAGCGTTGTCTTGCCGCAGCCAGACTCGCCGGCAATGACGAAAAACTCACCTTCGTGAATATCAAAGTTCAGGTCATCGAGTGCTCGGATCTGTTCCTTTTTGTGTTTGTAATAGCAGGAAAAGTGCTCAAAATGCAGTTCAGGCATTGTATCGGTTCCTTATTACGGTATTTCAAGGCGATTGCCGTCCGCATCGGCGATCGCGACGGGAAGCAGATGGACGGAGGTTCTTGTATCGCCGAGGATATGGTTATAAAGCGTTTCGGCGGCGGTATAGCCGATCTGGTAGCCATCCTGCAGGATAAAGAAGGGCTTGAACGTCTCCCGCTGTGCGTGTGTCAGTTCGTCATCAAAGACCATGAGTTTAATGCGGCGGTCTTCCATGCTCTGCATTGCGGAAATGACGGGAGAACTCTTGGTGCCGGGAATGATCAGCACGTCGGTCTCAGGATATTTTTTCAGGTGCTGCAGCACTTCATTCTTCTGCTGGGAACGGTTTTCACCCAATATCAGCAGATTGGCGGGAGATGCCATTTTATAGAAACGCAAAAGGCCGTGTGTGTAGCCGTTGATACGCGATTCGACAGAAGAGGCGATCGTTGCAGACGGTGTGACGAAAACAGGGTTGCGGAAGCCGCTTTTATAGAGGAATTTCAGTGCGTCGATCATCGACTGGTGGTCGTCGGATGCCACAAACGAAGCATCAAGGTTCGGCAGACGGCGGTCGACCAGGACAAACGGGTACTTCCGAACCGCCAGACGGAGCAATTCGCTGCGGGAAGCCGTGTCATTATCCGACGGAAACAGCACGATCCCCATAGCACCGGAACGCTGTGCGGAGCGAAGCAGCGTGTTTTCCTTTTCCGGCAGACCGTCGCTGACGTGGATGGTATACTCCACCTGATTCTTGGTGCAGAAATCCGACACGCCGGACAAAAGTGCATGGGAATACTGCGTGGTAATGGACGGGATGATAAAGGAGATCTTGAGTTTCTTCTGGAAGCCCGACTGGATCTGATCGAGTTTGATGTCGGGGCTGATGTAGTAGCCGCTGCCGTGAAGACGAACAACGTAGCCGCGTGCAATGAGATCTTCATAGGCATGGCGTACCGGTTTGCGGCTGGTGTCAAAGTTGGCGGCAAGTACACGCTCACTCGGCAGCTTATACCGCGGCGTGTTGGCATTGCGGCTGATAATTTCCAGCAGGTAGTTTGAAATTGATTTGTAGATCGATGTATCCATAATTTCCGTTTCTTCCGTCAAAATATGTGTGCTTTTTCCTAATTATGAATATAGCACATTCCGATCTCACTGTAAACAGAAAAGGTACCACTGTACCAGAATATTTGCAAAAAAGCAGGAGCGACAGTTCGTCGCTCCTGCTTGTGATATCTCAAAGTTTTTTCAGCACCTCTTCCAAAGAAGGAACGGAGGAAATGCCGCCGCTCTTTTCTGCGGAAAGGCTCGCTGCCGTGCAGGCAAAAGTCGCGATCTCACGCAGATTGCTTTCGTCAAGTTCATCGGGTGCTTTCCCGGTCTGCAGCAGTTTTGCCATGGCACTGCCGCCGAAAATGTCGCCGGCACCGGTGGTGTCGATCACTTGAATGCCCTTCGGTGCGGGTACCTTGCCGCAGGCACGGGCATTTTTGAAATAGCAGCCGTCAGGTCCGCAGGTGACAAAGACCAGTTTGGCACCGTAATCGTGCAGGATCTTTGCAGCACCTTCTTTCACGGAGCAACCGAAAAGGAACTCCACTTCGTTGTCGCTGATTTTGACAACGTCTGCCTGTGCAAGTGCCCAAAGCAGCTGCTCCTTTGCCGCGTCTTCACTGTCCCAGAGCGGCAGACGCAGGTTGGGATCGCAGGAGATGAGCTTGCCCTTTTCTTTTGCATAAACGACTGCCTTCTGCGTGGCAGTTCTTGCAGGCTCGCCCGTGAGGGAAAGCGTACCGATGTGGAAAACTTTTGCATCGTCAATGAGAGAATAGTCGATTTCATCCGCCGTCAGGCAGGTGTCCGCACCCGGTTTGCGGGCAAAGGCAAACTCACGGTTGCCCGTGCTGTCAAGCGTAACGAATGCAAGCGTTGTGAAAACGCTGTCATCGGCAAGCAGCCCTCTCGTGTCAATGCCCGCTTTTTGCAGGGTACCGGTCAGAAGTTTGCCGAAGGTATCCGTGCCGACCTTGCCGATGAGTGCAGTCTTTGCACCGTAGGCAGTCAAGGCCGCAAGGAAGTTTGCAGGTGCACCGCCGGGATGTGCCGCCATCGAAGGATAGCCGCTCTCATCCGTACCGACGCAGGTGAAGTCAATAAGCAGTTCGCCCAGTGCTACAACATCAAGCATGGTGTTCTCCTTTACTTTGCCGCAGGATATTCGTTGCAGAGCAAACGGTAAGGCGGCTCGTCCTCTTCGATCTTCGGGAAACGTCCCACGGGCGGGTTGAAGCGGTTGTCGGTGTTGTCATCGTTGCACTGGCTGACTTCGCCGAGCAGCACGTTGCCGGAGCCGGGTTCGACTTCAAAGTCGTGATAGAGGAACTGCTGAATGTGGATGCTCTCGCCCGGTGTCAGGCGGATCTGCGTGCCTGCGGGAACGGTGTAGGTTCTGCCGTCCGTGTGGACAGTGACGGGAGATTCTCTGTCGATCTCTTCATCGGGAAGCGAGTTATAGACGCGGATGAGCACATTACCGCCGCCGCGGTTGATGATGTCCTCAGTCTTGTACCAGTGGAAGTGGTTGGGTGCATACTGGCCTTCCTTGAGATACAGCAGCTTCTCGGCGTAGACCTTTGGATATTTGTCTGCCATCTTGCGGTTGCCGTTACGGATCGTGATGAGTGAGAAGCCGAACTTGTCAAAGTCGCCCATGCCGTAGTCCGTGATGTCCCAACCGAGCATGCAGTCGCGAACCTCGTCATACTCATGGCCGATATTTTGCCACTGCTCCGGTGTGAAATCGCAGAACGGCGGCAAATAGCAGTGCTCTTTTTTACACATTGCTTCAAGTTCTTTCAGTGCTTTATTGATTTCCGAACGTTTCATGAGATTGCCTCCTAAACTTCGTTTTGAATACTGTGAATGATGTTTCTCATTTTGTCAAACTGTGCTTCCATATCCTGCACGAGTTTGAACTGCGTGCGGCAACGGTCCAAATTCTGTTCGGGATATCGGGTATGGAAATAGACGTCGCCGTCAAGGTAGTCTGTAAGAAAACGGATGCCGCACTCAAGCGTCATGAGTCTTGCACCCCACGGCAGGTAGTCAAGCTCTGCCTGCGTCAGGCCTCCCTTGGTACCCGCAATAAAGTTTCTTGCATAGATTTCATACAGATCAATGTCAAAATTGACCTTGGACAGGTCTTTTTCATCCTCGGCGGAATGATTCGCACCGAAGCGGATGGAATCGCCGAAGTCGTTGATGACCAGACCGGGCATGGTGGTGTCAAGGTCGATCACGCAAAGGCCCTTGCCGGTAGCACGGTCAAACAGAACGTTGGTGAGTTTGGTGTCGTTGTGCGTCACGCGAAGCGGAAGAATGCCGTCTCTTTGTGCCTGAAGTGCCACGGAGCAATCGTCTTTTCGCTGCAGGGTAAAATCAATCTCTGCCTTTACTTCTGCTGCTCTGCCCGCTTTGTCAGCGTCGATGGCAGCAAGGAGTTTTCGGAAACGGTCTTCCGTATCGTGGAAACGTGCGATCGGCTCATGCAGCGTTTCAGCGGGGAAATCGCGAAGCAAGTACTGAAACCTGCCAAATGCCGCCGCAGACGCGGCAAAGCGTTCTTCGGTGGCACTTTGGAAGCAGTCAGTGCCTTCAACGAAGGGCATCAGTCGCCAGACCTTGCCTCGTTCATCGGTATAATACCGCTTTCCGTCGACGGTCGGGATGAGGCTCAGCGTTTCACGCATAGGATCGCCGCCCTGTGCAACGATCTGTTCACGCAGATAGTCCGTTACCCGCTCAAAGTTTTCCATAACGTCATCCTGACGCGGGAAGGCCGCCTGCGAAAGTCCCTGCAGAATAAAGCGGACGCAATCGCCCTCCTGCGGCTGGCACAGCACACAGAACGTGTCGTTGATGTGGCCGCAGCCGTAACGCACGACGGCAATCGGTGCAGAAGGAAACACAAATCGTGGAATGATGCTTTTCAGATATTGCTCGTTTTCAGGACAGTACAGTTCACTCATTTTGTTTACCTAAACCCAAATTGCTCTTTCTTCAAAGCGTTCACCGTCAAACAGGACGGTTTTTGCTTCATAGGCTCCGAAGGTCAGCTCTGCCGTTTGGCCGCAAAGCGTCAGCTTTGTTTCGGCCGGCATTTCACTGTTGTTCAGAAGACGCAGGATATAGCCTTCTTCTGTCTGGTAGAAGGCAGAAAGTGAAATTGCCGTGTTTTCAACGTGCAGCGTTTTGTCTGCCGTACTGCCTTCTCCGTGCGGGAAGAACGGCAGGCTGTAGGGCGGATTGACAAACGCCTGTGCGTTGTTTTCAAGCATTGTAAGGCTGTCATAGGAAAGGCGGAACGAGAAGGTGTGTCTTCCCTGCTCGATGTACGGGATAAAGCGGTTGCGTTCGATCAGAGGTCGGTCATCGATCGGATGGGCACAGTAAGCAGCACCGCGAAGAAGCGTTGCATAGAGTGTGCCGTTTTCTGCCGAGAAGCCGTAGGTACAGTTGTTGTAAAGCGTCAGTGCCTTGTCGCCGTCACGGATCGCCGCAAAGCGGTGTGCACACTGCTCGGTACCGTCTTTCGGGAAGGTGTCGGTGCCGAAAGGGATCTGCCCGATCAAGTCACCGTCAAGTGCCATCGGGAGTTTGATCTTTAACGCTTTCTGCTGTTCGTTGTGATAGACGTCGAGCGAAACGTCGGTGTACGGGAGATCACGGTAGAACTTATAGCAGGCACGGACAAAGTCGCTGCCCTGCTCGAAGAAGCTCTCGACCTCGGTGAGGACATTCCCCCGCTCGGTCACGGTGACATTCTGCAGGCCTGCAAAGGGGCCGTTTTTACAGTCGGAAAGCTTGAACGGAACGGGATTTTTGCCGAGTCTGTCCATGAACCAGCCCCAGGGATCTGCGTTGTCATCGTACATCACGGGTGCAAAGGCACCGCCGATCAGCAATTCTTTTCCGCCCACCTGATAACTCTCAAGAAGTCCCGTTTTACGGGAAATGCGGGCAGTCTTGATGCTGTCGGCAAATACGATCTCGCCTTCTTCTGTTTCGGGGAACGCTTCTTTGGGCGTGATCACCACATGGAACACAATCTCGGTGATGCCGAGGGGTTTGAGTTTGCAACGGTATGCGATCCGCTTGCGGCGGTTGTAGTTGATATTGGAAAGTTCCTTGATGCACTGCGTCGGGATCGGTTTGCCGTCCTGATATGCCGTGACGGTATATTGCTCCGTATCGGAAACGAGTGCCTTCGGCATCAGAAACTCGGTTTCACAGACCGTTTCTTTTTCAAACGGTTGGGAATTGAAGATATAAATCGGGAACGTGCCGGGTTCCGCTTTTTGATATTCGCTGCAAAGAGCAAAAAATGCACGGTCAAATTCCTCACGAAGAAGGATCAGTGCGTTGTCAGCCATCTGCAGGCAGCTTCTTTCACCTTCCTGTGTGCAGGTGCCGGAATAGACATCATGGAACTCGATGGCAGCAAGACGCTTTTCTGCAGTTTCAAAGGCATTGTAATTTTTCTTGTAAAGGCCGTTGAGTGCGGCGATCGAGCAAAGTTTTTCCGTAGAAAAGAGATAGTTTTCCAGTTCGATATGCTTTTGCTTTACCCGCTGCATGGAGGTATAGGCACCAATGAGGCACGGCTGCAGGGAGCGATCCCACGTGGCCGTCGGCTCGATTTCCGCAAAGAACTGCTCGGGCGTGCTGTGGACGACTTCCGTTTCGGAAGTCTTGATATACTCCTCGATGTCCTGCAAGTCTTTTCTGGAAGGCAGACCGCCGTGATTGCCGACGCCCCAAAGGGCAACGCCGACCTCTTCCGTGTCATACACGGAGGCCTTGCGTTTGACATCGGGAAGTGCCGTGCCGTAACTGCTGCAATAAATCGATTCGTCCTCGGCACGCGTTGCCTTGATCTGACTTCCGTCCTTGCCAACCCAGAGAAATTCTCTGGCAGGCAGCGTGAGCATCTCCGGCATCGGACGGCAGAACAGATAGGAGTTAAAGCCGCATTTTTTCAGGATCTGCACCAGACCGACAGAATGTCCGAAGCTGTCAAAATTGATGGCAGTCCGCGGACGGACGCCGAATTTTTCCTGGAAGTATTTTCTGCCAAGTGCGATCTGACGGACGAATGCCTCACCGGACGGCAGATTACAGTCCGGCTGCAGGTACCAGCCGCCCATAATATGCCACTTTCCTGCCTTGACCTGCACACAGATGTCGGCAAAGAGTGCAGGATCTTTTTCCTCGACAAATTCATAGAGGATGGCTTCGTTATGGTTGAAGACGTAGTCAAATTCGCGGCAGAACTGTTCTGCCTGCCAAAACGTTGACACCGCTTCGCCAAGGCCTTCCTCCCAGTCCCACATCCACACGGGATCAATATGGGAATTGCAGATCAGGTGCAGTTTTTTCATAACGCATTCACCTATCAGAAAGAAATGTTTTTCAGTTCGTTCAGAAGCTGTGCTGCGACATACTGCATGCCGAGCGCGTTCGGGTGAAGTCCGTCTAAGTAAAAAGACGGATCCGGGGAGATCCTTGTGCCGTCGATCAAATGAGCGTTCGGCTTTTTTGCCGCACAGACTTTGATCCTGCGGTTCATCTCTTCTATGGCCGCTGCATCATGGGCATCATAGCGCCGATAGGGCGTGATCACAACGGTGGGTACATCGGGATACAGAGCACTCAGTTCCTCAAAGTAGCCTTCGACATCCTGCTGCTCCGCCGGATAAAAAATATCATTCGTGCCAAGTGCGGTAATCACGAGATCGGGTGCAAAATCCTGCGGCTGCACGAAGCCACGTCTGTGGCTCCAGCCGCCGATGCCCTGATTGAGCAGCTCCAAATCAAGCGTCCGTGCAATCGTTGATGCGACGGACATGGACGGGTATTCGCAGTGAAACCCCTGCGTGATGGAGTCGCCGAGAAAGAGACACTTTTTGGTATAGGTGACCGCCCTGCAGTAGCTCGCGTTTTTCAGTTTTAGCGTGTCGAGCCAGATCTCTGCATTGACGGGCAGCCAGATAGATACCCGCGAAGGTCGCGGCAGATCAAACGAAATCCGCTGTGTGCCGCATTTCTTTGCAATGACGTGGTTGCGGATCACACCATTGATATAGATATCATAAACCGGCTTGATGGTGCGGTCACAGACCTGCATCGTGGCGCAGATAAGTGCCACCTGCTCTGCATCCGTGTCAAATTCGATGCGGATGCCGCCGGCAGCTGCTGCATAGGTTTGGAAGTCCGTGATAAACTCTCTGAAATTTTGATTGAAGCGGTACGGGATCACGCCGTCTTCCATCGGCTGCGTCGACAAGACGCTGTGGAAAAACGGGATCAACTGCTGCGAATGAAACTGCATAACGGTGTCCTTTCCGTGTGTGAAAACTTTAAAGGTCAAGCCAGCCCTCGCGTGCTTTGACGCCGAAGCCGTCTGCGATGACCTGTAGGTCTGCATCGGTGATCGTCTGTTTGATCGGCAAATGTGCGATCTTCATATAGACCTCGGCTGCCTTTTCGGCAGTCTCGATCAGGCCGAAGGCCTCATCAAGGTCTTTGCCCACACCGTAGATACCGTGCTGTGCCCAGACGATCAGTCGGGCAGTCTTCATCTTCTCTGCAGTTGCAAGGCCGATCTCGTTGGTGCCGCAGAGCATCCACGGCAGAACGTTGATGCCGTCCGGGAAAACGACCATGCATTCGGTGATCATCCGCCAGAGCGTACGCGTGAACTCACGTTCATCCAGATCGTGAATAAACGTCATGGCAAGCAGGTTGGCCGGATGGCAGTGCATCACGACACGGTGCTCGGGATCGATGCCCAGACGAACGGTATGGCTCATCATGTGTGCGGGAAATTCGCTCGTAAATCTGCCGCCGTCAGTAAAGCCCCATAAAAGCTCTGCGGTCTTGCCGTCTGCACCGATACGGACAATGCCGAGATTGGCAGCCGGATCATACTGCACGTTTTTGAAATATTTACCCGTTTCGGTCACAAGAAAGCATTTGCCGATCAGTTCGGGTGCGTCAAAGCCGGTGGGAATGGTGCGGATGACCGCATTTTTGTCAAGATAGGTATAAAGTTCGTCTTCTTCAAGAAGCAGGCTGACATTGCCGCCGTTTCTTTCGTCCCAACCGTGGTCGTACATATTGGTCACGGTGCGGACAAATTCCGTCAGAAACGGTGCATTCATAATATCTTTCATAGGTTCCTCCTGATCAGTCAGCGTCGGCTCTCACCTGCACGAGCAGGTTGCCGATGGCGGTTGCTTCGATCGGCAGTGCGATCACTTTTTTCTGTGTGAATTTCTCTGTCAGTTCATTTAAAAACTGATTTTTTGCACCGCCGCCGACGATATACAGTTTCTCGTATTTTTTGCCGGTGTTTCGTTCAAGTTCATCAAGTGCGTTCTTATAACTCAGTGCGAGCGACCGGTAGGCACATCGGAAATAGTCACCGTCGGATTTCGGGCGGTTGAAGAGCATCATATCAAAGGCCGTCTTCATACGAACCGGAGAGAAAAAGGCATCACAGTTGATATCGACTACTTCTTCAAAGCGGCTTTTCTGTGCTTCAGCAACGATTTCCGTGAAGGGTTTGCCCGGGCAGAGCTCTGCACGCAGAGAGTTGACCACCCACAGTCCCATGATGTTTTTCAGATAGCGGTTATAGCCGACGCCACCCTCGTTGGAGTAGTTTGTATTCTCGCTCTTTTCATCCGTCATCGGCTTGGGTGTCTTAACGCCGAACAGGCTCCACGTGCCGGAGGAAATGTACGGGAAATTGCCGTCCATCGGGATGCCTTCGACCGCAGAGGCGGTATCGTGTGTGCCGCAAAGGAAAACTTTGCACTGTCCTCCCACCTCCGCCGCTATCTGCGGGAGCAGGTTGCCGACAAATTCGCCGGGTTGTGACAGCTTCGGGAACAGTCTGTGCGGGAAGGAAAGCTTTGCAAGAAGGTCACGGTCGAACTCTCCCGTCTGTGCATTGACAAGGCCGGTCGTGGTCGCTTCGGTATATTCTTTTTTCTTGACACCGGTCAGCTTGTACATCAGATACTCCGGCATCATCAGGAAGTCTGTCGCTTCATTCAGTCTGCCGCAGTGCAGATCAGAATAGAGCTGATAGATCGAATTATAGCACTGGAACTGACAGCCGGTGTGGGCATACAGCTCGTGAAACGGAACTTTCGCATGGACGCTGTCGATCACGGCTTCCGTGCGATGATCCCGGTAGGCATAGCAAGGCAACAGCTCGCGGTCGTTTTTGAGCAGGACGTAGTCGACACCCCAGGTGTCAACGGAAAGGCCGGTAATTGTGCCGTGATCACGAATCGCCTTGGCAAGGCCGTATTTGACCCGGCGGAACAGTTCGGCAACATCCCAGGTAAGATGGCCTTTTTGCTCCTTCATGCCGTTGTCAAAACGGTAGACCTCCTGCGTTACAAGTTTTCCGTCTTCCATCCAGCCGACAATGTGCCGTCCGGAGGATGCTCCGATGTCGATCGCAAGATATTTTTTCATCCGTTTTCTCCCTGTCAAGTCAGTTCCTGTACAACAATAAACGTTCTTCCTTCAAAACTGTAAGGGTTGCTGCCTGCACCCGAGGCACAGAACAGATGTGTAGGCTTGCCCGCTTCATCAAACAGCACCCAGGGACGTTCCATATTCCCCTGCTGTGTTGTTTTTCCGTCTTTCCACAACACCTTGCGGGAATAGACGGCGGATGCAGACGGGATTTCAAAATGAATGCAGTCTTTACTTTCGGCATAGAAGCCGCTGCCCCACTGCCCCGTGATGCCGAAGCTGCCGTTTTTGCAGTCATCCTTTGCGATCACGCAGAAGACCTGCCGTCCGGCATCGTACCACAAAAACGGATCTTCCACATGAAGATCGGGATCGTCAAAGCTCAGGATCGGTTTGTCGGACAGACGGCGGAACTCTCCGTCCGGACGGTCTGCAACTGCAACGCCGAGCTGCAATGCAGCACCTGCGGCTTTGCGGGATTTGTAGATGAGATAGGTCTTGCCCGAGGACAGGACGGTAACGGCGGGATTGGTCGTCACGGTGCGGTCCCAATGCGTTCCATCCCGCGGCTCAAACAGCGGGACGTCTTTTCTCACAAACTCGCCGTAAATGGAATCCGCAACGGCCACACCGATACGCTTTTTATTCCAGACAGCAAGCGTGCTTCTCTCGGTCTGCTCCGCCTCCGGCGGGATCTCGCCATCATAGGTCGTGCCCATATAATAAAGGTAATATTTGCCGTCATGATACCGGATGCAGGTGTTGTGCGTGTTTTTGCCGTCAAAGAAGCCGCCTTCGCGGTGCGGCAAAACAACGCGAAGAAACTGATAAGGCCCTTCAGGACGGTCTGCGACGCTGTGGATGATCTCGCTGCGGTAGAGCCAGTTCCAGGCAAAGCCGAATTCCTTGCTCCAGCGGGAAGAAAACATATGGTACTTCCCTTCTGCATAAATAACCGCACAGTCCCAGACATAGTCGTTTTCCAGTTCAAGAGCAATGACAGCATTTGTTGCCTGATAGCCGAACTGTGCCATTTTACTTCTCCTGTCTGATCACACGGGCGACCTGCTCTGCACAGAGCTTTGCACCTTCTTCGGAAAGATGGATCTTATCGCTGTCTCTGACATATTTCATAACGTCGGCAGCGACAACAGAATGCAGATCATTGATTTCAAGCCCGAGCTCGCGTAACTGCGGAACAAGAGTTTCATTATAGCGTGCGATCACGCTGTTATCGTTGTATTCATAGTCCGGGCGAACCGGCGTTGTGGTGGCAAAGATGACACGCGGTGCGATTTTTTTGAGTTCCTTTGCCACGCGGAGCATATTGCTCACATATTCGTCCTCATCCGTAAACGGCTTGCCGCCGTCATCAAACAGCCCCGTGGAGGTGTCCCAAAGGCCGTTGTTCCAATGGATGATGTCCGCTCCCGCGATGTCGTCCCGCCACTCAAACAAGCCGCGAAGGGTGTATTTGACAAAGCGGCAGTTGTCCTCCGGCTGCCAGACGGTATAGTCTGCACCTAAAAGCTCGGGGACAAGCGGTCCATAGCCGATCATGCGGATGGAATCGCCGAGTAATACTACTTTTTTCATGATGTTCCTCCTATCAGATAGGGTAACAACGGGGTTATATATATTTAAACACAGATGTGCATTGTTTTCAATGTTAAGTAAGGTCGGTTTGTTTTTTGTGTGCTGTGGAAAAAATCCCGGGCGGGCAAGCCCGCCCGGGATGCGAGTCAGGAATTACTTGTTTGCGTTGTAAGCAGCAACAGCATCGCCGTAGTTCAGGATCGCGTTGGTGATGTCTTCATTAGCAGTACCACGGGATTCGTTGACGTAGCCTTCAACACTCCAGTGCAGCGTGTTGGAGATTGCGGTGTCGCCGTCGTACA
>JAZUDF010000161.1:0-33213 GCA_045639485.1 Faecousia sp. | reverse complement strand
TGTACGAGTTCGGACAGTTCGAGAACGGAAAGGTTCTTCACTTCTTCGATCAGAGCAGCGATTTTTTCAGACATTGTAAAATCCTCCTAATGTAATGTTGTGAGTAGATTAGGCTTCTGCTTCAGCAGGAGCGGGGCCTTCCTTCTGCTGGCGGATCTGGTCAAGAACGAATGCCAGAGAGGAGATGGGAGCCAGGAATGTGCCGAGGACCTGAGCAACGAGTGCGTTCTTGGAAGGCAGTTCGCCGAATGCGTTGAGAGCTTCGACAGACTGGACTTTACCTTCAACGATGCCGCCCTTGATCTTCAGAACGTTCTTGTTCTTCTTTGCGAATTCGCTTACGATACGAGCCGGAGCAATGGGATCGTCCGTGGTGGATGCCATGGCGGTCGTGCCGTTGAGAACTTCGTCGAATTCACTGAAACCGATCTGGTTTGCAGCGAAACGAGTCAGGGTGTTCTTGACAACGGAGTACTCGACGCCTGCTTCACGGAACTTGTTGCGGAGCTCGGTATCCTGAGCGACAGTGATGCCCTTGTAGTCGACGAAGACAACGGAAGTAGCAGCCTGCATCTTGTCAGCGAGGTTGCTCACGATTGCCTTTTTGCTTTCAAGGATTTTTGCGTTATGGGGCATTAGATTGTCACCTCCGAAAAAAATAAGTGCCCTTGCACGCCAAAGAACGCAAGGACACAGTAAAACCATGTATCAAAACCTCGGCAGGATTTACGGCAAAAGCCACCTGCTGTCTTTGGCAGCGGGGATATAGTACCAAAAGTGCTTGAAAATGTCAAGCACTTTTTCACTTTTTTTCTGAAATATCAAAGAAAACAAACAGAAATGGAAGCACAAAGGAAACTTTTGCACTTCCATTTCTGATTTTGACGGTTTTCCTTTTTGAAAACCGATCAGGCACGTGCCTTGCCGAAGCAGTCGCGGAGTGCTTCAAAAGACTTTTCGGCGTCAAATTTTGCGACGGCCTCGTTGAGCCGCCCGATGATCTGCTCGTGCTCCGGGAGACTGCAGAAGCTTCGGTTTTCACAATCGGCACAGTTGCCGAGGCAGCGGAACAGGAACGCGGCAAACGGATTGGACGCACTGAGTGCATCCTCCAGCTGTCGGACGGTGTCCGCTTCATAGAACAGCTGCAGATGCGTCAGTGCCTGCTCCTTGCCGTATCCGCTTCGGCGGAGGGTGAGAAAATGATTCAGGCAGGTGGCAAGCACCTTGTTTTCTTCCGGTGCATAGGGGAGTGCAGAAGCGAGACACTGTGCACTCTGTGCGGCGTTGCCGACGCCCCAATACGAATAAGCCACGGCGATCAAGCCCCGGAATTTGTCCTGCTTCACAGAAGGATTCAGTGGCAGATTGACCAGCTCGGAGAGCTTTGTCGGGTCGTTGGTGATCGTGGCAAGATACCGCTTCGGAAGTGCGAACAGCTGCTCAAAGCTGGCTTCGGGAAGGTTTCTTGCCGCATAGCCGATCCGGAAGATGAGCTCGCCCAAAGACGGCTTGCCGGCGTAGATCGAGGTGTTGATCTCGCTCATTCCCGGCACGATCATCCGGAAGGCGGGGAAGCCGAAGTGTGACACGTCACGGATGAGCATCGTACGGTCGTTCTGCTTGAGATAACGAAGAATGAAACGCACCAGTTCCTTGTTCGTGACGTTGCTCAGGTCTTCCGTGGGAAAAAAGGGATAGGACGGCGTGCCGTCGAAAAACTTTGCAGGGAAGGTGCCGCAGTTTCTGTGGAAAGCGTCTAAAAGATCCTTGGAGCTGCGTGCTCCGCCGTGATAAAATGTAGTGCTCAGCGGGATATTTCCGATGTTGTAGCCCTGCAGCTGCTCTGTCAGGCTGCGTTCGAGTGCGATCTCAAACACGGGACTGGAGCCGAACACGACGTGGTAGCCGTGGCGTTTCGGATCGATCACCACAGAGGCGACAACGGGATAACCCTCGCCCAGAGAGCAGTCCTTGATCATCACGTTGAAGCCTGCGTTTCGCAGAGAGGTAATGATGTTCCACGCGGTAGAAAATTGCTTCAGATAATCGTCGGGGACGGACGGCGGTACGGCCTCGCCCCGCAGGAATACGGCGTGACAGTGACGCTCGACGATCTCGCTGAAGCCCTGCACGATGGCCTCCTCCGAGGAATTGCCCGCGGCAAGGCCGTTGCTGCCGTAAAGCGGATTGATCTTATTGGCGGGATAATAGACGATGCGATCCTCGTTGACGTTGTAAAACGGGATCACGGGCAGCGTCTGTGCCGTGCCGAAGCTGTAGAAGCAATCGAGCAGATGATCGGCGGAAAAGTCGACGTGCTCCGATTTGGAGATGCGTGCGGCGATCTGCTCAAATACGGACGGGCAGGAATTAAGCAGCTCCTGCTTTGTCATCGTTACCTCGTCCGGGTAACGGATCACACCGTGGCAGAGGAAGCCGCTCTGCAGCCGCTCCATCAGTTCACCGTGGCCGCTTGCACGGGCAAGCTCCTTCGTGACGCCCTTGCCGTTGGTGCCCATAGGGGTGCCGGCAATGGTGACGCGGACGGAGAAGCAGTTCGGAATACCGGAATCGAACCATTTCTCTTCCAGGAAAATATCCTGTGCCTTCAGCAGTGCACGGATATGCTCCACGGTCGCCACCGGAGAAGCGTCTTTGTATTTTTCGTCGATATGGATCATGACCATGCCTCCGATGATTGAAAAATAGGGTGTTTATCAGACACTTGTTATCCGCGTGCTGCGTCAAAGCAGGCACGCAATCCTTCAAAGGATTTCGCAACGTCAAACTTGGCGGCGGCCTCGTTGAGCCGTTTGGTGATGACGTTATAATCGGGATATCTGCAGATGCTCCGGATGCTGCAGTCGGAGCAGCGTGAATGACAGCAGGGCAGGAATACGCTGAACGGATTTTGCTCGTTCAGTGCAGCCTGAAGCTGTCGGACGGTATCCGCTTCATAGAACATACGCAGATGTGCCAGTGCCTGATCTTTCCCGAGCCTGTTCTGGCGAAGGGAAAGATAACGGCTCAGACAGGCCGCGAGCGGCTTGCTGTTATCGTCTGCGTGGGGCAGTGCAGCGGCGAGATACTGTGCACTCTGTGCGGCGTTGCCGATGCTCCAGTTTGCATACGCCATCGTGAGCAAGCCCAGGAATTTGTCCTGATTTGCCGGGATCTCCAGCGGCAGTCCGGACAGGTTGGTAAACGAAATGGGGCCGGATGCGGCGGAAGGGGTGGCGTTGTAGCGTTTGATAAAGCTGAGCAGCTGCGGCACGGATGCTTCCGGAAGATTTCTTGCCGCACCGCCGACGTCGAAGCAAAGCCTGCGGTAGGAGGGATTGCCGACGTACATGGCGGTACTCGTTTCACTCATGCCGGGCACGAGAATGCGGAAGGTCGGGAAACCGAAATGCGACAGATCGCGGATGAGCATCGTGCGTCCGTGCTTTTGGAGATACTGCGTGATAAAGTGCAGCAGTTCTTTGTTCGTGACGTTGCTCAGATCCTCTGCGGGCACAAACGGATAAGAAGGTTCGCCGTCGAAAAATTCGACGGGGAAGGTCGCGTGCCCTGACACAAAGGCGGCCTCAAAGTCGGAAGCGGTACGGGTACCGGTAAAAAAGACGGTCTTGAGTGCGATGTTGCCGACGTTGTAGCCCTGCAGCTGCTCGGTCAGACTGCGTTCCAGAGCGATCTCAAAGACCGGGCTGGCACCGAAAATGACGCGGTAGCCGTGGCGTTTTCTGTCGATCAGAACGGAAGCAACGACCGGGAAGCCCTCGCCCAGGGAACAGTCCTTGATGAGCACGGTATAATCCGCATTCCGCAAAGAACAGATGATGTTCCACGCGGTGCCGAATTGCTTCAGATAACTGTCCGGGACCGTGGGCGGGATCAGTCCTTCACGCAGGATCCGTCCGTGGCAGTAGCGTTCGACGACCTCGCTGAAGCCCTGCACCGCAGCTTCTTCCGTGGAGTTGCCCGCGGCAAGCCCGTTGCTGCTGTACAGACTTTTGATCAGACCGACGGGAAGATAGACCGAGCTGCCGTCGTTTGCGTTAAAAAACGGGATCGCGGGCACGGCGTTTACCGTGCCGTAGCCGTAGACAGAGTCGAGCAGCTGTGCAACGGAAAATTCTGTGTTCGTGTCGGCAGTGATCTTCGCGGCGATCTTTTCCAATACGGGAAGACTGCGGTCAAGCAGCTCCTGCTTTGTCATGGCAACTTCGTCCGGGAACTTCAGTGCACCTGCACCGCGGAAGCCGCTTTGGATGCGTTCCATCAGCTCTGCACAGCCGCTGGCACGGGCAAGCTCCTTCGTGACGCCCTTGCCGTTGGTGCCGAGTGTCGTGCCGGCGATCGAAACGCGGACGGAATAGCAGTCCGGGATGCCGGAGTCGACCCAGTCCTCTTCGATGCCGATGTTCTGTGCCTCTAAAAGACGGTAGATCCGTTCTACGGTCGCCTGCGGCGACGCGTCCTTGTATTTTTCATCAATATGGATCATTTTCATGCATCCTTTCGCAGAAAATCCGATTTTCTAACATTATACAAGACGTGAAAAAAAGTGTCAATAGGAAAGCAACGGAAGTGCTTTTGTGCTTCAGGCAACAAAAAAATCGAGGTCTTTCGACCTCGATTTTTAAAAGCAAATCAATACTTGCTGGTGTTGACCTTGACGCCGGGGCCCATGGTGGAGGCGATGACGCAGGACTTGATATACTGACCTTTTGCTGCGGCGGGCTTTGCCTTGACGACAGCGTTGATCAGAGCATCCATGTTCTCGGTCAGCTTTTCAGCACCGAAGGAGACCTTGCCGATGGGGCAGTGGATGATGTTGGTCTTGTCGAGACGGTACTCGATCTTACCGGCTTTGATTTCCTGGACAGCAGCGGTGACGTTGGGAGTCACGGTGCCGGCCTTGGGGGAGGGCATCAGGCCCTTGGGGCCGAGGACCTTACCGAGACGGCCGACGATACCCATCATATCGGGGGTAGCGACGACGACGTCGAAATCGAACCAGTTTTCCTTGGTGATCTTTTCCACCAGCTCCATGCCGCCGACATAGCCAGCACCTGCAGCGGTAGCTTCGTCAGCCTTGGCGTCCTTTGCGAACACCAGAACCTTGCGAGTCTTGCCGGTGCCGTTCGGAAGAACGATAGCACCGCGGACCTGCTGGTCAGCGTGACGGGAGTCAACACCCAGACGGATGTGGATCTCTACGGTTTCGTCGAACTTTGCGGATGCGGTCTTGACGACCAGACCGAGAGCATCAGCGGGATCGTACTGCACGGAGCGGTCGATCTGCTTTGCACTATCTTTATATTTCTTACCTCTAAACAATGTTATATCCTCCTTAAAGTGGTAATGCGGAATAATCCTCCCACAAATTGAGACTGACTCTTATCAGTCAACGACAACGATGCCCATGGAGCGGCAGGTGCCTGCTACCTGGCTCATAGCTGCTTCGATGGTTGCAGCGGTGAGGTCGGGCATTTTTCTCTCAGCGATCTCGCGAACCTGAGCGCTGGTGATGGTAGCGACCTTGTCCTTGTTGGGGACACCGGAACCCTTCTCGATGCCGAGGGCCTTCAGAATGAGGGTCGGGGTCGGGGGGGTCTTGGTCACGAAGGAGAAGCTGCGGTCAGCGTAGACAGTGATGACTACGGGGATCTTGAAACCAGCCTGATCCTTGGTACGCTCGTTGAATTCCTTAATGAACTGGGAAATGTTGACGCCGTGCTGACCCAGAGCCGGGCCTACCGGAGGGGACGCGGTTGCTTTTGCAGCCGGAATCTGCAGTTTGATATAACCAGTAACTTTCTGTGCCATGATAAGCACCTCCTGAAATAATGTGGTGATACGCGATCGCGTATTTTTGGCGGGGACTCAGCCCCTCCCACTTGTAACCGATCTTTCGGTACGGGGTTAGTCTTCGGAGACAAGCTCCACCTGGTCGAGTTCGAGCTCGACGGGGTTTTCGCGTCCGAACATGGAAACAATGACGCGGACGCTGTTCTTTTCAATGTCAAGTGCATCGACTCTGCCGCTGAACGAGGTCAGAGGACCGTCGACGATCTTGACGGTGTCGCCGATGCCGAAGGCAACGACGATCTCACGCTTTTCAACGCCGAGTGCAAGCACTTCGTCCTCGGTCAGAGGCGTAGGCTTGTTACCGGAGCCGACAAAGCCGGTCACACCGCGGATGTTCTTGATGATGTACCAGTTGTCATCCGACATGACCATCTTGACGAGCACGTAACCGGGGAACAGTTTGCGTTCGACTTCTTTCGTCACACCGCTTTCCGTTACTTCGGTGACTGTTTCCATCGGAATGGAAACCTCGTAGATGACGTCTTCAAGGTGACGGGTTTCGACGGTAGCGTCGATGGTCGCCTTGACGGTGTTTTCATAGCCCGAATAGGTATGGACTATATACCATCTTGCGGTATCTGCCATCGTGCCTTACCCGACGAGTTTGAGCAGCTCGTGGATGCCGAGACCGGCGAGCCAGTCAAAAGCAAAGACGATCAGAGCGACGATGATGGAGCAGACGATAACAACAAGCGTGTTGTTGAACAGCTGGCTTGCAGAGGGCCATACGACCTTCTTCAGTTCGCTCTTCATGCCGCGGAACCATTTGCCGATCCGCTTAAAGATGTTTTCCTTTTTCTTCGTTTCTGCCATTTTTTTCACCCTTTCGCGTTACTTCGTTTCGGTGTGAAGCGTGTGCTTTCTGCAGAATCTGCAGTACTTCTTCATTTCGATACGGTCCGGGTCGTTCTTCTTGTTCTTCATGGTGTTGTAGTTTCTCTGCTTGCATTCAGAACATCTCAGAGTGATTTTTACGCGCATTACGGCACCTCCTTAAAAAATTGCCTCCCTGTATCATCACGGCTATTGAAAATTTAGCGGCAGTCAAAAGGAAAACTGCCTGTCCGTGACTGAAAAATGGGCACAAAAAATAAGCCCTTTTTCACAGGTAGAGCCATTCTATCACACCGCGAGTGCGAAAGTCAACGGTTATTTTCATTATTTTCGGCATTTTTGCAGGTTTTTTCCGTGACTTTGCAATCGCCACACTGCACTTGTAGGGGACGGCGTCCCCGACGTCCCGCCAAACAGGGATTTAGCGAGATGATAAATCTGCCGAAATCTTGTTTGTCCCCTTTGCTGAATCCCGATTTATTGATCACTGATATTCAGGTTTTCTCCGACGGTTCCCAACCGCTCCTGTGCGGTCTTCTTCAGCCACGCGTCGATGGCGTCCTCGATGGCGGCATATTCCCGTTCAAACTCTGCCGCACTCATCCGCAGCACACCGCTGCGTACGGCGGACAGCTGGATCAGAGCGTCCGACGTTACCACGCGAACCTGCTCGTTTTTGCCGATCTCGTGCGTCAGCCGTTCGATATACCGGTCGCCCGTTTCATTCTCTTTGGTATAGACCACGCGGATGCTGCGGGTGTTTTCGTGGTGTCCGACGCTGCCCTTGACCTTGTAGGCGTCAAAGACGAGCACGGTCTGTACGCCGGTGTAGGCACTGTAATTGCAAAGAAGCGAAATCAGCTCGTTGCGTGCCGCCTCCAGATCGTTCTGTGCGAGGGCACGCAGATCGTCCCATGCAAAGACCACGTTGTAGCCGTCCACGATCAGCCAGTTCGTCTTCGGCGGTGCGGGCGGGAGCGTCTGCTCTTTCAGCTCGGCACGTCTTTCGGGTGCGTGATAGAGCGGGCGTCTGACGGGGCCGAATTCCCGCGTCATGATCGCCTCAAGCTCCTTTTCGTCCAAATGCAGATTTCGCCGCACCAGCTTCGGCACTTCGAGCGGCGTTTCTTTTTTGAGGCTGCTCTCCAGGTGCATATACTCCGGCACCTTGTCCCACTTGACCGTAAAGCCGCCGCCGTGGGCACAGAAAACGGAGTCCGGTGTGTTGTCAGGATCGCCCTCGGGATCATAGGCGGCTGCCTGCACCGCCTCGTCCGCGTTGTGGCAGATATCGTAACCTGCAGGCTCTGCAAACAGTCTGCCGCGTCCCGAGGTGTAGGCGGCGACCTGACGGGCGTAGCCGTTCATGGCGGCAACGGGAGCCTTGCCGCGAAGCAATGTCAGTTCTCCTGCTTCTTCCGGAGCATCAAAGCTGCCGCACATCTGCCGCACGTCCGTGATGGCACGCCCGATCTGTGCAGGCGGTACCTCCAGACGGAAGCTGTAATACGGCTCGAGCAGCACGGATCTTGCCTGCATGAGCCCCTGCCGCACGGCACGGTAGGTCGCCTGACGGAAGTCACCGCCCTCCGTGTGCTTGATATGGGCACGGCCGGCCGTCAGCGTGATCTTCACGTCCGTGAGCGGACTGCCGGTCAGAACGCCGAGATGCTGCTTTTCCAGAAGATGCGTGAGGATCAGCCGCTGCCAGTTGCGTGCAAGCAGATCCTCGCTGCATTTGAGGGCAAACTGCAGTCCGCTGCCTCGCGGAAGCGGCTCCAAGAGCAGATGCACCTCTGCATAGTGACGCAGCGGCTCATAGTGTCCCACGCCCTCCACGGAAGTTTCGATCGTCTCCTTATATAATACGTTGCCCTGATCGATGCGAACCTCCCAGCCGAAGCGGTCGAGCAGCACGCTTTGCAGGATCTCGGCCTGCACTTCGCCCATCAGAGCCACCTGCAGTTCCTGCAGATGCGTGTTCCAGAAGATGTGGAGCAGCGGCTCTTCCTCCTCCAGTGTCCGCAGCTTCGGCAGAGCGGCACGGATATCGACGTCGGACGGCAGATGCAGGCAGTACCGCATCACCGGCTCCAGTACCGGAGCGGCAGAAGGAGCCTCTATGCCGAGTCCCTGCCCGCCGACGGTGGCAGAAAGGCCCGCGCCAGCCCAGCCCCCGCCCCCCGTGCCTCCCCCCCCGGCGGAAAACTTTGCACCCGAAACGATCCGCAGCTGGCTGACCTTTTCGGACAGATCGCCGTAGGACACCGTGTCGCGTACCTTCAGCGTGCCGCCCGTGACCTTGAGGTGCGTCAGACGGTTGCCCTGTGCGTCGTGGGTGATCTTGAACACCTTCGCACCGAACACGTCG
The DNA here is from genome assembly GCA_045639485.1 of Faecousia sp. Lineage (GTDB taxonomy): Bacteria > Bacillota > Clostridia > Oscillospirales > Oscillospiraceae > JAFRPC01. The sequence goes on along the minus strand of JAZUDF010000161.1, from coordinate 24,131 downwards.
GGGTATTCCTTTATTTCAATATAGGTTTTCAGCAGCTCCAGCAGCTCGTCGATGCCCTCCGCCTTCAGTCCCGAGCCGAACAGACACGGAAAAACGCGGCGGCTGCGGATGAGGGATGCGGTCTGTGCATCCGAAACGGTGCCTTCCTGCAGATATTGCTCCAACAGATCCTCGCGGCACATCGCAAGCTGCTCCGCACGCTCCAAGGCTGCGTCGGCAGAAAAATCGATACAGTCGGCCGACAGTGTGGCACGCAGATCCTCCAGCAGCTCCGGCCTTGTCCTGCGGGCAAGATCCATCTTCGTGACAAACACGAAGGTCGGGATGCGGTACAGATCGAGCAGTCGCCACAGTGTGCGGGTGTGCGACTGCACGCCGTCCGTGCCGGAGATGACGAGTATGGCATAGTCGAGTACCTGAAGTACGCGTTCGGTCTCCGCGGAAAAGTCCACGTGTCCCGGCGTGTCAAGGAGCGTCACGGAAAGATCGCCCGTCTCAAACACGGTCTGTCCCGCAAAAATGGTGATGCCGCGTTCACGCTCCAGTGCGTGCGTGTCGAGAGCGGTGTCGCCGTGATCGACGCGGCCTGCTTTTTTCAGTTTTCCGGTTTTGAGCAGCAGAGCTTCGGCAAGGGTGGTCTTGCCGGCGTCCACGTGGGCGAGGATGCCGAGAACGGTCTGTTTCATCATGGTACTCCCGAAAACGGTTATTTTCTGAAATCTGCACATATTATAACAGATACGCACGGAAATTGACATTCTTTTTTCTGCGTGTTACACTGAAAACAGAAAACAAGGGAGGCGTCATCATGGGCGATATCCGAAAGTACGCTCCGCTGTGGGAACAGTGGGAGATTGAAGATCTGATCGGCGAAGGGCCGGAGACGAAGGTCTACCGTGCCGTGTGCAAAACGCCGCAGGGGCAGCAGTACGCCGCGATCAAGCAGTATCACGTGGAACCGTCGGAGGATCCGGCGGCAAGCGAGCGGAAAGCACGGGTGCTGTTGGGGCTTGCAGACAAGCAGATCGCACTGCGGGGCAAGCCGCATCTGGCAGAATATTATGAGCGTCAGGCGTTCCGCTGTGCAGACGGAGGCTATGACGTGTTCGTGCGGATGGAGCTGCTGACGAGTCTGCGTTCCGTGATGGGAAAGACGGACTTTTCCGAAGCCATGCTCATGCAGCTCGGGCAGGAGCTGTCTTCCGGCCTGATCACGCTCGAAGATGCCGGCACCTGCCACGGTGCGGTGCATCCGGCCAATATTTTCCTCTCCCGCGACGGCACGTATAAATTGGGTGACTTCTGCCGCACGGGCACGCGGAAGGTCTCGGGAGCGGCAAGAGAATATCAGGCACCCGAGGTGCTGACCGGCAGCAGCCTGCCGTCCGCAAACGGAGACCGCTATGCACTCGGCATGGTGCTCTACCGTCTGGCAAACGGTCTGCGGGGACCGTTTTTGCCTCCTGCTCCGCAGCAGGTCTCCCGTGAGCAGATCGTGCAGGCCGAACGCAGACGCATCCGCGGCGAAGAGCTTCCTGCTCCGTACAACGCAAGCCCGCGTATGGCGTCCGTCCTGTGCCGTGCCTGTGCATCCGAGCGGGCACGCCGCTATCCTTCCACGGAGGAGCTTCACCGTGACTTCCTGCGTTTGCAGGATCCGGACGCAGAGGTCGAGCCGCTGCCGGAGCTGCTGCCGAAAAAAGAGCCTGCCGCACAGCCGAAACAGCGAAAAAAGAAAAAACGCGGCCTGCTCCTTCCCATTCTGATCGCAGCGGTCGTTCTCATCGCCGCAGGCATCACCGGATGGGTGCTGTCCCGCCGTGCACAGCCACAGCAGACGCAAAGCACGGAAACCGAACAGGTGCAGACCACGGCGGCACCGGAGACCACAACGGCACCGGAAACCACGACGGTCGAGACGACCGAGCCGGAGACCACGGAGCCGCCCACGACAGTGGCACCGACCTACGAATTTATCAACAGCAGCACCTACAACTACGTCAATTTCGAGATCCCGGCTTCCGGCTACGTCATCGCCGACAGCAACACCCGCTACATCACGACGGACGACCTCAAAGGCATGACGGCAAACCAGTGCCGCATCGCCTGCAACGAGATCTATGCCCGCCACGGACGCATCTTCAAAAGCACGACGATGTCCGACTATTTCAATGCCATGCCGTGGTACGAAGGCACCGTGGACGGCTCCTACTTTGACAGCCATCTGGGCGACTATCTGTCCGACATCGAGATGGCAAACGCCGGCACGATCCTGGCATACGAACGCAGCATGGGCTGGCAGTAGTTTGAGGAAACTCAAAACAAACCGTCCGCTGTTCAGCTCTTGCCGCTTTGTTCCTCGCTTCCTCGTTTTTTGTGATTTTTATTATGGCTTTTCATAAAGAAAAAAACACCGCCAAAGGCGGTGTTTTTTTCTGTCTGTTCTCTGTTTTTATGCTTCGTAGACGGCCTTCATGCCCTTCATGGTCATGTAGCAGTCGAGCTTGGAGACGACCTCCATCGGAGCGTGCATGGAAAGCACGGGAACGCCTGCATCGAGCGTGGTGATGTTGCGGTTTGCCATGTAGCAGGCAACCGTACCGCCGCCGCCCTGATCGACGCGGCCGAGCTCTGCCGTCTGCCAGATGACGCCGTTGTCCTCAAACAGTTCTCTTGCGTAGCCCATGACCTCTGCTGCCGCATCGGACGCACCGGACTTGCCGCGGGAGCCGGTGTACTTGCAGATGGCGACACCGTAGTTGACCTTGGAGTTGTTGCGTTTGTCGCAGGTTTCGGCGTAGATGGGATCGTATGCGTTGGTCACGTCACAGCTCAGACAGAAGGAAGCCTCAAAGCAGCGACGCAGGCAGGAATCCTCCGCCTTGCACAGATCGCCCATAAAGGTTTCAAAGGCCTGCGACTGCATGCCGGAGATACCGACAGAGCCGATCTCTTCTTTGTCGGCCAGCACGCACACTGCGGTGTGTTCGGGAATTTCCAGTTTCAGCAGCGGCTCAAAGGAAGCATAGGCACACACGCGGTCGTCGTGACCGTAGGCACCGATGAGGCTGCGGTCAAAGCCAATCTCTCTTGCCTTTGCGGCGGGCACCATGGTGAGCTCTGCACAGAGGAAATCGTCCTCGGTGATGCCGTAGCGTTCGTTGATGAGCTGCATGACTGCCAGCTTCACGCGGTCTGCACCGTCATCGTCGGCAATGGGCTCACTGCCGAGCAGGATGTTGAGAGCTTCGCCGGTCACGCCTTCTGCAAGCGTCTTTTTCATCTGGTCGGCGGACAGATGCACCAGAAGATCGGTCACGCAGAAGCAGGGATCGTTCTCGTCGTCACCGACGCGGACGGTCACGACGGAGCCGTCCTTCGTGCACACGACACCGTGCAGGGAGAGGGGAACGGTCGTCCACTGATACTTTTTGATGCCGCCGTAGTAATGCGTCTTAAAATAGGCCATTTCCGCATCTTCGTACAGGGGATTGGGCTTGAGATCCAGACGCGGGGAGTCGATGTGGGATGCCACGATCTGGGCACCTTCGTTGAGGTTCTTGCTGCCGATGACGGCAAAGAAGGCACTCTTGCCGGCATTGTCGCGGTAGACGCGGTCACCGGGTTTGAGGCTCATGCCGGGAACCAGCGGGACAAAGCCTGCCTTTTCCGCAGCGGCGATGGTGACGGTGACGGCTTCACGCTCGGTCTTGGCATCGTCGATGAACTTCATGTAGTCTTTGCAGTAGCGTTCCATTTCGGCACGGTCTTCTGCAGACAGACGGTCGTAGCCGTTTTTGGGAGCACGAAGCAGTTTTTCACGCAGGGCTTTGGTTTCTTCACTCATAGTTTTTATCCTCCGAATTTATCATTTATCACTTATTATTTATCATTATTCCCGTACGCTTCTCCGAGAAGCGTCGAGAATAATTGGTCGCACTTCGCTTCAAATTCTTCGAGCGTGCCGTTGTTTTCCAGCACGTAGTCACACTGCTCGCAGAAGAACTCCGCATCCTTCTGTGCGGCGATGCGTTTTCTCGCGTATTCTTCCGTGATGTTCTCACGCTTGAGTAACCGCTGCACCCGCACCTCCTCCGAGGCGGTGACGGCAACGGTGAAATCGCACAGCACGTTGATGCCGCTTTCAAACAGTCCGATGGCATCGATGGCGGCAAAGGGCTTGCGGGAGTGCATCAGCTTTTCGATGACCTTTTCATGCACGCAGCCGTGGGTGATGCCGTTGAGCGTCATCAGGGCGATGGGATCGTCAAAGACGTGTGCACCGAGTGCCTTGCGGTCAAGCTTTCCGTCCTTCACCACGCCGGGGAAGGTGTTCTCAATGAGCTGCAAAAGGTGCTCGTCCGTTTTGAGCAGCCGGTGGTAGATTTTATCACAGTCCAGAACCAGACCGCCGTGTGCCTTGATCCTTGCAAGTGCGGTGGTCTTGCCACTGCCGGTGGTGCCGGTGATGCCGATCACTTTCATTCTTCCGTATCTCCGTTCACAATGTGGAAGCCGGCGGATTTCCGCAGGCGGTTCTGCACGGCAAAGGATATGCCGCAGCTTTTTTCGGGACAGCGGGCAAAGATCGTGCCGATGTTCCTGTCATCAAGCTTTCGCAGTGCCGCAAAGAGGCCTGCGGAAAGCGTGGAAGGATCGCCCTGCCTGCCGTAGGCAGTGGGGTTGTAGCCTTCATACAGCGGCAGTTCTTCTTCGTAGCACAAAACTGCATTGCCCGGGGCAAAATGCCGCTTGATATAAGCTGCCGCACCCTCGCGTGAGCCATTGACGATCAGCACGTCCGCAGCGGGTGCGTAGTGCTTGTATTTCATGCCCGGTGCACGCACGACGGTGTCATTGGAGATCTGTGCCGTAACGGCCTTGTCGATGACGAGCTCGCCCAGAACCGCACGCAGATACTCGGGCGTGATGCCGCCCGGACGGAGCAGACGGGGCGTATCGCCCGTCAGATCGACGATCGTGGACTCGACGCCGACCTCGCACGGGCCGCCGTCGATGATGGCGTCGATCCTGCCGTCCATGTCGTGCAGCACGTGCTGTGCAGTCGTGGTGGAGGGCTTTCCGGAGATGTTGGCGGACGGTGCCGCGATGGGAACGCCTGCAAGCCTGATCAGCTCACGCGTCGCCGCAGTCGCCGGACAGCGGACTGCCACGGTGTCAAGACCGCCGGTCGTACGCTTCGGCACGACGGAGCTGACCGGCAGTACCATCGTCAGAGGCCCCGGCCAGAATTCCTTTGCCAGCGTCCATGCCGTTTCGGGGATGTTGACACAGTAGTTCGTCAGCTCCTGCGGCTCGGCAATGTGGATGATGAGCGGGTTATCGGAGGGCCTTCCCTTGGCGATAAAGATGTTTTCGACGGCTGTAGGATCAAGTGCATTCGCACCCAGACCGTAGACGGTCTCCGTGGGGATACCGACCAGTCCGCCGTTTCTGATGATGTTCGCGGCAAGCTCAAGGTCTTCGTGCTTCGCCGCAGATAGCATTTGTGTTTTCATAATTGCCTCGAAATTCCTGAAAAAGTAATTCCGAATTCCGAATTCCGAATTCCGAATTTTATTCTTCGCCGTGCTGCAGCTTGTCCGCCTGTGCGGCGGTGGTCAGTGCGTCGATCATTTCGTCCAGGTTCCCGTCCATAAAGCCGGAAATATTGTGCAGGCTCAATCCGATGCGGTGATCGGTCACGCGATCCTGCGGGAAATTGTAGGTGCGGATCTTTTCGTTTCGCATGCCCATGCCGATCTGGCTTTTTCGCGTGCCGGAAACCTCGGAGTCGATGCGTTCCTGCTCGATCTCGTAGAGCTTGGAGGCGAGCATGTTCATGCACTTTTCGCGATTCTGGAACTGGCTGCGTTCTTCCTGGCAGGACACCACGATGCCCGTGGGCTTGTGGATGAGGCGTACGGCAGAGGAGGTCTTGTTGATGTGCTGACCGCCTGCACCGGAGGAGCGGTAGTCCTGCATTTCAATGTCCTCGGGGCGGATCTCCACGTCTGCCTCTTCCATTTCGGGCAGCACCGCCACCGTTGCCGTGGAGGTGTGGATGCGGCCGCCGCACTCGGTCTCGGGCACACGCTGTACGCGGTGGACACCGGACTCAAACTTCATGCGGGAGAACGCACCGTCACCTCCGATGATGAAACCGGCTTCCTTCACGCCGCCGAGCTCGGTTTCGTTGTAGTTCATCAGCTCCAGCTTCCAGCCGCGGGCGGCTGCATACATGGAGTACATCCGGAACAGACTGTGTGCAAACAGAGCACTTTCCTCGCCGCCCACGCCGCCGCGGATCTCCACAATGACGTTTTTGCTGTCATTGGGATCCTTCGGCAGAAGCAGGATGCGGAGCTCTTCTTCCAACCGCTCGGCGTCTTTTTTTGCCTCCGAGTATTCTTCCTGCAGAAAGTCCTTCATCTCCGGCTCCGGGGACATCAGCTCCAACGCTTCGTCCATCGTTGCCTTCGCCGCGTTATAGGCACGGAAGGTCTTCACCACGGGTTCTAATTCCCGCTGCTCTTTCAAATATTTTGCCGCGAGCTTCGGATCAGCGTAAAAATCAGGCTGTTCGGCACGGGCACAGAGCTCGTCGTAGCGGTTTTCCACCTGCAAGAGTTTGTCCAGCATGAAAATGCTCCTTCGTTGATAATATCCCTACCCTTTATTATAACACAGACGGAAAAGATTGTAAAACGAAAAAAGGCGGGAACTTCCGTTTCCGCCTTTTTTCGTTTATCCCATGCAGATTTTTTGCAGCAATCGCAGCAGAACGTCGCCGTAGGAAAGCTTCTCCACCGCACAGGCTGCCACGACCGGAATTTCCTTTAAAACCTCGCCGTCAGCCTCCACGGTCAGCATCCCGACGGTCTGACCTTCCGCCACCGGAGCACACAGACTTTCTTCCGGCACGTAGGTACGTGTCACGGAGGCCTGCTGCTCCTTGCGGATGAGGACGGGCGTGGGATCGGAGAGCACCGGCGTGACTGTTTCCTCTTTTCCGAGCGTCACCGAAATGGGATCGAGTGCGATCTCAAAATCGGGCGTGACGAGGGCGTAGTTTGCAAACCCGTAATCCAGCAGTGCCTTTGCAGAGGAAAAACGGTCGGTAGAGCTCTGACAGTGCATCACCACGGCAATGAGCTCGATGCCGTTCCGCTCGGCCGAGGCAGACAGACAGTAACCCGCACCGGAGGTGAAGCCCGTTTTGAGGCCGGTCGTGCCGTCATAGAACCGCACGAGCTTGTTGGTGTTTGACAGTCCGAAGGTGCCGCCGCGTACGGTGTCCGTCCAGATGGTCGTGTAGTTGCGGATCTCGTCGTGCTTCAGAAGCTCCCGTGACATCAGAGCGATATCGCGGGCGGTCGTCAGATGCTGATCGGCGTTTTCCCCGTCGTCGAGTCCCGTGCAGTTGACAAAGTGCGTGTTCTCCATCCCGAGCTCCGATGCCCGTGCGTTCATCATCTCCACAAAAGCACTCTCGCTGCCTGCCACGTGCTCTGCCAGAGCCGTCGCACAGTCGTTGGCGGAGGAGACCACCACGGATTTGAGCATCTCGTCGACGGACATCTGCTCTCCGACCTTCAGATAGACCTGACTGCCGCCCTTGGCAGCAGCGGTTTCCGAAGCGGTCACCGTGTCGTTCCACGTGATCTTTCCGCTGCTTAGTGCTTCCATGACAAGCAGCAGCGTCATCACCTTCGTCACGCTCGCGGGTGCCAGTTTCTCATCCGCGTTGCATTCGTACAGCACCGTACCGGTCGCCGCATCCATCAAAATAGCGGACGGTGCGGCGATCTCCACCTCTGCGGCGTGTGCAGACCACCCGCAAACGGCGGTCAGCACCGTGACTGTCAGTAACAGACAAAGAAATCGTTTCATATCCGTGCCTCCTGATTTGCTGGTACAAACCTATGCACGAAACAGCGGTATATGAAAAGAATCGGGTGCGATGCACGCACCCGATTTATTTACATATTAAAAAACTCGCAGATCTCTTTTCTGCTTGCCGCAACGGAGCCCTGTGCAAAGAACGGCTTGCCGCCACCGCGTCCGTGCAGAGCGGTGTTCATGGCCTTGACAAACTCCCGCAGATCGCCGTCTTTTTCGCCGACGGCGTACTTATAGCCCTCTTCGTCCGAGCCGGAGAAGACGGCACATCTGCCGCCGCATACCTCCATGACCTCCACGCCCAGACGCCGCAGAGCGTCGGGAGACAGACCGTCCTCAAAAAAGAAAACGTCACCAAGATCGCGGAAGCTTTCGGCAAGGCTTTCAAAGTATTTCTGCTGTGCACCGGTGAGGGCGAATTTCGTGTCTGCCAGCTCCTGTGCCATACGGCCTGCCGCAGCTGCCGTTTCAAGCGGTTTTGCGGAGAGCAGTCCGGAGATCTCACGGTTCTGTGCAACGACCGTCGATACGTAGTCGTAAGCACGTTTGCCGCAAAGCAGCTCGATCCGCACGCCGTCACGGAATTTGACACACGACAGCAGTTTGATCAGGCCGATCTCACCGCTGCGTGCCACGTGCGTGCCGCAGCAGGCACAGGTGTCCACGCCGGGCCAGCGTACGATCCGCACCTGCCCGGTCAGCTCTTTTTTGCTGCGGTAGGCAAGTGCCTGCAGTTCTTCCGCACTCGGGTAGAAGATATCCACCGGGAGATTGTCCCAGAGCACACGGTTTGCCGCAAGCTCGATCTCTGCGACCTCCTGCATCGTCAGCATGCCGGAAAGGTCGATGGTGATCATGTCCGCACCCATGTGGAAGCCGACGTTTTCATAGCCGAAGCGGTTGTGGATGAGGCCCGAGACGATATGCTCGCCCGAATGCTGCTGCATGAGATCGAAGCGGCGATCCCAGTCAATGTTACCCGTGACCGTGCCCGATACCGGACGGTCGCAGGTGTGGACGATCTCGCCGTTCACGTAGTGCACCTCCGTCACCGCGGCGTCACCGAGCGTGCCGCAGTCAAAGGGCTGTCCGCCGCCTTCGGGATAGAACGCCGTGCGGTCAAGCACGACCGCATAGCCCTTCGGGGATGCTTCGCAGGAGCAGACCTGTGCGGTAAATTCTTTTAAGTAAGCGTCTTTTTCAAACAGTTTTTCCGTCATCGTGTCAACCTCCCGCTAAACTGTGTCATGGCACGGATCTCGTCTGCAAGGGTACCGTCCGGCAACCTGTTCAGCCGCCAGCTCCAGTTTTTGTCGGACAGAAGCCCCGGCGTGTTCATCCGTGCCTCCGCACCCAGTTCCATCCAGTCCTGCAGCTGTGCGATGAAAAGATCTGCCGTAGAGGTCATGCCGCTGCGGAGAATGCCGCGAAGCACGCCCTCGTGCTCGTTCAGGCCGAGATAGGCGGTCAGAAACTCCCGTGCACCCGGTGCCATGCCTTCATACCACTGTGCCAGCGTTTCGTTGTCGTGCGTTCCGGTGTAGTAGACGCACGCGGGAATGACGTTGTGGGGCAGATACGCGTTGTCCGTGCCGCCGTCAAAGGCAAATTCCATCACCTTCATGCCGGGAAAGCCCGACCGCTCCTGCAATTTCCTTACCGGCGGTGTGATCACGCCGAGATCCTCCGCAATAAACGCGGTGTCGGGACAGGAGTCTTTGATCGCACGGATGAGTGCCATGCCGGGGCCGGGCATCCACTTGCCGCCGCGGGCGTTTTCATCGCCATAGGGGAAGGCCCAGTAGCTCTCCAGACCGCGGAAATGGTCGATGCGGATCATGTCGAAAAACGCAGCCGCACCTTTGACGCGGCGTTTCCACCACGCAAAGCCGTCTTTTTTCATCTTCGCCCAGTCGTAGAGGGGATTGCCCCAGAGCTGACCGTCCTCGGTGAAAGCATCGGGCGGCACACCTGCCACGGCTTTCGGCGTGAGGTTGCGATCCAGCTGGAACAGCTCGGGGGACAGCCACACGTCTGCCGAGTCGATGGGGACGTAGATGGGAATATCGCCGATGATCCGCACGCCGCGTTCTTTGGCATAAGCGTGCAGACGCTCCCACTGGTCATAGAACAGATACTGCACAAAGCAGTAAAAAGAAATATCGTCGGATAACTCTTCACGGTAGCGGCAAAGAGCGTCCGGCAGCCTACGTGCGGCAGCCTTCGGCCACTGATACCACGGAAGGAGCCCGAACTTGCGTTTGAGTGCCATGTAAAGACCGTAGTCCTCCACCCACGGCTGTGCCGTGCGGAAGGCGGCAAAGGCGGCACGCTCCTGCTCCAAACCGCGTCGGTAGGCTTTCTCCAGCACGGCAAAGCGGCCGGCATAAAGAGCACCGAAATCGACTTTTTCCGCATTTTCGCCCCAGAAGACACCGCAGACCTCCGCTTCGGTCAGAAGACCGCGTGAGACGAGATCGTCAAGGTCGATGAGGTAGGGGTTGCCCGCAAAGGCGGAACAGCTCTGGTATGGACTGTCGCCCACACCGGTCGGCCCGATGGGCAAAATCTGCCAGTAGGTCTGTCCTGCCCGTGCCAGAAAATCGACAAAACGGTAAGCCGACTGCCCCAACGTGCCGATGCCGTGCGGCGAGGGCAGGGAGGAGATATGAAGTAAAATGCCGCTTGCTCGCATAAAGATCCTTCTTTCCGATGAAAGATACCACAATTATAGCAAAAATTTGTCTTTGCGGCAACTGCAAGTTTTCCCGGTTTTGCTTGCGAAGAAGCAGGCTTTCTGCTATACTGTATCTGTGAAAGAAGGTGCCGAAATGGAGTACTTACACGTCTATCACGCCGAGGTTCCGGCAATCTTGCAGCAGCTATGCCGGACACCTGCCATGCAGCGTCTGCAAAAGGTCGGGATGAACTGCGGCTGCGAGTATACGTCCTTCCCGCGATTTTTACGCTGCGGCACCTATTCCCGCTATGAGCACAGCCTCGGTGTGGGGCTGATCGTCTGGCATTTTACCCATGATGAAAAGCAGGCGGCAGCGGGACTTTTACACGATATTTCCACGCCGGTGTTCGCCCACGTGATCGATTTTCTCAACGGCGACCACCTGACGCAGGAGTCCACCGAGCTCGACACCCGTGCGGTCATTGCGAACTCACCGGAGATCATGGAGGTTTTGCATCAGCACGGGCTGACGTCGGACGACGTGTGCGACTACCACCGCTATCCCATTGCCGACAATGACACGCCGCGTCTGTCTGCCGACCGCCTGGAGTACACGCTCGGCAACGCCCTGCACTACGGCTTTGCCGACCTTGAAACGGTGCAGGCGATGTATGACGATCTGACGGTGGAGAAAAACGAGGAAGGGCAGGACGAGCTGACGTTCCGCACGCGGCAGACGGCACTTCATTTTGCCGAAACCGCCCTGTGCTGCTCCAAGGTCTATGTCTCCGATGAAGACCGCTTTTCCATGGAGGCACTGGCACATCTGCTCAAGGACGCACTGCTCCGCTCCGTCATCACGCGGAGCGATCTGCAGACGACCGAAGATGCCGTGATCGAAAAACTCCTGCACGATCCTGAAAGTGCCGCCGCGTGGAAAACCTTCCGTGCCTACGCGGTGCTGCACAGCAGTCCCGTGCCGCAGGAAGGCCGCCTCTGCTATCGGGTAGACGCGAAAAAACGCCATATCAACCCGCGTGTGAGCGGGGAAGACCGCGTGAAAGATCTCTACCCGCAGTTTGCAGAAAAACTGTCCGCCTTTTTGTCCCTCCCGTTCGATCAGTGGCTGTCCGCCACCGCGGCAGATCTGCCGTAAGTATCGGTGGACTTTTGGCTCAAATTGTGATACAATATTTCTAATGTACGTTTACAGCCGGAAACGGCAAAAAGATTTCTGTATGAGGATTCCCTATGAAAGCATTACCGATAAGAAACAATGAAAAACTCAAACGCATTTTACCGCACCTGATCGTGCTGCTGCTGTGTCTGCAGCCGGTGCTGGACATCGTGTCCTACTGGCAGGATACGCTGCAGATTCCGATCTCGCTGTCCTTTGCACCGCGTGCAATCATCTTTGCTCTGCTGTTTCTCGGCGGACTGATCCTCTCCGACAACAAAAAGGTCTATTGGATCCTGCTCGGCACGGTCTGTGTTTTCTGGATCGCTCACGTTGCCGTCTGCTGGCAGAACGGCATGACGGTGGCATCTCTCATCCACGACACCACCTATTTCATCAGCGTCCTGCAGCTGCCCGTGACGGCGATCAGCCTCATCACCTGCCTGAAGATCTCCGGCGAGGACGGCTTTGACGCCATTTTGAAGGGCATCGCGGGTTCGCTTACGATTTTGATCCTTTCTTTCATCGTCAGCAACCTCACGAAGACCGAGCCCTATACCTACCCCGACCGTGGCGTGGGCATCTGCGGCTACTGCTTCTGGCCAAACGCACAAAGTGCCATTTTGAGCATCTGTGCCCCGGTCACCATTGCCTATATTCTCCGCAAACGTCCGCAGAGCACGGTTTTGTGCATTGTGATCTTCGTCATCTGTCTGGGCGTTCTGTTCCTGCACGGCACCCGCCTTTCGTTCCTTTGCATGCTCATGACGGGCATCGGCATGACGGTCGTGTTCCTGCTGACCGGGCAGAAAAAACGCTTTGCCATCGCAATGGCGGTCATCACGCTCGTTTTCGGCGGACTGTTCTACGTCTCGCCGATGTATGAAAACCGCAGCTTCGTGGGCGACTACACGGAGAAAAAATCGGCAGCCGCCGAGCAGATGTGCGATCTGGGCGAGGCACAGATCCGCAACCTCTGTTCTCCCGTATTGGAGGACGTGCAGGACGTTCCGACCGGTATGCAGGCCTTTGCACTGCCGTCTGCACTGGAGCACTCCGTTTTTGCCGATATGCAGCCCATCGACACCGAAGAAGAATACCGCAAGATCGAGGTCAACCCGGCCTATAACAACTGGCAGAAGGCTTATCACCGACTGCTTGTCAACGCCCGCGTCGCCATGTACGACTACGCGGAACCCTATCAGAAGTACGTCGGCTATCTGCAGACGCTCGACCTTGTGACGAGCTCCGACAAGCTCTACTATTTCCATCCCTTTGATCGCATCCGCGTGGTCGATATCCTCTGCTCTTCCACGCGTGTTTATGAACGCTACACGGGCACGAAGGAACTGACCGGTTGGGAAAACGCCGGTGAAAACTGGCACGACGTGTTCATCGAGCGTTCCAAGCTTTACAACTATGACGGCAGAACGCTGTACGCTGACGAGCCGTGGACGGTCTGTGACCGTGCAACGGCAGCGGAACTGATCTGGCGGATGCTGCCGGAGTCCGAATTCCCGCAGGTGCGTGATATCGACACCGTGCCCGGCATGGACAGGGACGCAGCGTATTACGACGCTGTTCTGACACTGTACCGTGCAGGCGTCATCAACGATCTGGAGGACGGTGCCGATTTCCGTCCCAACAGTCCCATTGACCGTCTGACCTACTGTGCATGGCTCTCTGCGGCACTCAATCCGGAGTACCGTGTGTGCGACGACGGCTACACGCTCACCGTGCCCGAAAAACTGCCCGAGGCAGACCTTGACACCGTCGATGCAGACCTGCGTCAGCAGGCCACGCTCTATCCTGCCTACAACTACTTCATGTACGGCACGGTGGATCGCTTCGGCATCGCAAAGACCGTGGAAGAATATGAGGCCACGCTCGATCCGGAAGAGATCATCAACGAGCGTGCATGGAAGCTTCATTTCTGCTATCTGCTGATGGATGAATCCACGCCGCTGTCGCGGCTGTTCGGTCTGGAGGCCGACCGCATGGTGCACAAGGGCTACAGCTACGACGTGGAAAACGACGTCCATGCCATCTACCTGCGGTTCGGCTGGGTAGGCATGGTGCTGATGTGTGCCTTCCTTCTGTACTTCATCGTCATCGTTCTGCGTGCACTCATCAAAAAACCGAAGCAGATCTTCACGTTAGAGGCGGGTGCCATCGGCATCGCCCTGCTGGCGACGGCGGCACATGTCTACTACACCTGCGGCGTGCTTCGCCGTGCAAACTCTCTGTGGTATTTCGGTGCCCTGCTTGCAGGTGCATATTTCCTCGTGAAGCTCAAAGAATATCCTCCGCTGCCCGAAAAGACCGAAAAGCCCAAAAAGAAGAAGGACTGAAATTATGAAATTCAGCATCGTCATTCCGGTGTACAATGTCGCCGACTATCTTGAAAAATGTGTTCATTCCGTTCTGGAAAACGACTGCACGGACTGCGAGATCCTGCTTGTAGACGACGGCTCGACCGACGGCAAAAGCGGCGAACTTTGCGACGCACTGGCAAAGGAATCGGAACGCATCCGCGTGATCCATCAGGAAAACAAGGGCCTGGGCGGTGCGAGAAATACCGGCATTGAAGCATCGACCGGCGAGTATCTGCTGTTTATCGACAGTGACGACTACATTGCACCCGAAACGCTGCAGGTGCTGCGTGACGCGGTCGGGCAGGAGCCTGCCGATATCTATTCGTTCCACGCCGTCACGGTGAACGAAGCGGGCAAGTGTAACCCGCTGCCGATCAGTGCTGTCTACGGTGACGCCTTTGCTCTCAGAGACCATCCGGAATTTCTGATGGCACAGCCTGCCGCCTGGGCAAGGCTCTGGAAACGTACGCTGTTCACGGATACGGGCATCCGTTATCCGAGCCGCGTGTGGTACGAGGATATCCGCACCTCCACCAAACTGTTTGCTGCGGCACAGAGCATCGTGACGCTGCCGAACACCCTGTATTTCTATCTCGTCCGTCAGGGCTCCATCACCCGCAATACCAACGTATCCCGCAACCGCGAGATCCTCGATGCGTTTGACGACATCCTCGCGTGGTTTGAACAGCAAAATCTGCTTGAAACCTATCGGAACGAACTGGAAAAGCTGACGGTCGACCACGTGCTGATCGCAGGCTCTGTCCGCGTGGCAAGAATCGATCCGAAGGCAGACCTTTTGAAGGAATTTGCCGACTATACGGCAGAAAAATTCCCGAATTACCGTAAAAATCCTTATCTTTCCACGCTCCCGCGTGGCAAGAAGCTGGCATACAAGCTCGTGCAGGGCAAGCACTTCCGCCTGCTCAAGCTGCTGTTTTCCGTCAAGGGTGCCTGAAATGCTGACGGACAAATACGGAAAAAATGCCGCGTGCCTGCAGCAGAAAAAACTGTTTCTGTTCGACATGGACGGCACGATCTATGAGGAAGACCGCCTGTTTGACGGCACGCTGTCCCTGCTCGAGGCCGTACGCCGGCAGGGCGGACGGTCGGTGTTCATTACCAACAACTCCTCCCGCAGTGTCGAGGACTATGTGAAAAAGGTGCAGCACATGGGGATCGAGGTCAGCACGGAAGACTTTTTCACCTCCGTGCAGGCAACGGTGCTGCTGCTGAAAAAAGAATACCCCGACGTCCTCGTTTACGCACAGGGAACGGTATCCATGCTGCAGGAGCTTCGTGCCTCCGGCATCCGCGTGACGGAACAAATCGAAGACGGCATCGGCGTGGTGCTTGTCGGCTTTGACACCGAGCTGACCTTTGAAAAGCTCCGCCGCACGTGTGAGCTTCTCACCGAACGCGATCTGCCGTTCTATGCCTGCAATCCCGACCTCGTGTGCCCGTGCAGCTTCGGCTTCGTGCCGGACTGCGGCTCGATGTGCGTGGGGATCTATAACGCCACGGGCAAGAAGCCGATCTATATCGGCAAGCCCGAAAAGACGATGATCGAGGTCGTGCGGCAAAAATTCGGCTGCACGAAGGACGAGACCGTCGTCATCGGCGATCGGCTTTATACCGACATCCGTTCCGGCAACAACGCGGGCGTGACGACCGTGTGCGTGCTGTCGGGCGAAGCGACCGAGGCGGACATTGCCGCGGGAGAAGATCGACCTACCTTTATTTTTGACAGCGTCAAAGATATTCTGTTGTGATCACAACGCCTGTTCGGAGGCAATTTATGAACAAATCTCTCATTGATACAACGAAATATCCGAAGTTTCTGCCCACGCTTCTGTGCATCTTATGTGCCGTTCAGCCGGTTTTGGATGCACTGTCCTACTGGCAGACGGAGCTCGGCATCGGCGGCACGTCGGTTCTGCGTGTGCTGATGCTGGCACTCATCGTGCTGATCGGCTTTGCAGTGTCGAAGAAAAAGAAACTCTACGCTCTGCTCTTTGCCGTACTCGGACTGTTCTGGGCGGTACACTGCTATACCTGCAGCAAAAACGGCTATGTCGGCTGGCAGGAAGACCTTGCGAACTACGTCCGCGTCCTGCAGCTGCCGCTCACGGCGGTGGCGATGATCTCGTGTCTGCGTGCACAGGAAAGCTGCCGCAAGGCACTGTATCGCGGCCTGTTTTATGCCTTCTGTGTCCTCATTGCGTTGCAGATCCTCGCGGTCGTGACCGGCACGGAGCCCTATACCTATTCCAACAAACGCATCGGCCTTCGCGGCTGGTGCTTCTGGCCGAACTCGCAAAGTGCCATCATTTCTCTGCTTGCACCGATGGCGATCTGTTTTGCGTGGCGGAAATGGGAAAACCGTTTCCTCACCGTGGCACTCACGACGCTCGTTGCCTTTGCGATGCTCTGGCTCCACGGCACCCGCCTTGCCTATGTGTGCCTTCTCATGACGGCGGCAGGGCTTGCCCTCACCGTTCTCATCAAAAAACTTCCGAAACGGTACTTTGTGCTGTTTCTGGTGTGCTGCATCGTGTTTGCGGCTCTGTTCCCGGTGTCTCCCATGGTGCAAAACCAGCGGAAGGTCGGCGACAATGCCGTCCGCAAGCAGGAGATTTTGACCTCCCTTGTAAAAGAAAGTGAGCAGGAAGCTCTCCTCCTTTATGAAGAAGACAGTGAAGAGTTCCGCACTGCAAGACTGGATCTTGCCTACCGCTATTTCCTGCCGGGACTCGTGGAACGCTTCGGCCTGGAAAAGACGGCGGAGGTGTTTGACTATTCCGAGGATGCCGCCGTGGTCGCAAACGAACGCACGTGGAAGCTCAACTACTGCAAGCTTCTGATGCAGAATTCCTCCACAAAGCTGTCGCAGTTCTTCGGCCTCAACGTCAGCGACATGGTCGCGGCTGATCTGGCACACGACTGTGAAAACGACCTGCACGCGATGTACTATCTCTACGGCTGGGTGGGACTCGGTGCCACCGTGCTGTTCTTCGGCTGCTTCCTGCTTCTGATCTTAAAGTCGATGATCAGAAAACCGAAGGAGACCTTCACGTTTGAAACAGCCTGCCTCGGCATTTCGCTCATCGCGATTTTAGCCCACTGCTACTTCACCTGCGGCGTGCTTCGCCGTTCCAACGTGCTGTTCTACGTCGGCGTGATTTTGGCACTCATTTTCATTTATATTAAGGAGCTCGAAGCAAAGTCTCCGAAAAAAGAAAGCAGACTCCAAAACATCGACGGCAAAAAGAAAACGCTCTTTAAAAACACCGCGATGCTCTACGTCCTGCAGGGCTCCGCAATGCTGCTTTCCTTCATCGCCGTGCCGTATGAGACTCGCGTGCTCGACATGAGCTACGGTCTGATCGGCGTTTCCACCGCGATCATGATCTATTTCCAGTTGGTCGTGGACTTTGGCTTTTTGCTCTCTGCAACGGAGGACGTTTCCCGCAACCGTGACGACAAGCCGTACCTTTGCCGGACGCTGACCTCCGTGACGTGGTGCAAGCTGCTGCTGTCCGTTGCATCCTTCGGCGTGCTTGCGGTGCTTTGTGCCGTCATTCCCGCGTGGCGGGACAAATGGCTGCTGCTTTTGCTGTTCTATATTTCCACGGTCTTTACCTCGTTCATGCCGGACTACCTCTACCGCGGCATCGAGAATATGACGGCGATCGCCGTCCGTACGGTCATCATCCGTACCTTCTTCACCGTGGCGATCTTCTTCCTGCTCAAAAAGCCCGAGGACATCTACTGGATCCCCATCCTCAACATCGTTGGCAACGGCCTTGCGATGCTCGCGGCGTATATCGACCTGCACAAGCGGTTCGATATTCACCTTTGCCGCGTAAAGGTGACGGATGTCTGGAACAGCTTCAAGCGTTCGGCGGTCTTCTTCGCCTCCCGCTTTGCCACCACCTTCTACACCGCACTCAACACGGTCATTTTAGACCTCATCACCGCAGGCGGTGCCAATACGAGCCTTTATACTTCTGCTGACAAGCTCATCACCACGGGCAAGAACGTGCTCACGCCCGTGTCGGACAGCCTGTATCCCTACATGACCAAAAACAAGGACTTCAAGCTCGTCAAAAAAGTCCTGCTCATCATCATGCCGGTCATTATTCTCTTCTGCACCGGCTGCTTTATCTGGGCAAAACCTCTGTGTGCACTGCTGTTCGGCGAGAGCTTCTATGAAGCGGGCAGTGTGCTTCGTGCGATGCTGCCCGTCGGTGTGGTGATTTTGCCGAGCTACCTGCTGGGCTTCCCGATGCTGACCGCGATGGGGCTGAGCAAGTACGCCAACCTTTCCGTCGTCTTCGGCACGGTCATCCACCTCGTCAACCTCGCGATCCTCTACTTCACCGGCAACATCAATATGATCACGCTCGGCATTCTGCTGTCTGTTGCGGAAACGGTCATTCTGCTGTTCCGTGTGGCAGTCATCTGGAAGCATCGGGACCGGCTGCACGCCGATCCGGAAACGGAGGCCGCCAAATGAGTTTCGTCAGCAAGATCGCATCTGCCGCCGCGTGGACGCTGTTCGGCCTGATGCCCGTCAAAAAGAACAAGATCGTCGCCTCAAGCTTTTACGGCAAGGGCTATTCGGACAACCCGAAGGCGATTATTGAGGAACTGCGTCAGAGGGGAGAAAACCTCGACCTCGTGTGGCTGACAAAGCCCGGGCAGGAGGACACGCTTCCCGAAGGCGTGCGTCCCGTGAGCTACGACTCACTCAAACGCATTTACGAGCTTTCCACGGCAAAGGTCTGGATCGACAACTGCCGCAAGGGAGCCATGAAAAAACGCAAAGGGCAGTTCTATCTGCAGACCTGGCACGGTCTGGCACTCAAACGCATCGAAAAAGACGCGGCAACGAAGCTTGACGACGCGTACACACCCTATGCCATCCGCGACTCGAAGCAGACGGATCTCATCGTATCCAACTGTGCCCACATGACAAAGGTCTACAAGACCGGCTTCTGGTATGATGGCGAGGTGCTGGAGACCGGATCGCCGCGAAACGACATGCTCTTTGAAGATCCGACAGCGGTGCGGGAAAAGGTGCGGAAGAACTTCGACCTGCCGAAAGACCGCAAGCTCGTGCTCTACGGGCCGACCTTCCGTGCGGATCATTCTCTCGATGCCTACTGTCTGGAGGCGGAGAGCCTGCTTGCGGCACTATCTGACCGTTTCGGCGGCGATTGGACGCTGCTCGTGCGGCTGCATCCGGTGGTGGAAGAGCTTTCCAATCAGGTGTTCACCTATGACGGCGAGCACGTCTGCAACGCAACGCCCTATCCCGACATCATGGAGCTGCTTGCAGCTTGTGACTGCGTCATCACGGACTATTCGTCCTTGATGTTCGACTTTGCGATCACGGGCAGACCGTGCTTCCAGTTCGCAACGGATCTGCAGGCGTATCTGAAGGACAGAAACTTCTATTTCCCGCTGACCGATCTGCCGTTCCCGCGTGCGGAAAGCAACGCCGCACTTACGGAGAATATCCGCAATTATTCGGAAACGGAACAGAAGACACGCTGGGAGCGGTTCAATAAAGATTTCGGCCTGATGGAGGACGGCAAGGCGGCAAGCCGCTGTGCAGACCTCATTCTGGCAAAAGTGAAAGGAACAAAGAAATGAAACGAGTGATCACCTACGGCACCTTCGATCTGCTCCACTACGGGCACATCAATCTCCTTCGCCGTGCCAAGGCACTGGGCGACTACCTGATCGTCGCACTGTCCACGGACGAATTCAACTGGAATTCCAAGGGCAAAAAGAGCTACTTCTCCTACGAAGAACGCAAGGCAATGTTAGAGGCGATCCGCTACGTGGACATGGTCATTCCCGAAGAAAACTGGGAACAGAAAAAGACCGACGTCGCAAAGTACGAGGTCGATATCTTCACGATGGGCGACGACTGGGAAGGAAAGTTCGACTTTCTGAAAGACCGGTGCGAGGTCGTCTACCTGCCCCGTACCCCGGAGATCTCCAGCACGCAGATCAAGCAGGATTTAGGCAAGAAATAAGAAAAAACCCGTTTGTTTTGAAAACAGACGGGTTTTTCTTAAATTCGGAATTGTATTTTATGGTCGTATGCACCATAGTCATGTCATTGCGAGACTGCGTAGCAGTCGTGGCAATCTGTCCCTCTCGATTTTGTACCGTATCACTGTCGAATGCACTGACCATCGACAACCTAATTCCGAATTCCGCATTCCGAATTCCGAATTTTCAAACTTCCGCAAATTGCCGGTTTGCACAGCAGCGAAGCTAATTCCTGCACGGCATCCTTCGTTTCCGGCAGGTCACACTGGTTGACATAATATACATCCGCAAAGTCCTCATAATTGAGCAGCCACGCCACAAGCACGGGCGTTGCAGGCTCTGCGGGACTCGCGTTGACCATCCGGCAGAAAATCTCCGGACGGTGTACGGCCTCGCGGATGGGCTTGTTCAGTCCCGACGCACCGATCACACAGACGGTGCGTTTTGTGCTCGCAGGGATCGCAGGCTCGTATTCTGCGTGTGCCTTCAGTGGCAGCATTTTCGAGCCGTCCGCCTCGACAAGCACATAGTCTGCAAGCTCTGAAAGCTCGGTGAACGTCACCTGCCCGCACGCGGCGAATTTTCCTTCGTCCGTCAGACTTCCGGCACAGAGGACGGTTTCGCCCTTTTCAAAAAATGCCTTGATTTCCTCCGCAGTCGGATCGTAAAGACACGGGAACTCCTCGCTCGGACGCATATGCGTGGAGGTCGTGAGGATGACCGTGCCGACTTGCGACAGCTCGCGTGCAAGCGTGTGCAGCAGCGTGGTTTTCCCGCCGCTGCCGATGACGGCAGTAATGCCTTTTTCGATTTTTAATTCAGTTGCAAGATTCATAAAGGATTTTCTCTTTTCGGTTTGGTATATCAGTGCATTATCATTAGATGAGATTGCCGAATGCTGCACTGCACTTCATGGCCTGTCATTGCGAGGCTGCGTAGCAGCCGTGGCAATCTCTCCCTACAATTGTTGTACGCAGATATTTGTTTGAGCAAGCCGTCAAACTGCATCCTTTGCCACAGAATTTCCTGTGAAAAGTCCGCAACGGACAGATTGCCACGCTCGCAGGCTCCCTCGCAATGACACGACTTTGGTGCATTGCAAAACTGACCACTGACAACTGCAAATTCCGATTTGACGGGAAGACCGTGGCTGCGGCATGGACTGCAGCCACGGTCTTTTGTCAGTTGTTCAGCCAGTCAAAGGTTTCAGCAAAGAGTTGTTCCGCCTGCGACTTCAGTGTGCTTTCGTACGCCTGAAACTCTGCAAGCAGCCGCTCTGCCTCTTCTGTCAGCACCGCACCGCCGCCGGATTTGCCGCCGGTGGTGGAGGATAGCAGGGGGAACCCCAAACCCCGTTCGGCGTTCTTGACGATCGTCCACGCCTTGGAGTAGGCCATGGAGATGGACATGGAAGCCGCCCGCAGGGAGTGATGCTCCTGCACGAGCTTTAAAAGCTGTGCAACGCCGGGGCCGAAGCATTTTTCGTCGGTGTAGAGCTGAACGGTCAGCTTCGGGTGCAGCTTATTCGACATATTCCTTGCCCAGACGCTTGTACATCGTCTTCTTGACGGCACGCATGATGTTCTCATAGCCGGTGCAGCGGCACAGATGGCCGGAGAGCAGCTTCCGCAGCTCATCGTCAGTGTAGAGCTTGCCGGACTCCAGAATTTCCACAGAGGTCATGATGAAGCCGGGCGTGCAGAAGCCGCACTGGATGGCAGCTTCGTCGATGAATGCCTGCTGGATGTCGGACAGCTCGCCGTTCGGGCCGAGCAGGCTCTCTAACGTGCGGACCTTCTTGCCGTCCACCCAGACTGCAAGGTAGATGCAGGAGTTGAAGGCTTCACCGTCGATGAGAACGGTGCACGCACCGCATTCGCCGACCTCGCAGCCCTTCTTGACGGAGGTCAGACGGTAGTCGTTGCGAAGAAGATCGGTCAGGCTTGCACGCACGTCGACCATCGTGGTGACGTCCTTGCCGTTGAGGTTGAACTTAATGAGCTTGTACTGGTTTTCCATTACAGAACACCTCCTGCTCTCTTCACGCATTCAATGGCACAGCGTTTTGCGGACTCGACCGCGACGTGCTGACGCAGTGCCTTGGAGGCACGCCAGCTGTCTCTGGGATTGATGTCCTCGAGTACCTTTTCTGCGAATGCGTTGATGTTTTCCATATTGACTTCCTTGCCGGTGAGGAAGGCTTCTGCGTTGGGAGCCCGCATGGGGATGGGGCCTGCAACACCGTAGGCGACGCGGACACGCTTGAAGGTCTTCTTGTCGTCAGACAGTACCACGTTCACGGAGCAGCCGTTGGTGGCGATGTCGAGGGCATTCCGCATCGCGTACTTGATGTAATAGCCGAAGCAGTTTTCGTAGCTTTCCTTCGGGATGATGACAGCCGTCTGAATTTCACCCTCGCGGATGTCAACGACCTTTGCCTTGAAGTAGAAGTCCTTAATAGGAACTCTGCGAACGCCGTTCGGGCCCGTCAGCTCAATGATCGCTTCCCACGCATGGAGGGTGGAGGCGGAGTCAGCGGAGGTAACACCGTTGCAGGTGTTGCCGCCGATGGTGCCGATGTTGCGGATCTGCGGGCCGCCGACCTGATCGACTGCCTCGCCGAGCACGTTGATATACTTCTGAATAATGGGATTCTTCGTGATGTGGGAGAAGCTCGTCAGGCTGCCGATGCGGATATCGCCGTTTTCGTCAATGGAAACGCCACGCAGCTCGTCGAGCATATAGATGGAGATGAGCTCCACGCCGGCACGCTTGCCTTCACGCATCTGCACCAAAACGTCGGAGCCGCCTGCGATGACGTGAGCCTCGGGATGTGCCAGACGCAAAGCGACTGCATCCTGCACGCTCTTGCTCTCGTAGTATTCTTTCATATCATACATGGCTCAGTTCTCCTTTCTCCACGGATCGTTGATCAGGCCTGCCTCGGTGAACGCCTTAAAGAGGTTATGCGGGTTCATCGGCAGGTCGTTCATTGCAACACCGGTCGCATTGAGGATCGCGTTGCGGATGGCGGGAGCCACGGGACACGTGGGCGGCTCGCCGAGGGACTTGGTGCCGAAGGGGCTGGTGGGCTCGGGATTCTCCACAAACTGTGCTTCCAGGTGCGGATGATCCATCACGGAGGACAGCTTGTAGTCAAGCAGGTTGTTGTTGAGCGGAGCACCGGTCTTTTCGTCCCAGATGAGCTGCTCGGACAGTGCCATGCCGATACCCATCGACATGCCGCCGTGTACCTGTGCCTCTGCCAGCTGCGGGTTGATGAGGTTGCCGCAGTCGTGGACGTTGATGATCTTCTTGACCTGCACGCGGCACATCGGGATGTCGACCTCGACCTCTGCACAGCAGCAGCCGAAGGAGTAAGCGTTGGACTTGATTTGATAGGAGGACTCCGCTGTCAGATGGACGGAGTGGTTGAGGTTGTAGAGAGCCTCGGTCGCAAGCTCCTTCAAAGACATCAGCACTCTGCCGTCCGTCTTGCGGACGATGTTGCTGTCGACGATGTCGAGGACGGCAACGGGGAAGCGTACCAGCTCGTGTGCGTACTCTAAGATCTTATCCTTCAGGATGTTGCCGGTCTGCGTGATGGAGAAGCCGACAACGTAGGTCTGACGGGAGGCGTAAGCACCGGTGCCGAAGGGCGTGAGGTCGGTGTCCTGCGTGGAGATCATGTGCACGTCGCGGTAGTCCTTCAAGCCGAGGATTTCCGCCGTCATCTGTGCATAAGCGGTGTCGGCACCCTGACCGATCTCGGTCTCACCCACCTGCACCTGCACGGAGCCGTCCTGATTGAGCACCATACGGCAGGAGGAATGCTCCAGCGAGATGGGCCAGACGGCGGTGTTGTACCAGTAGGTCGCCATACCGATGCCACGACGGATATCGCCGGACCGGTTTTCGTACTCCCTGTGCT